>NZ_JAAOMA010000052.1:0-32022 GCF_011602385.1 Chromobacterium fluminis | reverse complement strand
CTCCCCGTCTTATTCCCTCGCGATGCGACGCTTGCTTCGCTCGGTTAGCGCGGAAAGCGGCACCAAAAACATCATCCGCGCAGTGGATTCAAAACTGACCACCCCACCTTGACCCCAAGCACTCCCTCAGGAACAATCCCCACGTTGCCGCCAAAACAAGCGGCACACGGGATTGGCGTCCCGTAATCACTGTTAACTTGCTTGCGCAGACCCCTGCGCAAGCTGCTTTTCCATGGTCGTGCCATTCGGCAGGCGCATGGTGGGAGAGTGCCATGCACTCACCGGGTTAACAGTGTCCGGTACGCCAATCCTGCCACGCGCCTGCCTAATACCTCAGCTTCTCTCGGCAGGTGGTTTATCTTGTGTCACAGCAGGAGAAACACCATGCAACATTCTCAAAACTTCCCCCGTCGTCGCCGCTACAAACTGCACTCGCTGGAACAACAGGAAGCCTTGCTCCCCTTCGTCCGCTTCTGCCCCGGACGCACCTATCGGCATTACTGGCAAATGCCCACGCCCAGCAAGGACTACCCCTCCAATGTCACCTACGGCCGCGAATGCGCGGCCCACCTGCTGCAATGGATGAAGGACAACCGCGAATACGTCGGTAAAGGCCTGCTCAGCCGCGTGGCGCGCGACATCGATTTTGACGACCGCGACGGACGCGGCCAGTGGATGGGTTTCTTCAACTACCTGGAAATCATGATGCTGTTGGGCGCCGATCGGGTCCGGGTCTATCGCCATGTCGATAGCCAACACCAGCTCTATCGGGCGCTGGGACAAAGGCTCAAGCTGGAAGCGCGTTTCCGTCGCATCCGTCTGAGAAACCGCTAAGCGCCTTGCGTGGGTATCGCTGCGCTCCACTCACCCTACGGCGAACGGTCTTGTAGGGCGGGTGGAGCCGTAGGCGATACCCACCAACCCCCGCCGACACTGTCCAAGGGCTGCTCCCGCCACGCTCCCGCGCGCAAACCGCTTCAATCTCCCCGCAACTGCTCGCTGCCCACTCCGCATTCCTGCTTCAAGAAAGCAGAGTTGACCCGGCCTGACTCATTAAGCGGGGTTATTGGCATGGATATGGCCCGATTTTTTCGTTTATTGACCCCGGAGTAACACGTCTTTCCGGCGGCGCAATCGGATAATGAGAGCTAGGTGTCGGCTTTGAGTCATGTGCACACGAGTTTAAGTGTGCTTGGGGGGCATCTGAGGCTTTCTTGGCTACGGTGGTGGCTTGGGGCTGACGAGTACTCAATTATGTTTTCGCTCGTAGAGAGGAAATGAAATGCGATCTCTGTCATTGTTTGGCCTTGTCGTTATCTTGACCGTTTTTCCGCTGTGCTCCGGCGTGGTGGCTGCGGCGGAGGAGACGGGGCGGCCGTCAGCGAAAACCATGAAGTTTCAACAGATTCGCAGCGCCACGATTAAGCTGAGCTACGGAGGGGTAAATTTCCTGATTGATCCAATGCTGGCGGAAAAGGATGCTTATCCGGGGCTTCCGGGCAGCTATAACAGTCAGCTCCGGTTTCCGCGAGTGGAGCTTCCTATGCCCGCCGATCAGGTGCTGGATCAGGTGAGCGCGGTGATTCTTACTCATCTGCACCCCGACCATTGGGACGACGCTACTCGCCGTCGCCTTCCCAAGAGCATTCCTATCTTTACGCAGAATGAGGCTGATGCTGCCAGCGTGCGGCGGGATGGTTTTATGACGGTGCGGGTTCTCACCGGCGATGCTGAATTTCAGGGAGTGCGCTTGTACCGCACCGGAGGGCAGCATGGGCCAGATGTCTTGATGGCGTCCCCATTGGGGCAGATCATGGGGGAGGTGTCGGGAATCGTGTTGGAAAGCCCTGGCTATAAAACGGTCTATGTGGCCGGGGACACGGTGTGGACAGGGGCGGTGGAAGAGGCGATACGACGCCATCGGCCTGAGGTGATTATCCTTAATACCGCCTACGCGCGGATGGAGGGGTTTGCCGGTTCTTTGATCATGGGCAAGGAGGATTTGCTCCGCGCCCACCGTATGGCGCCGCAAGCCACTGTGATCGCCAGTCATATGGAGACGGTGAATCATGCCGCACAGACCCGTGCGGAGCTGCGCAATTATATTGATCAGGTGGGCATGAACAGACGACGGGTATTGGTGCCGCTAGACGGTGAGGCCTATACTTTCTAAGTATGCTTGCTCAAATTTCCTCTTTTAGAGAGCGCTGCTCACCGTTGTCGGTGGCGCTCTTTGTCGGTCCGCATTTCAGCGCTTTTCACGTGGCGATACCTTGTCTGGTTTTTAGCCCGGAGGTTTTTCTGGGGCCACCGCTGTTTTCGTTCAAGGTGTGTGCGGAGGGCGCTCAGAAGGGGCCGCATGGCTTGGGTCTGGAGCCCCAATGGGGTTTGGAGGCCTTGGCGGAGGCTCATATTGTCATTATCCCTGGCTGGCATGATCCTAGTTCGCGCCCATCCGATGCCTTGATTGCGGCTTTGCGGGCTTGTAGGGCGCGGGGTGCGCGTATTGTTGGTTTATGCTTGGGCGCGTATGTCCTGGCTTATGCGGGGTTGCTCAACGGCCAGGAGGCGACGACGTATTGGGAGTATGCTCAGGATTTTGCCGAGCGTTTTCCCGCGGTTAGCTTCAAGGCCGACGCGCTCTATGTGAATAGCGATAGGCTAACGACCTCTGCGGGTGTGACTGCGGGTCTGGACTGCTGCTTGGCGATTGTGCGCGAATACTGCGGTAGCGCTGCGGCAAATAAGATTGCCCAACGTTTGGTGTTGCCGGCTTACCGGGAGGGTGGGCAGGCCCAGCTCATTGAAAAACCGGTTCCTAGTTCCAGCCGCGATACCCGTATTAACGACTTGTTGGAGTTGTTGCGTCGGAATCTGGCCACACCATGTTCTTTGGACGCGATGGCCAGGCATGTGCATATGAGCCGCCGCACATTGACGCGCAGTTTTTACGAGGCCACTGGTATGACTGTCAGCCAGTGGTTGCTGGCGGAACGTTTACAGCGCAGCCAGGTGCTGCTGGAAACCAGCGGGCAGTCTATTGAAACGATTGCCGAGTCCGTGGGTTTTGGCAGCGCAGCATCGCTGCGTACGAATTTCCGGAAGGTTTTTGGTGTTGCGCCACGGGAGTGGCGCCGCGATTTCGGTATAGAAAGCGATGATTGAGTATCTTCATCTCCTCTTCATACTGCTCGCATTTCTCTCCCTAGGGTGATTCCTCCCGCAGCTGCTCGCTGCCCACTCCGCATTCCTGCTTCAAGAAAGCGTAACCGGCCGGCGTAATCCGCAAGGCGCGGCTGTCGCTGCGGCGCTCGGTCAGGCCGCGCTGTAAAAAGGCCTGGCACAGGGCTGCGCCCAGGCTGCCGGCGATGTGGTCGCGGCGTTCGCTCCAGTCCAGGCAGGCGCGCGCCAGCGGCCGGCGCGGGCGGGCAATGCCGTCCAGTTGAATGTCCAGCCGCGCCGCCAGCCAGTCCGCGCCGGCCGGCGTCACCGCGAATTCGCGCTCATCGCGCCGTTGCAGCAGTTGCCGCTGTTGCAGGAAGTCGGCGACGGCGATGCCCAGCCGGCCGGCGAGGTGGTCGTAGCAGCTGCGCGCCAGGCGGATGTCGGCATTGCCCTTGGGGCGCACCGCGCTCCGGCTTTCGCCGGCGGCGGCGGACAGCGCTTCCAGCGCATGGGCGATGGTCGGGCTGGCCAGGCCGTAATAGCGGTGGCGGCCGCGCTGTTCCACCCGCACCGCCTGGCCGTGCAGCAGCTTGGCGAGGTGGTTGCTGGCCGCTTGCGACGACAGGCCGGCGGCTTGGGCCAGATCGCTGGCCGGGTAGAGGCGGCCGTCTTGCAACAGCAGCAGCATCAGCGCGCGGCCGGGGTCGGCCAGCAGGCTGGCCAGGCGGCTGATGTCGGGTATGCGGTCGTGCGGGGCTGCAAGCATGGTTCATCCTCGGCTGAAACTTTGGCGGATGCCGCCGGCTACGATAAACCCATCGTCAAGCTTGAACAAGGAGAGCGGAGATGGGGGATTTGCTGGGCTATTTGCATAGCCATTTTCTGAGCGAGCCGGTGTTGCCGGCGCGTAGCGGCGTGAGCCTGACGGGGGCGGCATGAACGCTTGGCCTTTGGACCCGCTGGCGGCGGTGGTCCATGCCCATCCCTATCCTTATTACCGGGATCTGGCGCAGCGGCGGCCATTGTATTTTGACGCCGGCCTGGGCTTGTGGGTGGCGGCAGGATACGCGGCGGCGCAGGCGGTGTTGGCCGCGGCGGAGTGTCGGGTGCGGCCGCTGGAGCAGCCCGCGCCGCCGCAGCTGGGCGACGGCGGCTTGGCGCGGACTTTCTGCCTATGGGCGCGGATGAACGAGGCGCCGCGCCACCCGGCGCTGAAGGCGGCCTTGAACCGGGCCTTGGCGACGGTGGCGGGCGTGGAGGCCGGACGCTTGGCGGAAAGCCTGGCGCGGGACTGCTTGGCACGGGAGCCGTTGAACGGGGGCTTGCTGGACCGGATGGCGCAGGGCTTGCCGGTGCTGACGCTGGCGGGTTTGCTGGGGCTGCCTATGGAGGCCGCGCCGGCCTTGGTCGCGGAGGTCGTTACCTTGGCCCAGGCGCTGGCGGCAGATGCCGACGCCGAGGCGCAGGCGAGCGGGGAGAAGGCTTTGGCGGCGTTGCAAGCTCGGGTGGCCAAGGCTTTGCCGCGGTCCGGCGGCCTATTGGCGGTATTGCGACGCGAGTGGACGGCGGAGGAGGCGGCGTTGACGGCGAATGTGATCGGTCTGCTGTTCCAGAGCCTGGACGCTGGCGCCGGTCTGTTCGCCGCCGCGGTCTGGCATCAGGCCCAAGGCCGTCCGCTGGCGGCGGGCGCGGCGGCGGATTGGGCCTGGCTGGCCTGGCAGGATCCGGTCTTGCACAACACCCGTCGCTTTACCGTGGGGGAGTGGTCCCACGGCGGGCAGACGGTGCCGGCCGGCGCTTCCGTGCTGGTGGTGTTGGCCGCGGCGGCGCTTGACCCGGCAGGGCCGGGCGAGAGTTTGATGTTCGGCGCGGGCCGGCATGCTTGTCCGGGCCGGGCGCTGGCGCTGGAGATTGCCCGCGGCGGCTTGGCCGCCTTGGCGGCGATGCGGCCGGATTGGAAAACTTTGACGGCGGCGGCGCGTTTTCGAAGGCTGCCCAACGCGCGCGTGCGCATTTATGGCATGGAAGGGAGAACGGAATGATTGCGGTGATTTTCGAGGTGGAACTGGCCGAGGGCGGCCGGGACGGGTATCTGGGCTGGGCGGAGCGCCTGGGGCGGGAGTTGGCGACGGCGGACGGTTTCTTGTCCATCGAGCGTTTCGCCAGCCTGAGCCGGCCGGAAAAGATGTTGTCGCTGTCGTTCTGGCGCGATGAGGCGTCGGTGGCGGCCTGGCGGCGGCTGGAGCCGCACCGCGCGGCGCAGCGGCAGGGCCGGGAGGCCTTGTTCGCCGATTACCGGCTGCGGGTGGCGGCGGTGTTGCGGGATTATGGGATGTTCGAGCGGGAACAGGTCCCTGATGGCGTCAGCCCAGGGCCGGGTTCAAGGCCTTGATCACGTAAAGATCAAAGCGGGTGGATTTGCCGTCCAGCACCGCAGACGGTTTCACGCCCTCGATGGCCGCGCCCAGCCGCGGCCGTTTCACCACCACGCGGTTCTTGGCCGCGGCGATGGCGGCTTGCAACAGCGCGGCGCTGTCCTGGTCGTCGCCTATGACCTGCTGAAAGGCTTGCATGTCCTTTTTGGCGGCGGCGCTTTTCTTGTCGGTGTCCGGGAACATCGGGTCGACGAAGACCACATCCGGCCGTTCGGTCTCGCTCAACGCGGCCAGCCAGGCGATGGAGCTGGCGTGCACCAGTTGCATGCGAGCGGCGATGTCGGCGGTGTCCGGGTGGCCGGCGGCGCGTTCCAGCGCGTCGGCCAGCAGCGCGGCGGCCACCGGCGAGCGCTCCACCAAGGTGACGCGGCAGCCCAATCCGGCCAGCACGAAGCTGTCGCGGCCCAGGCCGGCGGTGGCGTCCACCACATAGGGCAGTTCCTTGGCGCCTTTCAGGCCGATGGCCTTGGCCACCGGCTGGCCGCGGCCGCCGCCCTGCTCGCGGCGATGCTTGGCCGCGCCTTCGACGAATTCCGCATACACCGCGCCGTGCTTGCCGGTGGTCAATAGTTCCAGCCGTTCTTCGCCCAGTTCCAGCCAATAGCCTTGCTCGGGCCTCTGCGTCAGCAGCGGCAGGGCAAAGCGTTCGGCCAGCGCGTGGGCGGCGTCCTGGCGCGCGTCGGCGGCGCAATACAG
The DNA here is from genome assembly GCF_011602385.1 of Chromobacterium fluminis. NCBI lineage: Bacteria > Pseudomonadati > Pseudomonadota > Betaproteobacteria > Neisseriales > Chromobacteriaceae > Chromobacterium > Chromobacterium fluminis. The sequence goes on along the minus strand of NZ_JAAOMA010000052.1, from coordinate 25,726 downwards.
CGGGGTGGCGGGCATGGAGAAATCCTTGGATGGGCGGACAGCGGACGAACGATACGGGATGGCGCGGACGAGGGCAAGCCACGGCATATTTCATATGTTGAATAAATATTGTGCGCGCTACGTATTTGCACTTAGCTTACTTCGCGTGAGGAACAACTATTTTTTAAAGAGGGGCCTTCTTCCTTGCGGCTGACAGCTTTTGTCAGCTTACAGGCGGCCTGGTTTGTTACGTTGTCGCAGTTGTTCTGATTTGAATTTATTTAATTGTCATTTATTTTTGCTTTGATACAGGTTCTAATCCGCTGAGCAGCTTTTTGGATGCAGTCATTGGCGTGGTTCGACCGGTGCTTTAAGCCGAAATGATCGGGGAGAGCGTGATGGGGTGGTGGAAATCAGCGGGGCAATCGCAAGGCAGTAATAAGAAGACACCGGTTCTCAAACGCTCCCGCCTGCTGTTGCAGGCCTTGGAGCCCAGGTTGATGTTCGACGGCGCGGCGGCCGCTACGGCCGCCGCCGCCTCGGCGCATGCGGACGCGCCGCACCCCATGGAGCGACCGGCTCCGGCGGAGACGCCGGCCGCGCCGCGGTCCGCCGCGGTGGAGAGGCTGGCGGAGAAGTTCGCCGCGGCCTTGGCGCCGGCCGTGCCGGCCAAACAGGTGGTGTTTGTCGAGTCCAATGTCGTCAATTACCAGAGCCTGCTGTCGCAAATGCCGGCCGGCATGGAAGTAGTGGTGCTCAATGCCGGCCAGGACGGCCTGAGCCAGATGGCGGAATGGGCGAAAACCCATCACGGCTACGCCGCCATCCATGTGATTTCCCATGGACAGAGCGGGGATCTGATGTTGGGCAGCGTGGAGCTGACCACCGCCAAGCTGGATAGCCGTCAGGCGGACCTGAAAACCATAGGCCAAGCCTTGCGCGCCGACGGCGATATTCTGCTCTACGGTTGCGACATCGCCGCCGGCAGCAGCGGGGCCGCCTTCGTCAGCGCCTTGTCCCGCTACACCCATGCCGACGTGGCCGCGTCCACCGACGCCACCGGCGCGGCAAGGCTGGGCGGCGACTGGACGCTGGAGCGCAACAGCGGGCACATCGACGTGGATGCCTTGCATTTTAGCTACGACGCCTTGCTGGCGCGGCCGGTAACCGGCACCACCGATTTCACCACATCGGATGGCAACACCTATAACCCATCCGGCAGCGTGGTGAACGCTGGTAACCTCCAGGGCTGGGATTTCTCGTTGCAACTGGGTTCCACCAATAACGGCGGCCAGACGATTATTGTCGAAAAAGCCGGCTCGGTGACCACGGAAACGGTGGACGGCTATAGCGACGGCACCATTCCCATCTCCTATTTCAGCGTCAAGTCCAACGATAGCAGCCGCTTCACCTTGAATTCCATCGGCGTGGTGCTGAATGGCTTCGACTCCGGCACCGCCGGCGGCAATCTGCAACTGGTCGGCTATATCAACGGTTCCGCGGTCAGCGGCGCGACGTTGACGCTGAACGTGGGCGACGTGTTGCAAGGCAGCGGCGGGCTGGTGACTTTCAATGTCTCCGGCAACAGTGCTTTCCAGGGCATTGATTCCTTCCGGGTGTTGGCGGCCAACGGTCACAATGTGACCGGCATGATAGGCATAGGCGCCATCAACGCCATTAATTTCGGTTTTGCGCCGGCGCTGACCGCCAGCGGCGGTTCAAGCGCCTATAGCAGCGGCACCGGCACTGCGGTGACGGTGGACAGCGGCATCACGTTGTCCGATTCCGACAGCAGCACCCAAGCCAGCGCCACGGTGTCGATCACTAGCAACTTCCACAGCGGCGAGGACGTGCTGGCCTTCACCAACAACGGCAGCACCATGGGCAATATCACGGCCAGCTACAACAGCGGCACCGGGGTGCTGACGCTGACCTCCAGCGGCGCCACGGCCACCCTGGCCCAGTGGCAGGCCGCCTTGCGCGCGGTGACCTATTCCGACAGCTCGCTGTCGCCCAACACCAGTTCCCGCACCATCAGCTTCGCCATCAACGACGGCGCGATCAACAGCAGCGCGGTGACCAAGACGGTGACGGTGGCGGCGGACGCCGCGCCGGTGATAGGCAACCTCAACGGCGACAATCCCACCTTCACCGAGAAAGGCGGCGCGGTGAAACTGGATACCGGCACCGCGGTCACGGTGACGGATAGCGATACCCCCAACTTCAACAGCGGCAATCTGACCGTGCACATTTCCGCCAACGGCCAAAGCGGCCAGGATGTGCTGGGCATCGACACCAGCGGCACGGTGACTTTGTCCAGCGGCACCAGCGTGGGCAGCGTGGTGACGGTGGGCGGGGTGAGCATAGGGGTAATCGCCACCAGCGGAGATGGTGTCGGCGGTCATGATCTGATCGTCACCTTCAACAGCAACGCCACCCCGTCGCGGGTGGCCACGCTGGTGGCGGCGCTGACTTACAACAACACCAGCAACGATCCCAACACCGCTACCCGCACAGTCAACGTCAGCGTCAACGACGGCCGCGGCGGCACGGGCTCCAGCAATGTGACGGTGGCGGTGGCGGCGGTCAACGACGCGCCCACCACCAGCGCCACCGCCAGCAATCCCACCTTCGCCATGGGCGGCTCTGCTGTGGCGGTGTTCAGCGGCGCCAGCGTTAGCGCAATTGAATCCAGCCAGAGCATCATCCTGCTGACCCTGACCGTGTCCGGTTTGCATGACGGCAGCAGCGAAATCCTGTCCATAGACGGCAGCAATGTGGCGCTGAGCAATGGCAACTCGGTCACCACCAGCGGCAACGGCCTGAGCGTTACCGTCTCCCTCTCCGGTGGCACCGCTACCGTATCCATCAGCAGCAGCGGCATATCCGGCAGCACCGCGGCCAGCGTGGTCAACGGCATCACCTATCGAGACAGCAACGGCAGCCCCACCGCCGGCAACCGCGTGGTGACGCTGACCAGCGTCAAGGACAACGGCGGCACCAGCAACGGCGGGGTGGACACCACCACGCTGGCCTTGGCTTCCACCGTCAATGTGGCGGTGGTGCCGGTGGTGACTCCCAGCGGCGGCAGCGCCGCCTTCACTTCCGGCGACAATACCGCCTCCACCCCAGTGGCGGTGGATGGCGGCCTCACCGTCACCGACAGCGCCAGTCCCACCCTGGTCAGCGCCACCGTGTCCATCACCGGCAACTTCCAGAGCGGCGAGGACGTGCTGGCCTTCACCAACGACGGCAGCACCATGGGCAATATCACCGCCAGCTACAACGCCGGCACCGGGGTGCTGACGCTGAGCTCCAGCGGCGGCAGCGCCACGTTGGCGCAATGGCAGGCGGCTTTGCGGGCGGTGACCTACACCGACAGCGCGGTAAGCCCCAACACCGCGACTCGCACCGTCAGCTTCCAGGTCAATGACGGCAGCGCCAGCAGCAGCGTCGTCACCCGCGCGGTGACGGTGACCGCCACCGACCAGACCCCGATCGCCACCGCCAGCGGCGGTAGCGCGGTCTTCACCGCCGGGGACAATACGACGTCCACGCCGGTGGCGGTGGATACGGGCATTACGGTCAGCGATCTGGACAACACCACTTTGGCCAGCGCCACGGTGGCGATTACCGGCAACTTCCAGAGCGGCCAGGACGTGTTGGCCTTCAGCAATACCAGCGCCATCACCTTCGGCAACATCACAGCCAGTTACAACAGCGGCACCGGAGTGCTGACGCTGACGTCCAGCGGCGCCACGGCCACGCTGGGGCAATGGCAGGCGGCTTTGCGGGCGGTGACCTACACCGACACGGCGGTGACGCCCAACACCGCCACCCGCACCGTCAGCTTCCAGGTCAACGACGGCAGCAAGAACAGCACGGCGGTGACCCGCAGCGTGACGGTGGCAGCAACCGATCAAACCCCGATCGCCAACACCAGCGGCGGCAGCGCGGCCTTCACCGCCGGGGACAATACGACGTCCACGCCGGTGGCGGTGGACACGGGTATTACGGTCAGCGATCTGGACAACACCACTTTGGCCAGCGCCACGGTGGCGATTACCGGCAACTTCCAGAGCGGTCAGGACGTGTTGGCCTTCGTCAACAACGGCAGCACCATGGGCAACATCAGCGCCAGCTACAACAGCGGCACCGGGGTGCTGACGCTGACCTCTAGCGGCGCTACAGCCACCTTGGCCCAATGGCAGGCCGCGCTGCGCGCGGTCACTTATACCGATACTGCGGTGACGCCCAATACCGCCACCCGCACCATCAGCTTCAGCGTCAACGACGGCAGCAAGGACAGCGCCGCCGTGACCCGGAGCGTCACTGTGGCGGCTACGGATCAAACGCCTATCGCCACCACTACCGGCAGCGCCGGCGCCTATGTGGTGGGCGGCGCGGCCACGCCGGTGGACGGCGGTTTGACCGTGTCCGATCTGGACAACACCACTTTGGCCAGCGCCACGGTGGCCATTACCGGCAACTTCCACAGCGGCGAGGATGTGCTGGCCTTCAGCAACACCAGCGGCAGCACCTTCGGCAATATCACGGCCAGTTACAACGCCGGCACCGGGGTGCTGACGCTGACGTCCAGCGGCGCGACGGCCACGCTGGCGCAATGGCAGGCGGCCTTGCGCGCGGTCACTTACAACGACACCGCCGGTTCGCCCAACACCAGCGTCCGCACCGTCAGTTTCACCGTCAACGACGGGACCAAGAACAGCGCCGCAGCTACTCGCAATATTGCCTTGCAACTGATGCCGCCCAGCGTCTCCGGCCTGACCAGCGGCACCGACACCGGCAGCAGCCAAAGCGACGGCGTCACCAGCAACACCACGCCCACGGTGACCGGCACCGGGATCGCCAACAGCCTTGTCATCATCTATGTGGATGGGGTGCCCATCGATAGCACGGTCGCTGACGGCAGCGGGGCCTGGAGTTACAGCTTTGTCTCCAGCCTGAGTTCCGGCGCGCACGCGATTACCGCCGTGGTCAGCAGCGGCGGCGTCAGCAGCGGCCAATCCAGCGCCTACAACGTGGTGATAGACAGCAGCGCGCCCGCGACGCCGTCCGGCGTGGTTTTGAGTACGGCGACGGATACCGGCAGCAACCATGGCGACGGCATCACCGGCAACAACCGTCCCACGGTCACCGGCACGGCGGAAGCCAATAGCACGGTGACGGTGTACGTGGACGGCACGGCGGTGGGCACGGCGACGGCGGACGGTAGCGGGGCTTGGAGCTACAACCTTGGCAGCTCTCTGGCGGACGGCAATCACAGCATCCGCACCACCGCCACCGATCTGGCGGGCAACGCCAGCGGCCAGTCGACAGCCTACGTCATCACGGTGGATACCATTGCGCCGGACGGCCCGGCGAATACCGGCCTGACTCAGGCCACCGACTCCGGCTCCAGTAACCGGGACGGCATCACCAACGTCAACCGTCCCAGCGTGACTGGCCTGGCCGAGGCCGGCAGCAAGGTGGCTGTGTTTATCGACGGCGTGCAGGTCGGCACCGCTACCGCCGACGGCAGCGGCGTCTGGTTGTTCAATCTGAGTCAGGCGTTGGCGGACGGCAACCACAGCGTGCGCGCCACGGCCACCGACGTGGCGGGCAACATCAGCGCGCAGTCGGCGTCGTTCACGTTTACCGTGGACACCGCCGCGCCGGCGCCGCAGTCCTTCACCCGCTTGGACCCGGTTTCCAGCTCCGCCAGCAGCCTGCGTTACGACCTGGTGCTGAACAAACCCATCGTCGGCCTGAACGCCAGCGATCTGAGCGTGATCACCAGCGGCGGCGCCCGCGCCAGCATCGGCAATATCGTCCGCATCAGCGATAGCCACTACGTGGTGCAGTTGACCGGGGTGGGCGGCGCGGGCTCAGTGGCGCTGGCGCTCAAGTCCGGCGCGGCGGCTGATTTGGCCGGCAACGTGACCCAGCAGCAGACGGTGGCTCCGGCCTATCAACTAAGCTCCGCCACCACGGTGGTGCTGCCGCCGTTGCCGCCGGCGGAAGCGCCGCCGCAGCCCAACACGGCGCCGGTCATCAACATCGCGCCCATTACGCCCAATATCGTGCTGGCCGCGGTGAGCGGCGTGAGCAATGGCCCCGCGCAGACGCCGCAAGGTCCGGTAGGGCCTCTGACGAGCAATCCCGTCCAGATTTCCTTTGGCCAGGACCGTTTCGCGCCGACGCCGAGCGAACCGTTTGGACGAGGCAACGCCAGCCTGCCCTTTGTTTCCAATCTGGGCGGCGCCTCGAGTGCGCCGCTGCAAGTGATGCCGGATCTGGGCGTGCGGCCGTTGGTGGCCGGGCAGGGCTTCAACTTCAGCCTGCCGCCCGGCACCGTGATTACCCGCAACCCGGACGCGGTGCTGAACATTCAGGTGCGTCAGAGCAATGGTCAGCCGTTGCCGACCTGGCTGAAGTTCGATCCTCAGACCGGTCGTTTCAGCGGCACGCCGCCGGCAGGCTGGAGCCGATCCCTGTCTTTGGAAGTGACCGTCAGCGACCAAAACGGCCATCGCGGCGTCACGCATATGCAGTTGAAAACCGGCACGGGCGGGCAGGCGGCCGCGGCAACGGAGAAGGTCGCGGCGGCCGGCAAACCTGCTTTGCACGAGCAATTCCGCCAGCATGGCAGACCCGCTTTCGACCAGCAGATTGCCGAATGGCTGCAGGCGGAGGACGTGGTTTGACCGCGGGTTTCATACATAACTTCACTAAACAAACAAACGCACAGGGGACGATATGACGCAACAAACACAGGGGGGAGGGGCCGGCCTCGGCGTTCTTCGAACGCTGGCCGCGCTGACCGCGCTGGCTTTGACCGGTTGCGCGGTGACGCCCACGCCGATGAGCCTGGGAGATCGCCAAGCCACGCTGGCGGCGGATCGCCAGGCCATGTTCGGCAGCCAGGAACCGCTGGCCGGGCCGGTGACCTTGCAAGAGGCGATGGCGCGCGCGTTGAAGTACAACCTGGATTACCGGGTCAAATTGATGGAAGAAGCGATGGCGCAGCGTCAGCTGGACCTGTCCAGCCTGGACATGTTGCCCAAGCTGGCGCTGGCCGCCGGCTACACCGCGCGCAACAAGGACAACGCCTCCTCGTCGCAGAACGTCGCTACCGGAGAACAATCGCTGGTGCCGTCCATCTCCTCGGAGAAGCGCAGCCATACCGCGGACCTCAACTTGAGCTGGAACGTGCTGGACTTCGGCGTCAGCTACTACACCGCGCAGCAGCAGTCCGACCGCATGCTGATCTTGCAGCAGCGCAAGCGCAAAGTGGCGCAGCAACTGATGCAGCAAGTGCGGGAAGCCTGGTGGCAGGCGGTGGGCGCGCAACAGCTGGAGGGCCGCATCGATTCGCTGCTGGCCGAAACCAACCGCGCGCTGGAAGACGCGAGACAGGTGGAGAAGCAGAAGCTGCGCGCGCCGCTGGAAGCGCTGAACTACCGCCGTCAACTGCTGGACGTGATCCGCCAGATGGGCATGATCCGCAACGCGCTGGCCCAGGCCAAACCCAAGCTGGCCGCCATCATGAACGTGCCGCCGGGCACCGATTTCAAGGTGGCGGTGCCGGCAGGGCTGCCCACTCCGGCCTTGGGCCTGAAGCTGGAGCAGATGGAGGAAATGGCCCTGCTGAATCGGCCGGAATTGAACGAGGCGCGTTACAACGAGCGCATCGGCGTCACCGAAACCCGCAAGGCCATCGCCAAGCTGCTGCCGGGCCTGGAATTCAGCATCGGACAGAACTACGACAGCAATAAATTCCTGGTCAACAACTCCTGGAGCGACGCCGGCCTGCGCATCAGCTGGAACTTGCTCAATCTGTTCAGCGCCGGGCCGATCACCAAGGCCGCCGACGCCCAGCTGCAAGTGGCCAAGACCCAGCGCATGGCGCTGAACATGGCGGTGTTGACCCAGGTGCACGTGGCCTACCTCGATCTCAAAGGCCGCTCGCGCCAGTTCGGGCTGGAACAAGAACTCAACGACGTGGAGCAACGCATCTACGTGCAGAACCGCAACGCCACAGACAGCGGCGTGCAGGGCCGCCTGCCGGCGATCCTGGCCGACGCCAACGCGGTATTCTCCACGCTGCGGCTGTACCAAAGCTACGGCGATCTGCAAAACGCCTACGGCCAGATGGGCTCCAGCCTGGGGATGGACCCGCTGCCGGAAAGCACCGCCAGCTATGATCTGCCGGCCTTGTCCGCCGCCTTCAAGGGCGCGGAAACGCGTTGGCAGGGTCAGGTGGCGGGGAGCAAGCCATGAAGTTGACGGTATTTCGGACTACGGTCTGCTTGCTGGCGGCGGGTTGGGCCCAGGCAGCGACGCCGCCGGCCAAACCGTTGCCAGCGCCGGTGACCAACGCCAGCGACGGCCGTATCCGCGTGCAGTTGATGGCGCGCAACGCCGTGACCCTGTCCGGCGAGGTGGCGGCCAAGATCGCGGCCTTGCCGGTGCCTGAGGGCGCCAGCTTCAGCAAGGGCCAGGCTCTGGTGCAGTTCGACTGCGGCAGCTACCGCGCCCAGTTGCGCAAATCCCAGGCCTCGCTGGAGGCCGCCAGCCAGTTGCTCAAGGTGAACAACCAACTGGCCAAGCTCAATTCCGCCGGCGCGCTGGACGTGGCCCAGGCCCAGGGCAAAGCCAAGGAAGCGGCCGCCGACGCCAGCTATATGCAGACCGTCGTCGGCAAATGCGTGATCAGCGCGCCCTTCAACGGCCGCGTGGCGCGCCGCATCGCCGCGGTGCACCAATATGTCAGCCCGGGCAATCCGGTATTGGACATCGTCGACTCCGGCTCGCTGGAGTTGCGCATGCTGGTGCCGTCCAAATGGCTGGCCAAGCTCAAGTCCGGCAGCAAGTTCACCGTGGCGGTGGACGAACTGGGCGCCAGCTTCCCGGCCAGGATAGAACGCCTGGGCGCGCAGATAGATCCGGTCAGCCAGTCCATCCTCGCGGTGGGCGTCATCGAAGGCAACGGCGCCAGCCTGCTGCCGGGGATGAGCGGCTGGGCCAGCTTCAAGTAGGCGGTGCATGGGGCACGCCGATAGAAGCCGGGAACTAGCCGGCCTGCTGCAGCTGCTGCACCGCGCGCGCGACGCGGTCAGCGCAGAGCAGCTGGGTTTCATCATCGTCAACGAAAGCCAGCAACTACTGCCATACCGCCAGGCGGCGGTATGGCGCGAGGGTCTGCATCGCCATGTGACGGCGTTGTCCGGTCTGGCGGAGCTGGATCCCACCGCGCCTTACATGCAATGGCTGTCCCGCGTCTTCCGCCATTTGGCGGAGGCTGGCGGGCCGGAAGTCGGACAGGACAGCCGCTTGCTCGAAGCCGGCGATCTGCCGACGGAGCTGGCCGAGGATTGGTCCTCTTGGCTGCCGGCCCACGCGCTGTGGCTGCCTCTGGGCGAGCAGGGCACCTGGCTGCTGGCGCGGGAAATGCCGTGGAGCGATTACGAGCGCAAGTTGGCGGAAGAGTTGGCTCACGGCTACGGCCATGCGTTGCTGCGTTTCGCGCCCAGACGCAACTGGCGGGAGCTGGCGCGGCAATGGCTGAGGCCCGGTCGCAAGCAGAGGAGGTTGCTCATCGCGGCGCTGTTGCTGGCCTGCATGCCGATACGCCTCAGCGTGCTGGCGCGCGGAGAAGTGACGCCGCAAAACCCGGTGCTGCTGCGCGCGCCGCTCAGCGGGGTGATAGACCGCATCCAGGTGCAACCCAATCAGCGCGTCAAAGCCGGCGACCCCTTGTTTGATCTTGACGCCACCTCGCTGGCTGGTCAGTTCGCCATGGCCGCGCGCGAGCGAGACGCCGCGCAAGAAAGCTTTCGGGCCAGCGCCCAGCTGGCGGTCACCGACGACAAGGGCAAGCTGGCCATGGCGCAGGACCGCGCCAAGCTGGAAGAAAAAAGCATAGCCGCCGAATACACCGGCCTGGAACTGCAAAGATTGCACGTCACCGCGCCCAGCGCCGGCGTAGTGGTGTTTTCCGATCGAAACGACTGGCAGGGCAAGGCGGTGACGGTGGGTGAAAAAGTGATGACCCTGGCGGACCCCGCCCACGTGGAACTGGCCGCTTGGCTGCCGGCGGCGGAAGCCATAGACGTGGCCCCCGGCGGCAAGATCACCCTCTATCCCAACGCTTCGCCCACCGAGTCCTACGACGCGGAAATCCTCCGCGTCGCCTACAAGGCGGAAGCGGTGGAGGGTGGCCTGCTCGCCTACCGGCTGCAAGCCCGCTTCGTTGACGGCGACAAGCCGCGCTTGGGGCAGATGGGCACCGCCCGCGTCTACGGCGACTGGGTGCCGCTGATTTATTACGCTTTGCGCCGGCCGCTGACCGCCGCGCGGCAATGGCTGGGGTGGTGAGCATGCCATCTCCCGCCTTACCCGCGCTGCGTCAGGAACTGACGCTGCATCCTGGCCCGGTGCTGGCCGACGGCGCGCCCAGTTGGACCTTGCACGATCCCTGTGCCCACCGCTTCTATCAATTGGGCTGGGCCAGTTTCGAAATCCTGTCGCGTTGGCGGCTGGGCACCGCCGAGGCGGTGCTGCAAGCCGTCAATGCCGAAACCACGCTGCAACTTGGCGCGGAAGACATCGAAGCCGTACTGTTGTTCTTGTCCCGCCACCAACTGCTGCAGGCCGTCAGCGTCGAGCAGAACGGCTGGCTGTGGCAGTTGCGCGAGGCCAACCGACCCAGCCGCGCGATGTGGCTGTTGAAGAACTACCTGTTCTTCCGGGTGCCGCTGTTGAGGCCGGAGGCCCTGCTTAATCGTCTGCTGCCGTGGACCGGCTGGCTATTCCATCCGCGTTTCTGGATGGCGATGGGTGCGGTGCTGCTGCTGGCGTTGGCCTTGGTGTCCCGGCGCTGGGACGAGTTCACCCACACTTTTTCCGCCTATGGCGGGGTCAGCGCCGCCATAGGCATCGGTCTGTCGCTGAGCCTGGCCAAAATCCTGCACGAAATGGGGCACGCGCTGACCGCGCGCCACTTCGGTTGCCGGGTGCCGGCCATGGGCGTGGCGTTTTTGGTGATGATGCCGGTGCTCTACACCGACACCAACGATGCGTGGAAGCTGAACGCGCGCCGTCAGCGGCTGCTGATCGGCGGCGCCGGCATGCTGGCGGAGCTGGTTCTGGCCGCCTGGGCCACCTTGTTGTGGAGCTTCTTGCCGGACGGTCCATTGCGGGCGGGGGTTTTCCTGCTGGCCACCACCACTTGGTTGGCGACGTTGGCGATCAACGCCAGCCCCTTCATGCGCTTTGACGGTTATTTCCTGCTGGCGGATTATCTTGGTCTGCCCAACTTGCATAATCGCGCTTTCGCGCTGGCGCGCTGGCAACTGCGCAAAACCTTGTTGGGTCTGGACGACCCGGTGCCGGAGCACTTCCCGGCCGCGCGCCGACGCGGGCTGATCCTGTTCGCTTGGGCCACCTGGCTGTACCGGCTGGTGTTGTTTCTTTCCATCGCCTTCCTGGTCTACCACTTGTTCTTCAAGGCCTTGGGCATGCTGTTGCTGGCGGTGGAGCTGGGATGGTTCATCGCCCGCCCGGTGGTGGGCGAACTGATGGTGTGGTGGCAGCGCCGAGCCGATCTGCGCTGGGGCCGCGCAACCCGCCGCAGCGCCGCGGCCTTGCTGGTCCTGACGCTGGCGTTGATTCTGCCGTGGCAGCGCGAGGTGGCCAGCCCGGCCGTGCTGGGCGCCTTGCAGTCGCAGGGGCTGTACGCGCCGGCGGCAGGCGAAGTGGCCGAAGTTTTGGTGCGCGACGGTCAACTGGTCAAGACGGGGCAGATCATGGCCAGACTTAGCTCGCCGATGCTGGAGGCGCAACTGGCGCTGGCCGGCGCCCGTGAGCGAGATCTGGCCTGGCAGACCGCGCAGCAACCGTTCGACCTGGAGCTGCAACAGCGTGGTCCCGCCTTGCGCAAGCAATGGCAGGTGGCGCAGGAGCAAGTGACCGCTTTGCGCCAGCAGATGGCCAGGCTTACTCTGGCGGCGCCTTTCGCCGGTCGAGTCGTGGACGTCAGCGATGCGCTGCGCGCCGGCACCGCGCTGGCCGAGGGCGAACATCTGCTGGACGTGGTGGGGCCCGACGGGGTCAAGGGTGAGGCCTTTGTCGAGGAGGCGGCGCTGAACGGACTCAAGCCGGGGCATGTCGCCCGCTTCGTCGCCGACGGTGGAGAGTTTTGGAGCGTGGAATGCAGGCTGGGCCAGATCGACAGGCTGAATCTGCCATTGCTGGACCAGCCCTTGCTAGCCTCCACCTATGGCGGGCCGGTTCCCACCGAGCAACGGGACCGCGGCCTGGTGCCGCTGGCGGCCACCTTCCGCGTACGGCTGGAGCGCTGCGACCGCAGCGGCGCGCCGCTGCGGGAACTGGCCGGCGTAGCGAGGCTGCAAGGCGAGCGTTACAGCTTGCTGGAGCGCGGGTTGCGTCAGTTGCTGGCGGTGTTCCGCCGGGAGGCGGGGTTGTAAGGGCGGGTTTCGCCTGATTTGCAAGACCTTGCGCGCGTTGGCGCGTAGAACGAAACGGGCGCGCCGTCGGCGCGTCCCGCAACAGGTTTTGGAAAGGAGCCGTTCATCATGTCCTCATTCTTGAACACTTCCTCGCTGGCCGAAGGCCTGCATTTGCGCCCGGCGCGACATCTCGACGAGGCCTTCATTGCCGGCCTCTACCGCAGCGCCCGTCCGGATTTGCAGCTGATAGACGGAGAGGAGGAACTGATCCGCACTGTGCAGGAACAGCAATACCAGGTGCTGCAACGCGGCGCCGGCGACAACTATCCGGATGCGATGCACTTCGTCATTGAAAAAACCGGAGCCAGCGTCGGCGTGGTGATGGTGGATTTCGGCCATAACGAAGTGCGCATCATCTTCCTGGCCATGGTGCCGGAAGCGCGCGGCCTGGGTTACGGCAAGGAGGTGCTGATGGGCTTGCAGCAGGCGGCCTGGCAAGTGCGCGCGCCGTTGGCGGTGGTGGTGTGGCACAGCAATGTGCAAGCGCGCCGGCTCTATCACCAATTGGGTTTTGTACTGGAAGAAGCCGGCGACATGGCGGACAAGCTGGTATGGCGACCCGAGCGCCACTCGCCGCAGGGCGAGGCTCGGGTCGGGGTGTAGCGTTGGCGGTCTGACGGGAGTGGTCACTCCCGGCGGGCCGGCTTAGAACCTGTTTACGATCTGCTGCGCGTCGTGAAGCGTTGCACGGTGAGTACGAGCTCAAAATGCTCATGTACCACCTGTACATTCCGCTTTTTCGCTCGTTTTCGCCTTGTCTCGCTTTTGCTCGCGAGACTTTGAACAGGCTCTTACGAACCTGTTTGCGATCTTGATCTCCCGAGGGGGGGCTTGAACAGGCGCTCAGTTGAAAGGCAGCTGGAAGTAGGCCAGCGCCGGGTCGCGTCCGGCGGGAATCACCCGGCCTATCCACACCAAATCCAGGCGGATGGCGTCGCTGTGCTCGGTGGCGGGCAGCTCCAGCTGGCCCACCGCGTCTTCCAGATTGGTGGCGCCTTCGGCGGCCAGCTCCACCACAAAAGGAGTGCGCCGCGCGGTCTGGTGCGGCGATTGAGCCTGCGGCCGCAACTTGACGGCCTGCACTTGCAGCGAAATATCGGGATGTTGCGGGTTGCGGAAGATGCAGTGCTTGCCGAGCAGATGCATGAAATCTTCGGCTTGGACGGTGGCGAGCATGGCGAAGTCCCCTGAAGGCAAAGGCCGCCGCCCCTGCGGCGGAGAGGCGGCCGGAAGCGGCGAGGGCCGCATATTGTGATTATGGACGAACCGGATACAGACCGTTGATGGCGATACAGAAATTCAGAGCCAGGAAGGGGTTGAGCACACTGACCGGAGCGTTGCCGCCGGTCAGGTCGGTATTGCCGGTGGCGGACAAGCCTTGCACCGACACCGGATTGTTCAGCGCCGTGGACCAGATGGTGGCCAAGCCGGTGCCGGCGCCGGAAGCGCCCAAGTAGGGATTGCTGGCGCTGGGCGCGCTGGCCGGGGTGGCAGGCGTCGGCGTGCCAGCGGCGTGGAAGGTCACCGCCATGGAGGTGGCGGTATGGGAGTGAGCCGGCAAGTTGGCCACGCTGAGCGCCACGTTTTGGGTGCCGCCGAACTGACCGGGGTTGTAGGCAGGCAGATTATAGGCGGGTTGGGCGGGACCGGTGCCAATGGCCATGCGGCCGGTCAGATTGGGCAACTTGAAGTTTTGCGACGCGGTGCCGCCATAGAGCGTGCCCAGCAGCGAGTACAAGGCTTCGTACTGCGATACCTGATAGGTCTGGCCCTGGCACAGCGCCCAGTCCTGCGGCGCGTAATTGAAGCCGTAGACCGTAATGGTCCCCATGTATGCGTCCATGTGTTCCTCCTGAGAGTGATCCGCCTGGCAGCTGCCAGATGGGAAAACGGTGTTTAAAGTGAGGCCGGCTGCCGCGCTTCAGACTGCTCGGGGCCAAGCGGGGCGTCGCGGCGACCGGGCGTTTTTGAAAGCGCTTGTCCTAGGTGTAGCCCAGCGGCCTGCTAATGCAATACGCATTTGTACTTGTTATTTTTTTGATATTTATCTGCTATGAGTGCGATTTTTGCGCGCGAAAAATACATATAGCATGATGAGTGGCCGGTAGTTTAGTGAATGTGTTTAATAGATTGCGATGGCGCGGCATCGCTGTCTAAGATGCCGGCATGCCTGTCTTGATCGCACTGCTATGCGGCATCGCCATTTGCGCTGCCTTGCCGGCCTTGCCCACCGCGACGGGGTGCTTGGGCCTGGCGGTGGGCGCCGCGGCGCTGGCGGCCTGTCTGCCGTCGCGGGCACGGCCTTGGGCCACCCTGATTCCCGCCTTTCTGCTGGGGCTGGGCTACGCCGCCTGGCGCGCCGACTACCGTATGGCGCAGCAACTGCCGCCCGACTGGCAGCAGCGTTCCATCGTCTTCATAGGCGAAGTGCGTGGCCTGCCGCAGGCCGGCGAGTATGGGACGCGGCTGATCATGGAGGTGGAGCGCACGCTGACGCCGGGCGTCAACTTGCCGCAAACCGTGCGGCTGACGGATTTTCTTCAACGGGATTGGCCGACGGGCAGCCGCTGGCGGGCGGAGGCGCGCTTCAAGCGCAGCCGCGGCACGGCCAATCCATTCGGTTTCGACGTGGAACAATGGCAGTGGTCGGAAGGCGTGTTGGCCAGCGGTTCGTTGAGACCGGGCGAGCGCCGGCTGGAGGACAGCCGCGCGCCGCTGGCCTGGGTGGATCGCGCGCGCGCCGCCTTGGTGGCGCGCATAGAGCGGGTGTTGGGCGAATCGCGCGAAGCGGCCTTGATCGCCGCGTTGACGGTGGGCGCGCAACAACGCGTGGCGCGAGAGGATTGGGGCTTGTTCGCCGCCACCGGGCTGACGCATCTGGTTTCGATCTCCGGCCTGCACATCACCATGTTGGCGGGTTTGGCGGCGGCGGCGTTGGCCTGGCTGTCGCGAAGACTGCCGGTCTTGGGCTTTCCGCCGCGCTTGCTGATTGCCGGCGGAGCTTTTCTGACGGCGGCGGCCTATGCCTTGCTGGCCGGTTTTTCGGTGCCGACCCAGCGCACGCTGTTCATGCTGGGCGTCGGGCTGGCCTCCCTGTGCCTGCGGCGCGGCTTGTCGCCGTTTCGCATCTGGTGGCTGGCCTTGGCGGTGGTCTTGCTGATCGATCCTTTCTGTGTGCTGGCGCCTGGCGTCTGGCTGTCCTTCGGCCTGGTGGCCGCCTTGATGGCCAGTTCCATCGCCAGACGCCGCGCGCCGGGCAAATGGCGGGCGGCGTTGGCGGGACAGTGGGCGGCGGGCGTATGCACGCTGGCGCCGCTAGCTTGGTGGTTCGGCGGCATTCCGCTGGTGTCGCCGCTGGCCAACGCGTTGGGCATCCCCTATGTGTCGTTGTTGCTGACGCCGCTGGCTTTGGCCGCCGCCTTGTTGCCGCTGGAGTGGCCGCTGCATTTGGCCGCTTGGCTGGTGCGCGGCTTTTATTGGGGGGTGGAGTGGTTCGCGCAAGCGCCGGCCTTGTCTTTGGCCGGAACGCCTCTGCCGCTGTTCTTGCTGGCCTTGCTGGGGTCGGCGTGGCTGATCGCCCCGCGAGGCGTGCCGGGACGAGGGCTGGCGGCTTTGATGTTGCTGCCGATGTTGGCTTACCAGCCCCCGCCGCCGGCACAGGGCGAATTCCGCGCCACCATGCTGGATGTGGGCCAGGGTCTGGCGGTGCTGGTGCAAACCCGGAACCGTTCCTTGTTGTTCGATACCGGCCTTGGCGGGGCGGAGAGAATCTTGTTGCCGCAGTTGCGCGGCTTGGGCGTGAAGAAACTGGATGGCTTGGTGCTGTCGCACCACCATAGCGATCACGACGGCGCCGCCGCCGAGCTGGCTACGGCTTTGCCGGTGGGGCGGGTGCTGGCCGGCCAGCCGGAGTCCTTGCCGGGGCAGGGATTGAGCGGCGAGGGCTGCCGTCCCGGACAAAGCTGGGCATGGGACGGGGTGCGTTTCGATGTGCTGGGCCCGCCGGACGCGGCTCCGACCAATGACGAGAACGCGCGGAGCTGTATTTTGCGAGTGGCCAGCATGCGGTACGCGCTTTTGCTCAGCGGCGATGCGCCGGAGGCGGTGGAACGCATGCTGGCCGATCAGCCTGGCATGCGCCTGCGCAGCACGGTGTTGGCCGCCGGCCATCATGGCAGCCGCACCTCCACAGGTGCCGCCTGGTTGGCGGCGGCGCGGCCGGCAGTGATTTTGATCAGCGCCGGTTATCTGAACCGTTACCGCCATCCGCATCCGTCCGTGCTGAGGCGGGTGGAGGAGGCCGGCGTCGCCGTGCTGCGCACCGATCTGGACGGCGCGCTGACCTTGGCGTTCGGCGACGGGGTGGAGTGGAGCTGCCTGCGCGACAGCCAACGCCGTTATTGGCGCGAGCGCGGCGATTGCGGCGAGCCGCCTTGAGCCTGGCGCCTGGCGGACTCATGGAGGGACGCCGCGGCAGGCATTGCACGGACTCTCAGTCCCCGCTATTGACGTGGGCTACCACGATATTGCCCCGCCCCTGGTAGTGCAGGCCGTCGAAGGACAGCTTGCGCGCGATCAGGATGCCGCGACCGTGGCTGGACATCAGCGAGGCGGGCTCGGCGTTCTGGTAACGCTCCCAATCGAAGCCCGCGCCCATATCGCTGATAGTGAAACGCATCTGCTCCGGTTCGCGGCTGAAATCCACGCAGACCTGGCGCAGTCCCAGCACCGGATCCTGCATGCGGCGAGCCAGCTCGGCCTCCCATTGCCCTTCGGCCATGTAGTGGCTTTTTTCGTCGAAGCTGATGTCCAGGTTGCCGTGCTCGATGGCGTTGACCAGTAGTTCGAACAGACCGGTGGCCACTCGCTCCGGATGGGCGCAGGTTTTGGCCAACAGGGCGGTGACGGTTTGGGCTTCCTTGTGGCTGCGGCAGGTGAAGGTGGCTTTGTTCAGATGACGCAAGGCGTCGACGTGCAGATTGGCCAGCTCCCGGAAATGGGCGTAGCGGTCCCAGTGGCCTATCGCCGCTTCGACAATGGCGAGCAGCATGTCGCGGGAAAACGGTTTGGTCAGGTAGTAGAAGGCGCCGGCGGCCAGCCCTTCCTGCACGCTGGAGGCCGCGCCCATGGCGGTTTGCATGATGACCGGCAAAAACTCAAGCCGCGGTTCGCTTTTGATCCGTTTGAGCACGTCGAAACCGCTGATGCCGGGCATCATCTTGTCCAGCAAAACGGTGGAGAAGGTTTCGCCTTCGCGTTGCAAGATGGCCAGCGCGGTTTCGCCGTCCTCCGCCTGGACCACTTCGTGGCCGGCGTCCTGCAGCAGCTCGGCCATCAGCTCCAGATTGAAGGGTTCGTCGTCAACGAGTAGTAGTTTGTGGGGCATGGTTGGTGTCCTCCGTGGCGCCGGCCGGCCGGGTGCGCGGAATGATGAAGGTGAACAGCGCGCCGTGTGTCGGCAAATTGCTGGCGAAGATGCGCCCATGGTGGGCAGTGATGATTTCGCGGCAAATGGCGAGCCCCAGGCCGGTGCCGCCGGCGCCGGTCTTGGTGCTGCTGCTCTGGATGAATTTGTCGAAAATGCTTTCCAGCTCGGATTCCGGCACGCCGGGGCCGGCGTCCTCCACGGTGACGAGGATGTTCTCGCCGTCGGCGTCCTGGCGCAAACAGGCGTTGACGCCGATTTCACCGCCGTGGGGGCTGAACTTGATGGCGTTGGACAACAGGTTGCGCATCACTTGGCCGATGCGGAAGGGATCGATGTCGGCGCTCAGCTGTTCCGACGAGCAGTTCAGATCAATGCGGATTTCGTTGAGCGCGGCCAGCGGCGTCATTTCGTCGCAGATATCGCGCAGGCATTGGCACAGATTGTTGCGGCTTATGGTGTACTCCATGCGGCCCACTTCCATCTTGGCCAGGTCGAGCAAATCGTTGAGCAGCGTCAGCAGCCGGTTGCCGCTGCTCTGGATGCGGCTGAAGTATTGCGCCATCTTGTCGTCGTTCTGCCCGCGAGAGCGGGCCTGACCCATCTCGGTAAAGCCTAGGATGGCGTGCAGCGGCGTGCGCAGCTCATGGGACATATTGGCCAGGAATTCGGTTTTGGCGCGGCTGTTTTCCTCGGCCAGCACTTTGGCGTGGCGCAGGGTTTCCTCCAGCGCGCGCTGAGCGGAAAAGTCCTGGTACAGCCAGATGGTGCCAAGCTTAGGCACCGATGGGTTGATGGCCTTGCCGTACAGCCGGCACCAGAACAGCTTGCCGGTGCCGGTGCGCAGCCTTTGCTCGGTCTGCACCACCTTGCCGTCGTTGAGCAGGCTGTACAGCGCCTTGCCGGTGCGCTCCCATTGCTCAGGCGATTCAAAGAAGGGCAGGGTGCTGTGGCCGAGGATGACTTCCTCGCGCTGCTCGAACAGATCGAGAAAGGCGCGGTTCACCTGGAGCAGATTGCGGTCCACGATGTAGGCCATCGCCATCGGGCTGGCGTCCAGCAGCGCGGACAACTGGCGGCTTTGCACTTCCACCTGCTCGGCCAGGCTGTTTTTCAGTTCGATCAGCGCCGCTTCCTGCTCCTTGCGGATGGAGATGTCGCGGCACACCACCACGTAGAACCAGTCGTCCGGCAAGGTGACCCGGCTGAGCGATAGCTCCACCGGCAGCATATGCTCGTCGCTGCGGCGCAAGCTGGCCTCGAACGGCCGGCCCTCGTGCTCCTGGGCGATGTGTTCGAAGCTGCGCGCCGGATTGCGGTCGTACAGCTCGTCCAGCAGCTTGCCTATCGGCAGTTGCCGCACCATGTCCGCCGATTGGCCGATCAGCCGCACCGCCGCCGGGTTGATCTGCAAGACCAAGCCCTGGTGGTCGATCAGGATGATGGCGTCGGAACTGGCTTGCAGAATGGCGCGCTGGCGCGCCTCGCTCTGCGCCAGCGCCTGCTCGGACATCACTCTGTCGTTGATCTGCTCGCGCAGCGTGCGCGTGTTCATTTCCAATTGCTGCTGGCTGCGCTTGAGCTGATCCTGCATCCGGCGCCGGGATTGGGCCTGCTGTTGCTGGAACCAGAACATCGCCAGCAAAAAACCGGCCGTGGTGGCCAGGATCGCCCAGTGGGTCAGCCGCATGCCGGGATTGGCCACGCCTTGCGGATAGGCGCCGAACAAGATCTCGTTGCCGCCCAGATTGTGGCGAATGGTGTACAAAGGCGGCGTGGACGGCAGCGGCCGGGTGGGCTGGGAGTCCAGCAGCGGCGCGTCGGGTTGCTCCTGGGTCCAGGCGACGATGCGGACATGGCGCAGCGGGCTGGCGGTGCCGGGTTCGCGCTGGCTGTCCTGGATCAGTTTGTCCTTGCGCAGATTCAGCAGCAGCAGGGTGTTGTCGTCGTTCAGCCGCACGACGATGTCCAGACGGCTGCCGTTGCTGCCGGGCAGCGTGGTCGGCATCAGCACCGGCTGGGTGCTGTGGCGCGCCAGGTCCATCTTGCGGCGGGCGTTGCCTACGCCCCCCAGGTCCAGACCTTGCGGCAAGGCGTTGCTGTCGTCCGGCAGGTAGCCGGACACCGGATAGTACAGCGGGCGGCGCGGGCTGGGCGCCAGATGGCGGTCCTGCAATACGCGTATGCTGTTGGCGATGCGGCTCTCGAACGCCTCGCGCTGTTCCGGGCGCACGTATTCGATGATGCCCAGACCGCCGAACGGCGTATCGTCGCGTATGGTGCTGCGCGCGAGCACGGCCAGCGAACGCGGCTGAGGGCTGTTGGCCAGGCTCTGCGCCAGCACGGCGGAGTGATCCAGCATCGCCTGCATCCGCACCCGCAGCAACTCGGCGCTCAATTCGCCCCAGTAATGCTGGCGATCGATGAGCTCGGCGCGTTCATCGTTGATCATCAGCCAGTATTCGGCGGACAGCAGGCCGACGCTCAGCAGGCCGCTGACCAGCAGCGAGCTCAGGCGATTCAAGGGGAGCCGCCTCCGCGCGAGCCGGCGGACGGCGGGAGAGGGACGCTAGGCCGGCCGTCCATCCCGCGCCAGCTCCTGGTAAAGCGCTTCGAACTCGCGAGACAGTTTGTGGCGCGGGTCCAGGTACACCATGGGAAGCGCCGCATCGTGTGACTCCCGGATTTTCACGGATGAAGACAGCGGAGAGGACAACACCGGCAGGCCTTCTTGCTTGAGCTCCTCCACCAGGCGCACCGGCAAACTGGCCCGCGCCTGGAACTGGTTGACCACGATGCCTTCAATGAACAGCTCGGGATTGTGATCGGCGCGAATTTCCTCGGTGTTCACTCTCAGGTTATAGAGGGCCTGGCGGGAAAAGGCATCGCAGTCGAAGGGAATCAGGCAGCGGTCCGCGGCGATCAAGGCCGAGCGGGTGAAGAAGTTCAAAGCCGGCGGAGTGTCGATCCAGATTTCGTCGAACTGGCCGCTCAAACTGTCCAGCGCCTCCTTGAGCTTGAACATTTTGTAGCGCGCTTCCAGCTTGCCCATCAGTTCGGCAAGGTCCGGGTGCGAGGCCAGTAGGCTGAGCCCGGGCAGCGGCGTGGCGCGGACGAAGTCAGACGGCTCCTTGCTGAACATGGAGATGCTCAGCATTTGCTCGAACAGGCCGGCCAGCGACGGCGCTTCGTCCCTAGCGGCGGATCCCATCAGGTAATGGCTGGCGTTGCCTTGCGGGTCCAGGTCCACCAACAGCACCCGTTTGCCCTGCTTGGCGGCGACGGCGGCCAGGTTGACGGTAATGGTGGATTTGCCCACCCCCCCTTTTTGATTGAAGACCACTCGTCGGATCGCTTGCATGGGTGCTCCAGGCATGGGGCCGGTTGGGCGGCGGGGCCGCTACGCAGAAGACGTCCGCTCGCGTTTGGCGCGCCGCGGGGCCGGGCCGCGAGCGGACAGGGCGAAGCGGGTTTAGAACCCCGGGTCGCCCTTGCATACCAGCAACATTTGTTGATAGCTGGCCGAATTCTGCACCACCGGCATAGGTTTTATCTGAGCGTCATTATAGGTGAAGCTGGCGATCTGGCGGCCGTTCTCATCGAACAACACCATGTCCAGCAGGCGGAAAGTGCGTTGCGAGCAGTCTATCTGCCAAGTATTGATCGACACCTTGTGGCGCGGCGTGGACAGGAAGTTTTCTTTCTTCAGATTGAAGATGGTCTTGCGGTCTCGGAAACTGACCACCTGGCCCTGTTTGCGGACCGACAACTTGTCCAGCTCGTTCAGAATGTTGCCGTTGGGGGAAACCCCCAGATTTTGCCAATCGGCGTTGGCCGGGCTGGCGCCGGATTGAACAGGCTTGCCGACGGTCGACGGGCTGGGTGCTTTGCTGGGGGCGCTGGCGCAGCCGCTGATCACTGCGGCCGCCAACAGGACGGGCCAAATATTACGCATTGATGCCTCCACGAAATCGTCGGTCAGTGTCGCACAGCGGAAGAAAGGCTCCAAGCCTGGCGCGCGGAGCGGTTTGGGCGGCGCCGGACGGAGGCTGTCGGTTGGAAGCCTTCGACAGCATTGCGCCGCAAAAAATCCTCAATGCCATGTAAGTATTTTTTTACAAAAGAACGCCAAAAATAAATGTAAAAAACGGAACTTCGCGAGTGTCCCACAGGTCCATGGTAGTGCGAGAGCATTTTTCCTCTTCGTTTCACATTGTCTCCATCCAACTTTATGGCCGCTGCACTCCAGCGGCCCTTTTTTTGCCCATTGCGCCCGAGACGGGACGCTGCCGGCCACTTGCCGTACAATAGTCCCCTTCTCGCAAGAAGACGGCTTATGCAGGACGCGCTCTCCCTACTCAATAATATCTTCGGCTATCCCGAATTCCGCGGGCAGCAAGGGGAGATTGTCGATCACGTCGCCCAGGGCGGCCACGCGCTGGTGCTGATGCCCACCGGCGGCGGCAAAAGCCTCTGTTTCCAGATCCCCGCGCTGATGCGTCCGGGCGTCGCCATCGTGGTGTCGCCGCTGATCGCGCTGATGCAGGACCAAGTGGCTACCCTGGTGGAACAGGGCGTGGCCGCCGCCTGTCTCAATTCCGCCACCCCGCTGGACGAAGCGCGCGACATTGCGCGCCAGGCGCGCGCCGGATCGCTGGACCTCTTGTACGTGGCGCCGGAACGCTTGCTGACGCCGCGTTTCCAAGAGTTCGTATCGCAGCTGAACATCAGCCTGTTCGCCATCGATGAAGCGCATTGCGTCAGCCACTGGGGCCATGACTTCCGTCCGGAATACCAGCAATTGGGTTTCCTCGCCGAACGTTTCCCGCAAGTGCCGCGCATCGCCCTGACCGCCACCGCCGACGAACAAACCCGCGCCGACATCATTGATTATTTGAAGCTGCAGGACGCGCGCGTCTTTCTATCCAGCTTCGACCGGCCCAATCTGTTCTACCAAGTGGTGGAAAAGCACAACGCCAAGAAGCAGCTGCTCGACTTCATCCGCAACGAATACCCGGGCAGCGCCGGCATCGTCTACTGCCTGTCGCGCAAGCGCGTGGAAGACACCGCGCAATGGTTGTGCGACAACGGCATTCACGCGCTGCCCTACCACGCCGGTCTCAGCCATCAGCAGCGCGAGACGAATCAGCGCGAATTCCTGCGCGACGAAGGCGTGGTCATGGTGGCCACCGTCGCCTTCGGCATGGGCATAGACAAGCCGGACGTGCGCTTCGTCGCCCATATCGACATGCCCAAGAGCCCGGAGAACTTCTATCAGGAATCTGGTCGCGCCGGCCGCGACGGCCTGCCCGCCGCCAGTTGGCTGTGCTACGGACTCAACGACGTGGTGCAACTGCGGCAAATGATAGAGGGCGGGGAAATGGCCGAACTGCAAAAGCAGGTGGAATTAGGCAAGCTTGACGCCATGCTGGCCTTCTGCGAAGCCGCGTCCTGCCGCCGCCAGCACATCCTGGCGCATTTCGGCGAACAGAGTCGCCCTTGCGGCCATTGCGACAACTGTCTGCATCCGCCCATCACCTTCGACGCCACCGTCGCGGTGCAAAAGCTGCTGTCCTGCATTTACCGGGTGGAGCAGCGCTTCTCCGCCGGCCACGTGATCGACGTGCTGCTGGGCCGCGCCAATCAAAGCGTTGGCCATTACGGCCACGATAAGCTGTCCACCTTCGGCATCGGCCGCGATTACAACCAACGCGTCTGGCGCTCCATCGTTCGCCAACTGGTGGCGCGCAAGCTGCTGCATGTCGACATCGCTCGCGGCCAATCGCTGGTGTTGAGCGATGAATGCCGCGGCGTGCTCAAAGGCCAGGAAAAAGTCTATCTGCGGCCGGTGGCCGACGACAAAGCGTCGCGCAGCACAGCCAGCGCCGACCGTTGGCTGCGCACCGAACGCGAAGAGCGGCTGTGGCAGGCGCTGCGCGGCTGGCGCCGACAAATGGCGGACGAACACAATGTGCCGGCCTACGCAGTGTTCTCCGACCGTACCTTGCGAGACCTGGTGGAAAAGCATCCGACTTCCCGTGCCGGCCTGGCCAAGGTCTATGGCTTGGGGGAACTCAAGCTGGCGCGCTACGGCGAGGCGCTGCTCGAATTATTGAGCGCGGCAGCGGCCGAGGCGGGCTGACTCTCCAGCCGTTTTAGTTTCCAGTCCGGCGGAACAAATCCGCTACAATCGATGCGAATAATATTGATTGATCTGGAGCGATAGATGGCAGTAAACCTCAAGCCCGTCAGCGGCGAACATCTCTTCCCCATTCCCGGCGTGGAACTGAGCGTCGCCGCCGCCGGCATCAAGAAAGCCGACCGCAACGACGTGCTGGTCATCCGTCTGGACAAGGGCAACACCGTTGCCGGCGTGTTCACCCAAAACCGCTTTTGCGCCGCGCCGGTGCAAATCTGTAAAAAGCATCTGGACGCCGGCGTGCAAATCCGCGCGCTGGTCGTCAACACCGGCAACGCCAACGCCGGCACCGGCGAACAAGGCCGTAGCGACGCGCTGCAAGTCTGCCGGACGCTGGCCGATGAGCTGGGCTGCCAACCTGAACAGATTCTGCCCTTCTCCACCGGCGTGATTCTGGAGCCGTTGCCGGTAGACAAGATCGCCGTGGCGCTGCCGGGCCGACAAGGCGCGGACTGGGCCGACGCCGCCCGCGCCATCATGACAACGGACACCGCGCCCAAAGCGGTCAGCGCCCGCCTGACGCTGGAGGGCCACCCGGTCAACATCACCGGCATCTCCAAAGGCGCTGGCATGATCCATCCCAATATGGCCACCATGCTGGGCTTCATCGCCACCGACGCCGCGGTAACCCGTCCGGTGCTGCGTCAATTGGTGAAGGAAGTGGCCGATGTTTCCTTTAACTGCATCTCAGTGGACGGCGACACCTCCACCAACGACAGCTTCATCCTGATCTCCACCGGTCAGAGCGGCGGTCCGTTGATCGATTCTCCGCAGCAGGCAGCCTACCAAGCGTTAAAGGCGGAACTGGTTCAAGTCGCCACGGCGTTGGCCCAGGCCATCGTCCGCGACGGAGAGGGCGCCACCAAGTTCATCACCGTCAAGGTCGAGGGCGGTCGCTCGTTCGAAGAATGCAAGGACGTCGCTTACGCCATCGCGCGCTCCCCGCTAGTGAAAACCGCTTTCTTCGCCTCCGATCCCAATCTAGGGCGCCTACTGTGCGCCATCGGCTACGCTGGGGTGCAGGATCTGGATGTCGATCGGCTGGAACTGTATCTGGACGATGTGCTGGTCGCCGTCAACGGCGGACGCAATCCTCTATATAAAGAAGAAGACGGCCAGCGCGTGATGGCCCAGCCGGAAATCCTTGTGCGGGTGAACTTGGGGCGCGGCGCGGCGGGGGCTACGGTCTGGACCTGCGACTTCTCTTATGATTATGTGAAAATCAATGCGGACTACCGCAGCTGAACAAGGCTTTTGAGCCATCTTGGCGTGGGCGCCTACCTGAAAGCCGGCGCCCATTTCAGTAAAAGCCCCGGTTTACGGGGCTTTTTCGCATTTAGTTCGCCCCCTTGGAGCAAGGTTAGGCAGGGGGTACGGAAGAAATCGCTCCTGCCTAATAATGCCCGGTTCTTTACAAATCAAAGGTTTGTAGATTTTGTTTACGGAAATGGCGGTTTTTGTCGCAAAAGGTGTTGACGGGTTAGGGGGCGTGACGTATAGTTCGCCTCCTCAGCAGACAACGCAGCGGCGGAAACGAAGCGCAGCGATCTGCACCGCTCTTTAACAAAACGAATAACCGATAGGTGTAAG
>NZ_JAAOMA010000051.1:0-32241 GCF_011602385.1 Chromobacterium fluminis | reverse complement strand
GTGGGGGCCGTGGATGGAGAACAGCGCGAATCGGTCCAGCAGGGAGACGAGGTCGATGTCTTGTTGGGCGGAGGTGAAGCGGATGTCGGCGGCGAAGGGGCGGCCGAGGGTTTCGTCCAGAGTGAAGGATTCAACCGACAGCAGTTCGGCCGGGAGTTCGGCGATTTTCAGGTGATAGTGTTGTTGTGGCGGCATGGCGGCTCTCCCGATGGGGCCTGCCCTCGAGCCGTGGAAACGACCCGAGGGGACGGGCGCTTAGTTTTTGGCCTTGGGCATTTGCGAGACCAGCGACAGGTTGATGTCCAGGCCCTCCACCTGGAAGTGGGGCACGATGAACAGTTTGACCTTGAAGAAACCGGGGTTGTCGTCGATGTCTTCAACGATGACCTGGGCGTCGCGCAGCGGATGCGAGGCCTGCAGCTCGTCGCTGGGGTCGGTCATTTCGGTGACCAACAGCTTGATCCAGGTGTTGAGTTCCAGTTCCAACAGCCGGCGGTCCTTGGTGGCGCCGATGTTCTCGCGCTGGATCAGCTTCAGGTAGTGCGCCAGCCGCGACAGCAGGAAAATGTACGGCAGCCGCGCGTTGATGCGGCTGTTGGCGCTGGCTTGCTTGGTGTCGTACAGGGCCGGCTTTTGCGCCGAGTTGGCGGAGAAGAAGCAGGCGTAGTCGCGGTTTTTGTAGAAGGACAGCGGAATGAAGCCCAGGTTGGCGAATTCGAATTCGCGGGTTTCCGGGATCAGCACTTCGGTGGGGATTTTCACCTGATTGCCTATGCCCAGGTCGTACAAGTGGATGGGCAGGTCTTCCACCAGGCCGCCGGCCTGTGGGCCGCGCACTTGCACGCACCAGCCGTTGCCGATGAAGCTGCGCACCATATTGGCGGCAAAGGCGAAGCCGGCGTTGGTCCATAGGTAGCGCTGGTGGTCCGGACCCTTGACGTTTTCGGCGTAGTTGAAGCTGCGCACCGGCACGGTGTCGGGGCCGTAGGGGAGGCGAGCCAGGAAGCGCGGCAAGGCCAGACCGATGTAGCGGGCGTCGTCGCTATCGCGGAAGCTGCGCCATTTGATGTATTCCGAGCGGTCGAAGTAGTTGGCCACGTCCTGGATGGCGGCGACTTCGTCCATGTTCTCCTTGCCGAAGAAGGCCGGCCCCACTGCGCCGATGAAGGGCATGTGAGCGGCGGCGGCCACCTTGGAGATGTCGCGCAGCAGCGCGATGTCCTGCGGGCTGCGGTCGAACTCGTAGTTGGAAATGATGGCGCCTATGGGTTCGCCGCCGGGGGTGTCGTATTCCTGAATGTAGGTGTGCTGGTACAGGCCGCTCTGTATCACTTCCGGCGCGTCGTCAAAGTCGTTGCGCAGGTCTTCCTTGCTGACGTCCAACACCTCGATCTTGACGTTCTTGCGGAAGTCGGTGCGGTCCACCAGAAAGCGCAGCCCGCGCCAGGCGGACTCGATTTGCTGGAAGGCAGGGTTGTGCATCACCGCGTCCAGCTGACGGCTGATTTGCGCGTCGATGCGGGCAATGTGGAAGTCCAGCAGGCTTTTGTCCAAACGGTCCACTTTTTGCGAGGACTCCTGGATCATTTTCAGGAATACGTTCACTGCCACCGCGATGCGTTCGTCCAGCGGCGCGTCTGACATCACTTCTGCGGTCTGATAAGCCTCGATGGGCTGGGTGCTGGCCACGGGCGCCAGGTTGATCTTGGCGCATAGCGACTCGTAAACGCTGGCCGGGGATTCCAGCACGATGGTGTCCTCTGGCTGCTGTTGCTTTTTGGTCGACATGAGTGGGCTCCTGGTTTAGTGGGCGGCTTGGCCGAGCGGGATGATGCGTTCCAGTTCGCTGCGCAGGTTGGCGGACAGCGAGTCGTCGCGCAGAATTTTTTCCAGCTCGCGCCGGAAGGACGCGTTGTCCAACAGATTGGCTTTGAGGTCGCGAAGCAGGTTGCGCATCGCCAGCAGCGCGCGCAGCTCCGGAATCCGCGCCGCCACCTGTTCCGGGTGGAAATCCCGCAGGGCTTTGAAGTCCAGATCCACCGCCATTTCGGAGCCGTCGCCGGCCAGGGTATTTTCCACCACCAGCTTGGTTTTGGGGTTGAGTTCGGCCAGCACCGCGTCGAAGTTGTTTTTGTCGATCGACACCTTTTCCCGTTCCGCCAGCGGCCGCTGTTCCTGGCCATGGCTGTAGTCCCCCGCCACCAGCAGTTTCAGCGGGAGTTCGACTTTCTTCTGCGCCCCGCCGGTATGCAAATCCAGCTTGATGTTGACCCGTGCGGCGGGCACTTCGTTTTGAAAACTTTCAGCCATGGTGTTTCCTCCAGCGATCAAGGTTTATGCATGTCCATTTCTCCTGATGGGTAAATGGACGGAGTGTCCCCGTTTGTTGAACTGTCGCGGTTTTCTGGCGACGTTTTTAAGGTTTTTATCTCTTGTTATTTTGGTCAAGATGGCTGATGTATTTTTATATCTGTCCTTATGTTTTTGTATGCTTTTTGTGGATTTATTTTTCAATGTTAACCAAGTTTTATGGTTTGGCGCAATATGGTTTTTATTTGACAGTCTTAGAGGTTTGATGTCTATAATGGCATTATTTTTCTATATTCAATTTGTTTTATTTATATGGCATTTATTGTTTTTATTGTTGGGTATGAATTGAATTGGCAGGTTTGTTTTTAAGTATTTTTCTTTAATTATTTGCACTTTAATTTTGTTCTAATTTGAATTTGTTGGCGTGGTTTTATTTTAGGATTAATCCTATGTTCTGGTTTGCGCTGCCAGTGGTAGTTGTATTTTAAAGAGCTTGCCTCAGAGGTTATTCGCATGAGAGTTTTTCGTCCGATGTGGATGGAGGGCGCTTTATTGTCCCCTCAACATTTTCAGCAGCAGTCATTGTGGTTTTCGCACCTGGCGGCCTCGTTTGGGCGTTTGGCTCAGCCTTATTTTTGGGGGTGCTGGGAGCTGGAATGGGATGAGGCCGCTTTGAGTCTGGGCAAGCTGAAGCTGGAAAGGCTGCGCCTGATCCTGCCGGATGGCGCCGTGGCCGATTGCGTCGAAGCTGACCGTTTGCCGCCGGCGCGGGATTTTGCCGCGCCGGTCGAGGCGCAGAGCGTGCTGGTGTTCCTGGGCCTGCCTTTGTGGGAGGCGGGGGGCGGCAATTGCGAGCGTGACGGCGAGACGCCGGAGCGGCCCAGGCGACAGCGTTGCGAATACCTGGAGGTGGAGGATTTGTACGACGGCCCGCCGGCGGAGCTGGCGGTGGAGCGCGGTAATTTGCGTTTGCTGCTGGAGTTTGAGGAGCGGGCGGATTATGTCTGCTGTCCTTTGCTGCGCTTGAGCCGCAATGGCCAGGGGCAATGGATGCGGGATCCCTCTTTCTGGCCGCCGGCGTTGCGTTTGGACACGGTGCCCGGCTTGATGGATTTGCTTGAGCGAATAGAGGAGATGTTGTTGGCGCGCAGCCGTCAGTTGTCTGAGCGCCGGCGCGAGCGTGGACACGGTCTGGTGGATTTTTCAGTGTCGGATGCCGGCTTGTTCTGGTTTTTGCATTGCGTGAACAGCGCTTGGCCGGTATTGGCGCATCTGCGGCAGACGCCGGTCAGCCACCCGGAAGCGCTGCATCGCGCGTTGGCGCAGTTGTGCGGCATGTTGTCCACGTTTTCGCTACAGCAAGATCTGGCGGACATTCCCGCTTACCGGCATGAAGACGCCAGGCCGGGTTTTCTGATGTTGGAAGACTGGATCCGGGGCTGTCTGGACACGGTGATTCCCTCCCAAGTGGTGTTGGTGTCCTTGGAGAAAGGCGAGTTGTCGATGTGGCATGGCCAGTTGGCGGATTCCAGGCTGGGCGAACAGGGTGGTTTTTATCTGTCGGTGAAGGCGGATATGCCGCCGGCGCAGTTGCTGGAGCGTTTTCCGGCGGTGTGCAAGATTGGCGCGCCGGAGGATGTGGAAACCGTAGTCAGCACCGCGTCCGGAGGCGTGCCCTTGAGCGTGCCGGCGCGCTTGCCGGCCGCTTTGCCGGTTCGGATGGAAAACCTGTATTTCGCCTTGGATGCCGGTCATCCGGCTTTTCAGCGCATGTTGGCGGCGCAGGCGTGTTCCTGTTATGTGCCCGCGTCTTTGCCGGGCGTGGTGCTTGAACTCTTTGTGGTGTTGAAATCATGAGCAAACTATTTCCGCCAGAGACTTTGGCTCGTAGTTTCCGGGATACCGCGCTGACGGTGTCGATGTTGGCGGACAAGGACGCGCCGGAACATGTGGAGGATTGGCGCGAGCATGCGGCCGGTCTGGTCAGCGCGACGCGCGAGGATTTGCGCCAGGCAGGCGCCGGAGAAGCCTTGATTGAGCGGGCCAGTTACGCGCAGTGCGCATTGCTGGACGAGGCGGCGTTGCGCCGCCTTGAGGGCGCGAAACGAGCGGAGTGGGCGCGGGAGCCCTTACAAGTGCGTTTTTTCAACAGCTATCAGGCCGGCGAGGTGTTGCTGGGACGGATGCGGGCGCATTTGGCTCAGCCTGCCGCGGAACCGGCGCTGAGCTGGTGTTACGCAATGGTTTTGGCCTTGGGGTTCCGCGGAGGCGAGGACGATGCGGCCAGTCAAGCCTTGCTGGGACAATTGAGCGCGGGCTTGCCGGCGCCGCCGCCGTTGTCGGCCGGCGAGTTTGATGGCGCGGTGGCCATGTTGCGCGGCGGGGTGTCCTGGCGTTTCCGGCGCTTGGCTTTGCCGTTGGCCGCGGCTGGGGCCGGCCTGGCCGCGGCGCTGCTTGGATATGCCGCGTTGAGCTGGTGGCTGGGCGTTGCCGATGCCGCCTTGGCGCTGTCGTAAAGGGGCGGGCGATGCGTATTCACGCGCATTTTTTCTGCTTGTGGGCACTGTCGTTGGCGGCGCTAGCGTGGTGGTTGGCGCAAATGGCGCCGTGGGGCGCAATGGTTCGCTTGGGCGCGGGCTTGGCGGCTGCGGCGCTCTGGCTGGGCTGGGCCGGCTGGCGGATATGGCGCTGGCGCCGCGACGGCGCGGCGCGAGAGCTGCTGCTGCCGGGTTTGCTGGCTTTGCCGCAGGGGTGGCGAGGTGGGCGCGCCACGGTAGTGGAGTTGGAAAGCCCGCGCGGAGCTTATGTTGCTGCGGAGGATGGCATGCTGCGGGCGATGGTGCCGACCCCGGCCTTGCTGGAGCGCGCGGTGGCGGAGCTGGTGGCTTGGCGGCGGGGCTCTCCGCCCGATGCCCTGGCCTTGCGTTTGGAGGCGGCGGCCGAGTGCGGCGAGCCGGCCTGGCTGGGGCGCTTGCAGGCGTGGCGGCAGGCGATTGCCGATGTGGAGCGCCGTCTGGCTTGTCGGTTGCCGGTTTATTTATTGGTGGGATTTCCCGCGCCGGCGCGCTGCTCTGGTGTCGGAGGGACTTTGGGCGTGGTGTTGCAAGGTTCTCCGTGCGCCAGCCTGCGGCAGTGGCGAGAGTGGTTGGACGATTGGCGCAGCCGGATGGAGCTGCAACCGCCGGTTTTGGGCGACGAGGATGCGCGAGCGCGCTTCGATTTGCGCTTGCGCGCCGGCGCGGTGGGAGGCTGGCTAGGCGCTCAGGTATTGCCCGCTTTGTTGCAGGGGGCTACGCCGGCTCCGGCGACCGGCTTGCAGGGAATCGCCTTGCTGCCGACGCAGGGAAAGGATGCGGCTTTGTCGCCATGGGGCCGTTGCCGGCAGGCCTTGAGTGGTTTGACGGTGCGCTCGCTGAACATAGGCAAGAGCGAACGGGAAGGGGTGTCCAGAAGCTGGTTGTTTGGTTTGGAGCCGGGTGGGTGCCTGCCTGCAGCTTGGAGGTTGGCGTTGAGTCTTTGGCTTTTGGCCTGCCTGACGGCATTGGCTGCGTTTGCCGCCTCGGCCTGGTCCAACCGAGCGCTGTTGGAGCGTTTGTCCGCCAATGTCGCGCACTATCGCTCGCTGCCGGCGGAGCGGGACGCGGAGCGCCGTCAGGCCTTGCGGGTGCTGGAGCGGGATGCGCGCGAATTGCAGAGCCATGCCGATCTTGGCGTGCCCTTGCGCTTGGGTTTCGGGTTTTACCGTGCGCAGCCGTGGCGGGAGCGTATTGCCCGGTTGATTGCCGATTATCGCCCGCCGGCGGCGGCGCCGACCTCGGTGCTGTTGGATAGCCTGTCCTTGTTCGATAGCGGCAAGGCGGTGTTGCGCGTCGGCGCGGAGATGGCCTTGAAGCCTGCTTTGGCGGCGCTGGCGCTTTATCCGGAGCGAAACGTGTTGGTGGCGGGGCATACCGACAGCGTGGGCCAGTCGGAAGCCAATCAGCGCTTGTCGCTGGAGCGCGCCGCGGCGGTGCGAGACTGGTTGACGCAAGCGACCGGGCTGCCGTTGACCCGTTTCGCCATCCAGGGCTATGGCGCAACCCGGCCTCTGGCGAGCAATGACGATGTCGAGGGCCGGGCGCGTAACCGGCGAGTGGAGATTACCTTGTTGCCGACGCTGCCCGTCAAGTGACGGGCGGCCCGGTTGCGAGGCGGCCGCAGGGTGCGGCGCGCTCGCTCCGTGGCGTTGATGTTGGGCGAAGCGGATGGCGGGCTTTTTTAAATTTAAATTATTAAGTTAAGCCAAGGAGAGTTTGACATGGCAATCCCAGCATATATGTGGCTGAAGGATGACGGCGGCGCGGACATCAAGGGTTCGGTGACGGTGCAGGGCCGAGAGAACAGTGTCGAGATCGTGTCATTCGGACACGAAGTCAGCATTCCCACCGATGGCAATACCGGCAAGCTGACCGGTACCCGTGTGCATGCGCCGATGCGGCTGACCAAGGAGTTCGACGCCTCATCGCCGTATCTGTACAAGGCGGTGACCAGCGGTCAAACGCTGAAGGAAGTCGAATTCAAATGGTATCAGATCGATGATGCCGGCAGCGAGCAGGAGTATTTCAATATCAAGCTGGACAACGTGAAAATCGTGTCGGTGGCGCCGTTGATGTACAACGTCAAGGACCCCGCTTACGAACGTTACAACCATTTGGAACAGGTGGAGTTGCGCTACGAGAAGATCACCTGGGCCTATAAGGACGGCAACATCATTCATTCCGATAGTTGGATTGAAAACCGCTAATCGCGTGCGCCGCCGCCAGCACGTAGACGGTGCTGGCGGCGGTGAGCTTGTTGTGAGTTTGTCCAGAGCTAAATCACGACTAAAGGAGTAGGAGCATGGCTAAGCAATGCCCGGTAATAGAGGGGTTAAAGTTTGATCAAAAGAGTTTGGATTCTTTGGCGGAAATCAAGCGCAAGGTGGGAACGACACAATTAGGCGTATGGTTAACTGGCGTTGGGGTGATGGGCACGATATTTTATCGCAATGGCCCATTGGGCGCCGCCTACAATATTTATCAGACCGATTGGGCACTGTTTGCTACAGCGGTTAAGGCTTGGCCTGATATTGCTAGAAGAGAAATTGGCAGAGTTGCAAATGAGGCATTGTTGGATCATCCATCGGAGCCAAAACAAAGGCGATTTTGGGAGGCGGTGACCAATGGCTGCCAACCTTAAGCGCTATCTAATGATCTTGTGCTTATCGCCGCTGCTGGCATGGGCGGATAGTTCTATCGTGATCGAGGCGGCCAAGCTGCGTTTGCAGACTGCCACGACTCGCTACGAGCAGAAAATTAAACTTTGCACCCAACAGGAAAAAGCGCATGTGCTGCCCAGCACCGTCTTTTCTGGCATGTCCTTGACCAAGGAGGAAGTTAGAGTGGCACTCGCTTACTTCTTTGCCAGAAATGATAAACGGTGTTATGAGCCGGAGGCAACGGAGTTGTTTCGCGCTAGCTTGTTGGCCAGAACGGTAAAGTTGCCAGGGTATGCGCCTGAAGAAGACCTGGAGGCGGGGCGACTCTTGCTAGTTTTGACTTCCTATGGCTATGAGTTAAAACGAGAGGTCGAGTATGTGCAACTCCCGCTGGAGAAACGGCAAAAGCTGGAGACGATTTCCGAGTTGCAGCAGGTGTTTGATTTGGTCCCAAGCCTTGATGCGCTGGAGCCGGTGTGGTCATTGACTACCCCTTAAAGGGCGCTGGCTTGGGTTGGATAAGTTCGGTCCAATCCACGGCCTGAAACCTTATATTGGGAGAAGATGACAGATGGTGGTGAAATGTAATCCGTGCTTGCTGTTGCTGTTTGTTTTCTCCGCCAGTGTGGCCGGTCCTGCTGTTAGCAGCGATTTTGACGTTTATAAGCCAGAAATGCGCCAGCTTGCGTCCATCCGTTTAGCCAAATCAGTAGTTGAATATGGAAAAGCGATCACTGCCTGTGACCAGCAAAGAATGGTATTGCCCAAAACCCTATTCGATGCCGTCGCGTTAAGTGCAGCGGAAAAAGGCGCCACCTTACTCTATTTTTCTCTACGCAATCAAAGGCGATGCAGTGAGCCTGCTAGCAGGGATTTTGTCCTGGCGGTTTTGCAGGCTAGGGCACTGGGTTTGCCTGGTTACTCTGTGAGCGATGACCCTGTAGGCATGCAGATGGTGCTGTTTGCTTTGGACCCGTACGTGATGGAGTTGAAACGGGAGGCGCGCTATCAACTGATTCCGGTGGAGAAGCGGCGGCAAATTGAACGGATGCCGGAGATTCATCAGGTTTTTGATTTCATACCGACGGTAAAGGCAATGAATGATGAATAGCCAATGCCTGTTAAGTGCAGAATCCACGGACGCATTTAGCAGCGCAAGGCATTGTCAGTATTGTGTGGTGGCCGCTGTGGCTGACAATTTTGATATTTCGGTGTTTTTCCGTGGGTGCCGTGATTAAAGGTGCTTGTAGCTTTCGTAGCGACATTGGCATGAATTGGCGTTGTTTGATTTATAAGGAACAGGTGAAAATGGCTCCGGATTCGGTTCACTTATTGCGCAGGCTGAACGAGCACTGCGCCCATGCGCTGGAGGCGGCTGCCGGGCTTTGCCTGGCCCGCTCTCATGCCGAAATCACGGTTGAGCACTGGCTGGTGAAACTGCTGGAGCAGGGCGATGGCGATTTAGCCGCTTTGCTGCGGCATTACGAGATAGATGTGGATGAAATCTGGCAAGGCTTGCTGGCCACGCTGGAACGTTTGCCGCGGGATAGGCGCGGTAAACCGGGCTTGTCGCGTGGTGTGCAGTCTTTGCTGGAATCAGCCTGGCTGATCGCGTCGCTTGATTCCGGCGGCCAGCGGATGCGTTCGGCCCATCTGTATCTTGCCTTGCTGGCGTCGCCGGAGCGCCTGTCTTGTAGGCAGGCCTGGCCATTATTCAGTTTGTCCGCGGCGCAAGTGCGCGCGCGCTGGACCTGGTTGGAGCGGGTTTCGGCGGAGTCCGAGTCGATTGGGCTGGAAGAGAGGGCGCTTGTCCCGTCGGCGGCCACTATGGAGGAGCCCGCGGCGAAGGGCGAATTGCCGGAAGCCTTGAGCCGTTTTGCCGCGGATTTAACCGCCAAGGCCCGTGAGGGCCTGATCGATCCGGTGCTGGGGCGGGACAAGGAAGTACGCCAGATGGTGGACATTCTGCTGCGCCGGCGCAAGAACAATCCAATTTTGGTGGGCGAGCCGGGGGTGGGCAAGACAGCTCTGGCGGAGGGGCTGGCTTTGCGCATTGCCGCCGGCGAGGTACCGGAGGCCTTGCGCAGGGTACGCCTGCTCGCGCTGGATTTGGGTTTGTTGCAGGCGGGTGCCGGAGTCAAGGGCGAATTCGAGCAGCGGTTGAAGCAGGTGATCGAGGCGGTGCGCACGGCACTGGAGCCGATCTTGCTGTTCATTGACGAGGCGCATGTATTAGTGGGCGCGGGCAATGCCGCTGGCGGCAGCGACGCGGCCAATCTGCTGAAGCCGGCGTTGGCGCGCGGTGAACTGCGGACGATAGCCGCCACCACCTGGTCCGAATACAAGCAGTATTTCGAGCGGGACGCGGCGCTGGAACGCCGTTTTCAGATGGTGAAGGTGGAAGAGCCGGACGATGCCGCCGCCTGTCTGATGCTGCGTGGTTTGAAGTCGCGTTATGCCGAGCATCACGGGGTGGCGATCCGCGACGAGGCGATCACGGCGGCGGTGAGCTTGTCGCGGCGCTACCTGGCTGGCCGGCAGTTGCCGGACAAGGCCGTGGATTTGATCGATACGGCGGCGGCGCGGGCGCGGATGAGCCTGGAGGGCGCCGCGACGGAGCTGCAGAGCGCACAGGCTAGGGTCTTGGCGCTGGACAGCGAGAGAGAGGCCTTGCAGGAAGATGAGAGGCTGGGAGCCGGCAGCGCGCAGCTTGAGGCCCGCTTGCTGGCGATCGATTCAGAACTGGCGGCGGCTCGGCTTGAGGATGAGGCCTTGCGGCAGCGTTACCAGCAGGAGCGGCAGGGGGCGGAGTCGCTGCGCCGGCTGTGCCGGGAGTGGGCCGGGCGGCGAGACGGCGCGGCGCGGCTGGCCCTGGCACGGGCCGAATTGGCCGCCCTGCAAGGGGAGCGTCGCTTGGCGGCCGCTGACGTGGACGCGGCCTTGGTGGCGGAGGTGATTTCCGACTGGACCGGGGTGCCGGTGGGCAAACTGCTGGCGGATGACGCGGTCAATTTATTGGGTTTGGCGCAGGCTTTGAGGGAACGGATTCGTGGCCAGGAGGCCGCGGTAGCGGAGATTGCCCAGTCTTTGCTGGCGGCCAAGTCCGGATTGGCGCCGGGGCGCGGCCCGCTGGGGGTGTTCTTGCTGACCGGGCCCTCAGGCGTGGGCAAGACGGAAACCGGCCTGGCCTTGGCCGATCTATTGTTTGGCGGCGAGCAGGCCTTGCTGACCATTAATCTGTCCGAGTACCAGGAGGCGCATACGGTATCGCAGTTGAAAGGTTCGCCGCCGGGTTATGTCGGTTATGGCCAGGGCGGGGTGTTGACCGAGGCGGTGAGGCGGCGGCCGTACAGCGTGATCTTGCTGGACGAGGTGGAAAAAGCGCACCGCGATGTGCTGAACCTGTTCTACCAGGCGTTTGACCGGGGTTTCATGCGGGATGGCGAAGG
Organism: Chromobacterium fluminis; assembly: GCF_011602385.1. Taxonomy (NCBI): domain Bacteria; kingdom Pseudomonadati; phylum Pseudomonadota; class Betaproteobacteria; order Neisseriales; family Chromobacteriaceae; genus Chromobacterium; species Chromobacterium fluminis. The sequence goes on along the minus strand of NZ_JAAOMA010000051.1, from coordinate 21,246 downwards.
GCGCGAGATCGATTTTCGCAATACCCTGTTTCTGATGACGTCGAATCTTGGCAGCGAGCTGTTGCTGGAACAGGAGTGGGAGCGCGGGGCCTGGCTGGACGCGTTGCGCCCCGTGTTGCTGGCCCACTTCCAGGCGCCGTTGCTGGCGCGGATGCAAGTGGTGCCGTATGGATTGTTGTCCGAGCCCGCGCTGGCGGAGATCGCCCAGTTGAAACTGGCGGCGCTGGCCAGGCATCTGAAGGCCTCGCAAGGCATTGAGCTGGAGGCTGGGACGGACTGCGCGCAGGCAATGGCCGTCGCTTGCGGCCGGCGAGACCATGGCGCGCGCGGCCTGGATCATCTGATCCGGCAGCAGTTGTTGCCGGGAATGGCGGCGCAGTGTTTGCAGTGGCGTTTGGAGCGGGGGGGCATGCCGGCGCGGATTGCGCTGGCGGCGGGGCTGGACGATCAGCTGGAAATGACGTTGTTGTAATCGTCCCAGAGCCTCGCCGATACTTGGCTTCGTCATTTTTCAGCGCTAGTGAATATCACCTTCCATGTTTTTTGCAGCTGGGAAAGCGGATTGATACAATTCAATCCGCTTTTTCTATTATGAATAGAATAAAAGTCGTGCTGTAATGGAAATCGCAGCGATCCGAAAAATCACAAAGACAGGACTTGACGCATGTTCGTCGGAATCGGGTACCTCATAATTCTTGGCTCCGTGCTGGGGGGATTCGTCGCTGCGGGGGGGCATCTCGCCGCGTTGATGCAGCCGCTGGAGGTGGTGATGATCGCGGGCGCCGCGCTCGGCGCTTTCGTGGTGGCCAACGGCGGCGCGCCGCTCAAGGCCACGATGAAGGCTTTCCCCTCCGTGTTCAAGGGCTCGCCTTACAGCAAGGCCTTCTACATGGAGTTGTTCTCGCTGCTGTTCGAGATTCTGACCAAGGTGCGCAAGGAAGGCCTGATGTCCATCGAGGCCGATGTCGAGAATCCGGAAGCCAGTCCTGTCTTTTCCAAATACACCACCGTTCTGCACGACCACCACGTGGTGGAATTCATCTGCGATTACCTGCGCCTGATGGTGGGCGGCAACCTCAACGCTTTCGAGATCGAGAACTTGATGGACGTGGAGATCGAAACCCACCATCACGAGGGCGAAGTGCCGGTCAACGCGGTCAAGGGCCTGGCCGACGGCTTGCCGGCCTTTGGTATCGTGGCGGCGGTGATGGGGGTGGTGCACACTATGGAGTCCGTGGGCGCGCCGCCGTCCGAGCTGGGCATGCTGATCGCCCACGCGCTGGTGGGCACCTTCCTCGGTATTTTGCTGGCCTACGGCTTCGTCGGCCCGCTGGCCACCATTCTGGAGCACAAGCTGGGAGACGGTACCCGAGTCTACCAAACCATCAAGGTCACCATTCTGGCCAGCCTCAACGGCTACGCGCCGCAGGTGGCGGTGGAGTTTGGCCGCAAAGTGCTGGCTTCGCATGATCGTCCGTCCTTCAAGGAACTGGAAGACCATGTGAAACAGGCGAAGAAATAAGCGGGGCGCGCGATCATGGCTGACGAATCGCAACGGCCCATTATCGTCAAACGCATCAAGAAGGGCGGCCACGGCCACCATGGCGGGGCCTGGAAGATCGCCTACGCCGACTTCGTGACCGCGATGATGGCCTTCTTCCTGCTGATGTGGTTGCTGGGTTCCGCGTCGCAGGGCACCTTGAACGGCATCGCCGAATACTTCAAGACGCCGCTGAAGGTGGCGCTGTCCGGCGGCGCCGGCGCCGGCGACGCCACCTCGGTGATCAAGGGCGGCGGCAATGATTTGACCAAGCAGACCGGCCAGGTCAACAAGTCCGGCTCGCCGCAGGACGAGATCATGCGCAAGCAGCAGGAAAAAGCGGCGATGGAGCAGCTGCAGGACAAGATCCAGAGCACGGTGGATCACAGCGAGTTGCTCAAGGAGTACAAGAATCAGCTCAAGCTGGAAATCACTCCGGACGGCTTGAAGATCCAGATCGTCGATGAGCAGAACCGTTCGATGTTCGACTCCGGCAGTTCGCGGATGCTGCCGCATACTCGCGTCTTGCTGCAGCAGTTGGCGAAAGAGCTGAACATGATGCCGAACAAGATCAGCATCTCCGGCCATACCGACGCCAAGCCGTTTGGCAGTGGCCAGGGGGGGTACAGCAACTGGGAGCTGTCCGCGGACCGGGCCAACGCGGCGCGGCGCGAGCTGGTGGCCGGAGGCCTGCAGGACAACAAGGTGCTGCGCGTGGTGGGCCTGTCTTCGGCCAACCCGCTGGTGAAGACCAATGTGTTCAGCCCGGAAAACCGGCGCATCGCCATCGTGGTGCTGAACAAGGAAGCGGAGAGCAATATCCTCAACGACGGCTACAAGCCGCAGATGAACCAGGATGTGATCGGCGGGCCCGCGGAAAGCGGGGCCGAGCCGGCTGCCGCGCCGGCGGAAGCGCCGGCCAAATAATCCCGATGCGAGCGTTGCCTTGTTGAGCCGCTTGCGTCATCTGGGCCTGCAACTACTGGCTGGGTTGGCGGCGATGTTTTTCGTCGCGCCCGCCGTCCAGTCCCTGGGGTGGGCGATCCTGCAAGGCCTGTGCGCGGCGGCCTTGGCCATTTTCATGCGTTTGCCCGGCTGGCAGCGTTTGCTGCACGGCTTGTTTGTGCCGGCGCTGGCTTTGATGCATCAGGCGGCCTTGCCGTCCTGGGTGTATTTGCTGGGGCTGGCGCTGACTTTCGCGCTGGGCCGAAACGCCGTGCTGGAGCGCGTGCCCTTGTATCGCTCTTCCGCTCAGGCGGCGGAGCGCCTGGCCGAGCGCCTGCCGGGGCGGGCCGCCTTGCTGGAGGCCGGCTGCGGCGACGGCCGGCTGGCGGTCTGGCTATGCCGGCTGCGGCCGGATCTCAGGGTGAGGGCGTTGGAAAGCGCCTGGGGCAGTTGGTTGTTGGCGCGCGCGCGCTGGTGGCTGGCGCGGCGGCCGCGGAGGCTGGAATTCTCCTGCCGCAGTTTTTGGCGGGAGTCATGGGGAGAGTACGATGCGGTATACGTGTTTCTGTCCCCGGAGCCGATGGCGCGCGTCTGGCGCAAGTTTGTGGCAGAGGGGCGGCCCGGCAGCCTGCTAGTCAGCAATACTTTCGCCGTGCCCGATGTCGAACCCGATGAACGCATCCCGCTGGGAGGCGCTTTGCAAACCGAACTACTGATCTGGCGCCACCCACATGGAGCTTGCTAACTGGATCAAGTCCATCGCCGAACGGCGTTGGCCGATTCTGCCCAATACGCTGGGCGAGCTGAAGGACATCTGCGCTCGCCACAGCGATCTGATCAATTTCACCGATCTCGCCAACCTCTGTCTGTCCGACCCCTTTCTGCTGTTGGACCTAGTCCGGGTGGTGGGCGGTTCGCGCGCCTTGCAGCGCAATGAAAGCATTCCCTCGGTGGAGCAGACGCTGCTGCTGATGGGGCTGGAGGCGGTGACCAATCGCTTTGGCCGCGTCGCCGCGCTGGAGGCGGTGCCGGACAAGCTGGACGCGGAGGTGCTGGAGGCGGTGGAGGACTGGCTGGGCCGCTCCCGGGTGGCCGCCTTGCTGATCAAGGAGTGGCTGTCTTTGCAGGGCGATCACAAGGTGGAGGACTGTTTCGTGGCCGCCTTGCTGTACAATCTGCCCGCCTGCCTGTTCATGATGCAGCGGAATCAGTTGCCGGACCGCCCGCTGCTGCAGGAAATGTCCAACGCCTTCGATTGCGATTACGCTCAGGTGCTGGAGCAATTCATCAAACTGATGCCTTTGCCGACCGGCCTGAACGCTTTGCTGGGGCCGGGCAGCCCGACCAAGCGTCGTCAGTTGCTGCGCCTGGCGATGGCCACCGCCAATTCTTTGGAGCAAGGCACTTGGCGCAGCACTTGGCAGGTGGGCGTGGAGGCCGCGGCCAAGCTGATAGGCTGCGCGCCCTATCTGGCGCATCAGGCGGTGGTGCACGCGGCCTTGTCGGTGGCGCGCCACCCCAGGGCGGTGGGCTATATGTATCCGGTACGCAGCCTGTTGATGCTGGAAGGCGAGTATAAGCGCCCTAGTTTGCAGAAAACCGCCGCTTTGAGCGACGCCGAGCAGATGGAGAAGGCGATACGCGAATCCATCCGCCACCTGTCCAACGATCTCAAGTTCGAGCGGGTGCTGTATTACCGCTACGATCAGGACGCGCATGTGTTGAAGCTGCGTTATCAGCTGGGCTTGGGCGATAGCCATCCGCTGCGCAAGCTGCCCTTGGGACTGGAGCCGGGTTCCTTCTTCGCGGTGTTGACCAGCAAGCCGCAAAGTTTTCACGCGCCGGCCTCGGTGCGCCAGCAGTTGGAGCGGCGCTACGAGGATCTGTTTTTCGAGCATGTCGGGGATAATGAATTCGCCCTGATCACCCTGTTTGTCGGACACGCGCTGTCCGGCGTGTTCTATGTCGACAACGGCCATAGCGGCCAGGCGATCGACGAGGACAGTTATCACCGATTCAAGGATTTAGTGGCGCGCCTGACCCTGCTGCCGCAATAGAACACATGTCGTACATCAGCAAAACCATCACCTCCGCCCATAACGACGAAATCAAGCAGTTGGCGCGCTTGGCGCAGAGTCCGCGCGAACGCCGCAAGCAACACGCCATGTTGCTGGAGGGCATTCATCTGACCGAGTCCTGTCTGGACGCCGGCATCGTGCCCGAGCGGGTGTATCTCAACGAGGCGGCGGAGGCGCATCCGGAAGTGCAAGCCTTGTTGCGGCGCTTGAGCGCGCCGACTGTCGTGATCTCGGTGCCGGAAGCCGTGCTGGCCAAGGCTACGGCGCTGGCCAGCGCCGGGGAGTTGCTGGCCTTGTGCCCGCGGCCGCAGCCGCGTCCCAGCCCGGCGGGCGCGTCTCGGGTGATGTTGGAGGATATCCAGGACCCGGGCAATCTCGGCACCATCTTGCGCTGCGCGGCGGCGGCGGGGGTGCGCGAAGTGATGCTGTCCAAGGGCTGCGTCGACGTCTATTCACCCAAGGTGCTGCGCGCCGGCATGGGCGCGCACTTCGCGTTGAACATCCACGAGCAGGCCGATCTCTGCGCCGAGCTGGCGAGCTACGACGGCCGCAAGCTGGTCACGCATCTGGAGGGCTCCACGTCGTTGTACGCGCAGGATTTGCGCGGGCCGGTGGCTTTCGTGTTCGGCAACGAGGGCGCCGGCGTCAGCGCCGAGGCGCTGGCCCTGGCCGATGCGCGGGTGAGGATTCCGATGCCGGGCCATGCCGAATCGCTGAATGTGGCGATGGCGGCGACGGTGTGTTTGTTCGAGCGGGTGAGGCAGCTGGAGGCGGCGGCCGGTTGAGTCGCGCCGCCCGCCGCCAGAGACGGAGAGGGACGAATGGAGCGCTTTGCGTTGGCGGAACGTATTCTGCCTAGCTATCAGTTTGTCGAGACGCATTCCCGCATTCTGGCCGCCGATGCGGCCTCGACGCTGGACGCGGTGCAGCGCGTCGCGCCGGCGGACGACCCTTGGACGCGGCGCTTCATGGCGCTGCGCGAACTGCCCGGCCGCCTGAGCGGCGCCTTGCCCGGCAATCGTCCGCCGTTCGGCATGCACAGTTTCACGCCGCTGGCGCGCGACGGCGACAGCGAATTGACGCTAGGCCTGGCGGGCGCTTTCTGGCGCGCGGACTTCGGCCTGCGCGAGATCGGCGGTCTTGAGGATTTCATGGCTTTGCATGAGCCGGGCGTGGCCCGGCTGTTGCTGAGCTTTCACTGCGAAACCGTCGCCGAGGGCGTTCGCCTATCGACTCAGACCCGCGTGCATTGTCCCGATGCGGCAACCCGTTGGCGTTTCGCCCCGTACTGGTATTTGATCCGGCCGGTCAGCGGCCTGATCCGCCGACGCATGCTGCGGCAGGTGGAGCGGGAGTTGCTGCGCGGCGAGGCAATGGCTTGAGTCTTTGTGTATGAATATTGAGTAGCGATTGGTTTTTATTTTGGCTGGTTTGCTTTATCATGCGCCGGTGATATTTAAACGGCAAATTGAAGTAAAGGAAGCCAGACCATATGAATGAAGCCGCGCTCGACTCTTCCCCATCCCGCTTCGGCGGGCTTTCTTCTTTTCTGCGGCAGCAGTGGGCCACTATCGGTCTGGTGCTCGCCAATCTGATCGTTTACGTCTGGATGGGCGCCTCGGGGGTTTCCTGGACCGAGCCTGATCCCGAGCAACTGGTGAGTTGGGGCGCCAATCTGGCGCCTTTCACCCTGAGCGGCGACAGCTGGCGGCTGTTGAGCAGCATGTTCGTGCATGGCGGCGCCATGCATTTGCTGCTCAATATGTATATGTTGCTGCTGATCGGCCCCTTGGCGCAAAAGCGCTTTGGCGGCGTCGGTTTCCTGGCTATTTATCTCTCCGCCGGCCTGGCTGCGGGCCTGGTCAGCGCTTGGTGGTACGGTACGCATCCGGTGACCAATCTGTTGATGCAGAGCAGCATCCGCCTGGTGGCCAGCGTGGGCGCGTCCGGCGCGCTGATGGGCTTGGCCGGAGCGCTGTGCGTGGCCGGCCTCAGCGACGCCGACATGGGCGGCTCGCAGGGCAAGGCCTTGGCGCAAGTGGTGCTGCTGAATCTGGGCATGGGCTTCATGGTGTCCGGCGTGGACCAGGCCTGCCATATCGGCGGCCTCCTGGCCGGCTTGCCCTTGGGCGTGCTGGGCTGGTTGGATCGGTTGAAGCGGCGTCCGCTGCAACGGTTGTTGATGTTCGTCGCGCTGACGGGCGCGGCGGGGCTAGGCGCGCATCAGGCGAGCTTAGCGTTGGGTTCCGAAGATTTGAGCGAGCTGGCGGCGCAGTTGCGTCAACAGCAGGCCGCGCAGCCCACATCGCCTTGACGCCGCAAGCCGCTAGTCCATTGGGATGTAAACTTCGCCGCGCATCAGCGGCCTGGCGGTGCGGGTCATCACCACTTCGCTGATGGTCCAACCGTATTCGACGGAGTGGCCCAGCACGGCTTCCACGGTTTGCTTGCCGCTGGCGTGGCTGAAGGTCAGCGGCATGCCGCGCACCGGCGCGCCGGCCACTTGCTGCGGCAGCGTGCCCTCGGTGGCGCAGGCGCAAGCCAGCGCGATGGCGCCGGTGCCGGTGAAGGCGTGGTGCAGCGAGCGGCCGGAGGTCAGGATGCGGGCGTTGATCTGGCAATCCTCGTCCCGGCTTTCCGACAGCAGGCTGATTCGGGGCGAGCCCGGCCGTTCGCGCCGGGCGGCGAAGATATCGGGCGCCAAGCCCATGACCACGGCGGCGATTTCCCGCGCCCATTCCAGCCGGTGGCGCGCGGTTTCCTGCAGGGCCGCCATTTCCTCGTCGCCCTTGAGACCGAAATCCCGGGCCCGGACGAATACGGTGGGGTTGCCGGCGTCCACCAGGGTGGCTTCCACTCGGCTGCCGTCCGGCAGCGCCAGTTCGTCCACCAGCTTGCCGGTGGGGTAGAGTTCGCCGGAACTGCCGCCGGCCGGGTCCAGGAAGCGCAGCCGGATCGGCGCGCCGGGAAAGGCGACGCCGTCGATGCGGTAGTCGCCCTGCCAGACGGGCTGGCCATGCATGATTTCCAGTTCCGCGATGATGCGCTTGCCGACATTGGCCTGCCAGATGCTGATGGAGGCCACGCCGTCGCGCGGCTCCACCAGTTTTTCCATCACCGCGAACAGCGGCACCGCGGCGCTGAGGTTGCCGCAGTTGCCGGACCAGTCTATCAAGGCGTGCTCTATCGACACATGGCCGAACAGGCAATCGACGTCGCAGTCTTCGCGCCGCGACGGGCTGAGGATCATCACCTTGCTGGTGCTGGCCCGGCCGGTGCCCAGGCCGTCTATCTGCTTGCCGTGGGGGTCCGGGCTACCGATGGCGCGCAACAACATGCGTTCCCAAGAGGAGGTGTCCTCGGGCAGCGCGTCGGCGCGGATGAACAGACCCTTGCTGGTGCCGCCGCGCATCAGCGTGGACGGCAGGCGATAGATCGCAGCCATGTCAGTGCGTCTCCAGTTGCTCCTTGCGGACGGCGATGGCACGGGTCCGGACGCGGTCTATCGCTTCCGGAAGGGTGCGCTTGTCTTCCCACTGGCTGGCAATGCCGCCGGCGTCCACCGCCAGCGCCGCGTCCAGCAGCGCGGACAGGTAGTCCGCCTGCGGATAGGGCCGGTCGTGAAAACCCAAGCGACCGCGCGCATCCGCGCGGCAGGCGTCCAGCATCAGCAAGAAGCGCTCCGGCCGCCGCAAGGCGTCGGTTTGCTTGAACAATCGCAATATTGTGCTTGGCTTTAATTCGAAAGCACAGTGTACTTTGGTATGGCTCAATAGCGTGATGCGCGCCAGGTCGCGGCAGTCCACCGGTACGCGCAAGCGCTGGCATAAGGCCAGCAGCGGCGCTTCGCCGGCGGTTTCATGGCCGATGTGGCGCGGCAGCACCTCCGTCGGCGTCAGCGCCTTGCCCAGGTCGTGGGTTAGCGCCGCGAAGCGCGCCGCCAGCGGCAGGCCCTCGGCGGCGGCGTAGTCCAGCACCCGCATCACGTGGTCGCCGGTGTCGATTTCCGGGTGATGGTCGGCGCGCTGCGGCACGCCGAACAGCGCGTCCAGCTCCGGCAGCACGCGGGCGAGGGCGCCGCAGGCGCGCAGGGCCAGGAACATGCGCGACGGCCGCTCCTCCATCAAACCCTTAGCCAATTCCTGCCATACCCGCTCCGCCACCAGCGCATCGGCTTCGCCGTCCGCTACCATTTGCCGCATCAGCGCCATGGTGTCGTCGGCCACGGCGAAGCCGAAACGGGCGGCGAAGCGCGCCAGCCGTAAAATGCGCACCGGGTCTTCGGCGAAGGCGGGGCTGACATGGCGCAGGACGCCGGCCTCGAGGTCGCGCCGGCCGTGGTAGGGGTCGATCAGGCTGCCATCAGCCGCCTCGGCGATGGCGTTGATGGTCAGGTCGCGCCGCGCCAGGTCCTGCTCCAGCGTCACGTCCGGCGCGGCGTAGACGGCGAAGCCGTGGTAGCCCTTGCCGGTTTTGCGCTCGGTGCGCGCCAACGCGTATTCCTCATGGGTGTCCGGGTGCAGAAACACCGGGAAGTCCTTGCCCACCGGTTTGTAGCCCAGCGCCAGCATCTCTTGCGGACTGGCGCCCACCACCACCCAATCGCGGTCTTTTACCGGCAGTTTCAGCAGGCGGTCGCGCACGGCGCCGCCGACGATATAGCATTGCATCGATTCTTTCCGTTCAGCGCGCAATCTGGCGGCGGTAGGCGGACATCTGCAGATTGAATTCGTCGCTGCCCAGCAAGCCCGGCGCCAAAGCTTCCAGCGCGGTGGGGCTGAAGCCCAGCAACGCGGAGGGGAAGGGTTGGTCGCTGATGTTGTCCACGCTTAGCGAACGCACATTGTCGCGGCTGATCAGCGTAGGTCCGGGCAGGCATTCCATTAACGCGGCCTGCAGCATGGCCAGGCTTTGCGGCAGCGCGATCACCGGCCGCGGCTTGCCGATGCGGCGGCCCACCAGGCTCACCAGTTCGGCCAGCGTGTAGACGCTGGGACCGGCCAAGTCCAGGCTTTGGCCGATGGCGGCGCGGCGCGACAGGCTGGCCGCCACCGCGCGGGCCACGTCGCCGGCCCAGATCGGCGCGAAGCGCGTCTTTGCGCCGGCCAGCGGCAGCAAGGGGGCTTTGCGCAGCAGGCTGGCGAACATATTGAGGAAGCTGTCGCCGTGGCCGAATACCACCGACGGCCGCAGTATGGTCCATTCCAGGCCGCTCTCGCGCACGCGCGCCTCGGCGCGGCCCTTGCTTTGCTGGTACAGGCTGGGGCCGCGTTCGTCGGCGCCCAGCGCGCTGATGTGGATCAGCCGGCGCACGCCCAGGCTTTGGCAGGCCGCGATGACTTTTTCGCTCAACTGCACGTGGGCCTTGTCGAACTGCGCGGCGTTGCCGTGCAGGATGCCCACCATATTGATTACCGCGTCGTGGCCGGAAATCAATTGTTTCAGCGCCTCCGGGCGGTGAATGTCCGCTTCCACCAGCTGCGCGCCGGGCAGCACCAGCAGCGAGGCCTTGGCGCGTTCGCGCCGTCGGGTGGCGATAGTCAGTTGGCAGCCTTGTTCGGTCAGGCGTTCCGCGATGTAGCTGCCGATGAAACCGCTGCCGCCGATGACGCAGATGCGTTGATAAGTCATGAGTGAGGTCCCTTTCTTATGGTACTTGTGGGAGAGGGCTTGGTCCGCCGCAGGGGGACCAAGCGGAGGTTCAGCGCGCCGGCACCACGCCCATGCGGTTCTTCAAGGAGATGTTGGCATGGCCGAAGGTGCTGGAGTAGTAAGCGGCGTTGGCCATCACCTTCTGCACGTAGTCGCGGGTCTCGGTGAAGGGGATGGTTTCCGCGTAGATGGTGCCGTCCAGCGTGCGGTCGGCTTGCCAGGTGCGCGCGCGGCCGGGGCCGGCGTTGTAGGCGGCGGTGGCCATCACTTCGTTGCTGGACAGGCTGTCCAGCACATAGCGCAGATACCAGGTGCCTAGTTGCACATTGGTCTCGATGTCGTTGACGGCGTACTGGCCCAGGCCGATTTTCTTGGCCACCCATTTGGCGGTGGCCGGCATCAGCTGCATCAGGCCGGAAGCGCCGACGCCGGAGCGCGCCATGGTGATGAAGCGGCTTTCCTGGCGGATCAGGCCGTAGACCCAGGCGTCGTCGATGTCCAGTTGCTTGGCGTAGCGCTGGGTGACGTCGCGGTAGGGCGTCAGGTAGCGCAAGGAGTAATCGTGTTCTTCCTTGGTGCGTTCGGCGCTGTAGATGGCCATATCGTAGAAGCTGGCGCGGCGGCCCACTTCGGCGGCGGCCAGCAGTTCGATGTCGCTGCGGTTGCGCATCGCCCAGCGCCATTCGCGCTGCGCGTCGGCGCGGAACTCGGGCTTGACGTGGCGTTCGGCCAGCTCCAGCAGCGCCAGCGCGCGTTTGACCGCCGGTTCCTCGCTCATCTGCTTGATGTCGTCCTTGCTGGGGCCGCTCTTGCTGGCCGGGGTGGACAGGCTGTTGCCCAGTTCTTCCAGCGACAACAGCGCGTAGTAGTTGTGGCCGATGCTGGCTTGGCTGAACAGCGGCGTCGCCTCGTTCTGCCGGCCCAGCTGTTGCAGCGAGCGGCCGCGCCAGTAGCGCCAGGCCGGTTTGGCGCTGACGGTGACAGGCATGGCGCGGATGATTTTCTCCAGCTGGGTCCATTGCTCCAGGCGCAGCGCCGAGCGCGCCCACCATTCCCATTGCTCGGCGGTCAGCTGGTCGGCGTCGGCCTTGTCGAACCACTGCAGCGCTTGCGCCGCCTGCTGTTTGCGTGCGGACAGCAGCGCCAACTGGCCCCAGGCGAAGCCGGCGCGCTCCTTGCTTAAGGTTTTTTCGTGTTCGAGCAGCTTGCCCAGGCCGTTGCTGATATTGGCCTTGCCCTTGATTACGATGTCGTAGACGGCCGCTTCCTGGCCGCCCGGGGTGGACAGGTCGGCGTTGGCGGGTTTGCTGAGCGCGGCGTTGTCCAGCGGCAGGCCGGTGTTGGAGGCTAACTGGCGGGCCTGGCTCAGGTAGTTGCCGGCCAGGAGCAAGCGGGCGCGTTGCCACAGCCAGTCGTGTTTCAGGACGCCGCGCCGCGCGGCCTCTGCGATCAGGCGGTTGCAGCCTTCCGGCAGCGGCCGGCTTTCCAGGAAACGGTCCAGATCGGCGGGTGCCTTGCCCTGGTTTAGTTCGTTGAGCTGGCCGTAACAGCTGGATTCTTCATCGCGGCCTTCCGGCGGCAGTTTTTTCCATTCCGCGGCGAAGCGGCTCCAGCTTTCGCGCGCCGCCAGTTTTTTAAGCCATTCGTTGCGCACGCGCTCTGGCATCAGGCCTTCGTCCACGCGGGCCAGAAAGTTTTGGGCGGGGCCGTCGTCGTCGCCGTCCAGCGCCTTGAGCGCCAGCCAGTAGGCCGGGTAGTCCTTCAGCGGGTAGTTGGACGGCATGCCGCCCGCCAGGCTGGCCAGCTGTCCCAGCTTGTTGCCGCGAAAGGCGTCGCGGGCGGCGATCAGTTCGTCGTCGGCGCCGGCGAAGGCGGGCAGGGCGGCCGTCAGCGCCAGGCTGAGGGCGAGCATGCGGCTTGGGGCGGTGAATGTCATAGGGTTCATGATCCGGTTTCGTCTTTATTATCCGGCGCTGGGCGCCGCTTTGGTTCAGACCCGCGCGCGGCGGGTAAATTCTTCGCGTCCTATTTGCGCCAGAAGGCCGGCGTGAACAGGATCAGCAGGGTAAATACTTCCAGCCGGCCCAAGAGCATGGCCAGGCTGCAAATCCATATTTGAAAGTCGGACAGCGACGCATAGTTCGACGCCGGTCCGACGACGCCGAGCCCGGGGCCGGCGTTGTTGATCGAGGCGATCACCGCGGTGAAGGCGCTGAGAAAATCCAGGCCGCTGGCGATCAGCGCGAAGCTTAATATCACTATGCACATGCAGTAGACAAATATGAAGCCCATTACCGACAGCATGACGTCTTGCGGCACCACTTTGCCGCCGATTTTCACCGGTCGCACCGCCGCCGGGTGCAGTAGCCGCGTCATCTCGTTGACGCTCTGCTTGCTCAGCATCAGGGTGCGCACCATCTTGATGCCGCCCCCGGTGGAGCCGGAGCAGGCGGTGATGCTAGACAGGAACAGCATCCACAAGGGTACGAAGATGGGCCAGCGCGCGTAGTCCACGCTGGCGAAGCCGCTATCAGTGGCGATGGAGATCAGATTGAAGCTGACGTGGCGCAGCGCGGTGGGGAAGTCGTAGACGTGGTGGGCCCACAGATAGGCGCTCATCGCCAGAATGCTGCCCAGCAGCAGCCACAACATGGCCTTGGCTTCCGGGTCGCGCAGATAGGCGCGCAGCGAGCGCTGGCGCAGCGCCAGGAAGTGGGTGGCGAAGTTCATCGCGCCGACGATCATGCCGAAGCTCAGGATCAGTTCCACCGGCAGCGAATCGAAGGCGCCCACGCTGTTGTCGTGGGTGGAAAAGCCGCCCAAGGACAGCGCGGCGAAGGCGTGGCACACCGCGTCCAGCCAACTCAGGCCGGCGGCCTTCAGCGCCAGCGCCACCGCCAGCGTCCAGCCGCTGTAGACCAGCCACAGGTTCTTGGCGGTTTCGGTGATGCGCGGCGCCAGCTTGCTGTCCTTCATCGGCCCCGGCGTTTCCGCCTTGTACAACTGCATGCCGCCGATGCCGAGGATGGGCAGTATCGCCACCGCCAGCACGATGATGCCCATGCCGCCCATCCAGTTGAGGAAATGGCGCCAGAAGTTGAGCGAGGCCGGCAGGGTGTCCAGTCCGCTGATTACCGTGGAGCCGGTGGTGGTGAGGCCGGACATCGCCTCGAAGAAGGCGTGGCTGAAGGGCATGTCCGGCCGCGCCAGCATGAAGGGGAAGGAGGCGGTGATGGCGAAGCCCACCCACAGAGTGGTGACCAGGATGAAGCCGTCGCGCGGCTTCAGTTCGCGCTGGTAGCGCCGGGTGGCGGACCACAGCGAGAGGCCGATGGCCAGCCCGGCGATGGCCGCGGTGACGAAGGTGTCCAGCGCGCCGTCGCGGTACAGGATGGAGACTAGCGCCGGCGCGAGGAAGGTGCAGGAAAACAGCATGATCAGCTTGGACAGCACGTAGAGGATGGCGAGTATCTTGCGCATGTCTCAGTTCCGCGGCTGGTAAAACTCGAGCGGCAAGCTGTCCGGATCGGCGCAGAAGAAAAAGCGAGCGCCGGTGTATTCGTCCACGCGGATGTCCTCCACCGCCACCCCTTCGGCCAAGAGATTTTGGCGGCAGACTGCGATGTCGGCGCAGGCGAAGGCCAGGTGGCGCAGGCCGCAGGCTTCGGGCCGCGTGGGGCGCGGCGGCGACGATGGAAAGCTGAATAGCTCCAGCTGGCCGCCGCCCGGGATCGCCAGGTCCAGCTTCCAGGATTGGCGCTCCGCGCGCCAGTGCTCGGCCAGCACCGGCAGGCCCAGGATGCGGTGGTAGAAGTCGCGCGAGCGGTCGTAGTCGGAGGCGATGATCGCCACGTGGTGCAAGCCGGTGAGGTGCATGGTCACAGAAAGCCCAGTTTGACCTGAATGAGTTTTTCCACCTGGCGGATCACCCGGCGGCGCGATAGGAAGATGATCAGATGGTCGCCGTTTTCCACCGTCAAATCGTGATGCGCCATCAGCACCTGTTCGCCGCGGATGGCCGCTACGATGTGGCTGCCGTGGGGCATGTCGATTTGATCGATGCGGCGGCCGGTCAGCCTTGATTGTTGCGCGTCGCCGTGGATGATGACCTCCATCGCCTCGGACGCGCCGCGGCGCAGTGGATGCACCGCCTCCACGTCGCCCTGGCGGATATGGGCCAGGATGGAGCCTATGGTGGACAGGTGGGGCGAAATCACGATGTCGATGCGATGGCCTTCCAGCAGGTCCACATAGCTGGTGCGGTTGACCAGGGCCACCACCCGGCGCGCGCCCATGCGCTTGGCCAGCAGCGTGGACATGATGTTGTCTTCATCGTCGTTGGTCAGCGCGCAGAACACGTCCATCTCGTCCACGTTCTCGGCGTCCAGCAGCTCTTCGTCGGTGGCCTCGCCGCGCAGCACCAGCGCGTGTTCCAGCCGTTCCGCCAGCCATTGCGCGCGTTCCGGCCGCGCTTCTATCACTTTGACGCTGAAATCGTTCTCCAGCAGCTTGGCCAGCCGGTAGCCGATATTGCCGCCGCCGGCGATCATGATGCGCCGCAAGGGCCGCTCGCTGAAGCGCAGCTCCTTGAGCATGGCTTGCACATGCTCGCGCGCGGCGACGAAGAAGACCTCGTCGCCTTCCTCCAGCACGGTGTCGCCGTCCGGCACCAAAAGCGTGTCCCGGCGGTGGACGGCGCAGACGCGGCAATCCGCGTCCGGCATGTGTTCGCGGATATGGCGCAGCGGCATGCCCAGCAGCTTGCCGCCGGAGTGGGCGCGGGACACCACCAGTTGCAGCTTGCCGTCGGCGAAGTCCAGCACTTGCAGCGCGCCGGGGTAGGCGAACAACTGATAGATGTGGTCGGTGACGATCTGTTCCGGACAGATGGCGGATTCGATGCCGAAGTGGGCGAGCGGATCGCCGTGCTCGGATTCCAGGTAGTCGCTGGAGCGGATGCGGGCGATGCGGGTGGGGATGTTGAAACAGGCTTCGGCCATTTTGCAGGCCACCAGATTGGTTTCGTCGTCGCGGGTCAGCGCCAGCACCATGTCGCTGTCCGCCGCGCCGGCATCGGCCAGCACCTGAGGATGGGCGGCGTTGCCGGCCACGGTGCGGATGTCCAGCCTGTCCTGCAGCTGTTTGAGCCGCGCGGCGTTTTGATCCACCACTGTGATGTCGTTGTTTTCCGAAAGCAGGTTTTCCGCCACATTGGCGCCGACCTGTCCGCCGCCGAGAATCAGAATCTTCACCGCGTTGGCCTGATTGTTGGTTTGTTTATGCAATTTTAACGGTTAGCGCGGCTGCTTGCTTGTCGATTAAAAAAGCAAATCAGCAGCCTTGCCACAATCAATTAGACGAATTTGCTCTCAGCTATCAAAATGCACCCATCGATTTATTAAACCTGTCAGCCAATCCAAACAAGGAGTCTCGCCATGTTGCAAAACCGTGAAGGCCAACGCGTACCGAATGTCACTTTCCGTGTTCGTGACAATAACGAGTGGAAAGATGTCAGCACCGCCGAACTGTTCGACGGCAAAACCGTAGCGGTGTTCTCGCTGCCGGGCGCGTTCACCCCCACATGTTCTTCCACCCACCTGCCGCGCTTCAACGAGCTGGCGCCGGCCTTCTTCGCCAACGGCGTGGACGCCATCCTCTGCGTATCGGTCAACGACACCTTCGTGATGAACGAATGGGCCAAGGATCAGGAAGCGCAGAATCTGGTGATGATCCCGGACGGCAACGGTGATTTCACCGCGGGCATGGGCATGCTGGTGGACAAGCAGGACCTGGGTTTTGGCAAGCGCAGCTGGCGCTACTCCATGCTGGTGAAGGACGGCGTGGTGGACAAAATGTTCATCGAGCCGCAAGAGCCGGGCGATCCGTTCAAGGTGTCCGACGCCGACACCCTGCTGGACTACGTCAATCCCAGCGCCAAGAAGCCGGACCAAGTGGTGGTGTTCTCCAAGACGGGTTGCCCGCACTGCGCGCGCGCCAAGGCGGTGCTGAGCGAAAACGGCTACGACTTCGTCGAAGTGCCGCTGGACAACAAGGTGCGCGGCAAGGTGCTGGGCGCCGTGGCCGGCAAGATGACCGCGCCGCAGGTGTTCATCAACGGCCAACTGATCGGCTCCGCCGATGAAGTGGAAAAGTACTTCTCCAAGTAAGCCTCAACCGTGTTCGTCCCCGGTGGCTCGGGCCCTGACGCCACCGGAGTTGTTGCGGGCCGGATGCTCCGTCCGGCCCTTTTTTTACCGGGATACGAGACGGCATGCGCAGCGTGCCGTGCCGTATCCCGATACCGAAAGGAATGAAATGCATACCTTGAACATCGATGTCGCCGTGATCGGCGCCGGCACCGCCGGCCTCGCAGCCTACCGCGCCGCCAAGGCTCGCGGCGCCAGCGCCGTGGTGATTGAAGGCGGTCCTTACGGCACCACTTGCGCCCGCGTCGGCTGCATGCCGTCCAAGCTGCTGATCGCCGCCGCCGAGGCCGCGCACCAGCCGCGCCACAGCGCGCCCTTGGGCGTGCATATCGATGGCGAAGTGCGCATCGACGGCCGCGAGGTGATGGACCGCGTCAAGCGCGAGCGCGATCGTTTCGTCGGCTTCGTGCTCAAGGGCGTGGAAAGCATTCCGCCGCAAGACCGCTTGAGCGGCTATGCCCGCTTTATTGACAACACCACTTTGCAGGTAGACGAACACACGCTGGTGCAAGCGCGCCGCGTGGTGATCGCCACGGGTTCCTCGCCCTTGATCCCGCCGTCGTTCCAGGTATTTGGCGACAAGCTGATCATCAACGACGATGTGTTCGACTGGGAAACGCTGCCGGACAGCGTGGCGGTGTTCGGCCCCGGCGTCATTGGCCTGGAACTGGGTCAGGCGCTGTCTCGGCTGGGCGTTAAAGTGCGCGTGTTCGGCCGCGGCGGCGGCGTCGGCCCGCTGTCCGATCCGGCGGTGCGCAGTTACGCCAGCCAGGCGCTGGGCCGGGAGTTCTATCTGGACCCGGACGCCAAGGTGCTGGAAATGGGCCTGGTCGACGACAAGGCGCAAATCCGCTACGTCAATCTGGACGGCGAAGAAGTCTGCGAGCGTTTCGATTACGTGTTGGCCGCCACCGGTCGAGCGCCCAATGTGCGCGGCCTGGCGCTGGAAAACGCCGGCCTGGAGCTGGATGCCGGCGGCGTGCCCAAGTTCGATCCGCGGACGCTGCAGTGCGGGAACTCGCCGGTGTTCATCGCCGGCGACGCCAACAACATTCTGCCGCTGCTGCACGAGGCCGCCGACGAAGGCAAGATCGCCGGCGACAATGCCGGGCTGTATCCGGCGGTACAGCCCGGCCTGCGCCGCTCCAGCATCGCAGTGGTGTTTTCCGACCCGCAAATGATGATGGTGGGCAGCCGCTTCGCCGATTTGCCGGAGGGCGAATTCGTGGTGGGCGAAGTCAGCTTCGAAGATCAGGGCCGCAGCCGGGTAATGGGCGTCAACCAAGGCTTGCTGCATGTTTACGCAGATCGCGCGAGCGGCCGCTTCCTGGGGGCGGAAATGATAGGCCCGCGCGCCGAGAACCTGGCCCATTTGCTGGCCTGGAGTCATCAGCAAGGCTTGACGATCGCTCAGATGCTGGACATGCCGTTCTACCACCCGGTGATAGAGGAAGGGCTGCGCACCGCGCTGCGCGACGCCGCGGCGAAGCTGGCGCGGGACTGAGGCCCGCTTAAAACTTGCCGCGCTGGATGCTCCGGCTTTGGTCCGCATCCGGTATCGCGAGCCCGCTCATGGTCCCCGCCATGGCGGGTTTTTTATTGGGCCATCGTTATAGTGGTGGGGCAACGTCCGCTGCGCTTCGAAGCTGGTCAGTGGATTATCTCTGCTTGTTCTGCATCTCCCCAAGCCAGGCAAGATCGCCGGTGACTATTTGGAGAAATGCATGAACCATGAACGTATGGCGCTGTGCGTGGCGGGAATCGGGTTGATGGTGCTGGGATGGGCGTTGTCTTCCTCGCTCTTATTGTCCCGCGGAGCCGACTTACCTGTGCGCCGCAATGAAAGCCTAGCGTATTGTGAAACCGCCCCGAGGCATCGGGGCGGTTTTTTTCATGGGATCAACGAGGCTGAGCGAGAGGGGGCAGAGGCGCGTGGTTTTCTCTAATCAGCCGCGCAGCGCCCGCAGCCAGTCCAGCCGCTGCCGCCAAATCACCGGGGCGGCGCTCAGCAGATGCAGCGTGGCCAGGATGTTGAGCGCGGCGGTGGCCAGCAGCAGGATGGCGATGCTGTCGTACAGCTTCAGCGCCAGCGCGCTGCCGATGGCGGCGGCCACCATGTAGAAGCCGTTGGCGATATTGTTGGCGGCCACGGCCTGAGAGCGGAAATCGTCAGGGCTGGCGGTTTGCAGCCAGGTGTACAGCGGCACGGTGAAGAAACCGCCGAAGAAGCCCAGCAGCGCCACGTCGACCATATTGCGCCAACTGCCGGCGCGAGCCAGGAAATCGGCGAGGCCGATCAGCTCGCCCCGATAGTGAGGCAAGGCCGACAGCGCCAGATCGCCGCCGAACAGCGTCATGCCGACGCTGCCCACTAGCACCATGCCCAGTTGCAGCTTGCCCTGCGACAACTTGGCGCAGACCACCGAGCCCAGGCCGATGCCGATGGAGAACAGCGCCAGCAGCAGCGTGTAGACGCCGGCGTCCCCGCCCAGGTGCAGGCGGGTGAAGGTGGGCAGCTGGGTGGTGTAGACCGCGCCCATCAACCAGAACCAGGAAATGCCGAGGATGGCGCAGCGCACGTCGCGGATGCGCCAGGCGTCGCGCATCAGCAGTACGGAATCCTTGAGGAAATTGAAGGAAAGCTTAAGCTTCGGCGCGCCGGGCTGGGCCGGCGGCATTGCGCGGCTGGCGCCGTAACCGAGCATGGCGGTGGCCAGCAAGGTGGCGGTGATCAGGTAGGGTCCGCCGGTGGTGAGCATGCTGCCGCCGATCTGGCCGATCAGGATGGCGAGAAAAGTGCCCATCTCGATCAGGCCGTTGCCGCCCACCAATTCGTGTTCTTTCAGATATTGCGGCAGCACCGAATATTTGAGCGGGCCGAAAAAAGCGGAGTGGGCGCCCATCAGGAACAGCGCGCCGAGCAACAGGCCGGCGGAGTGCAGGAAGAAGCCGACGCCGGCCAACAGCATGATGGTTATTTCGGCCAGCTTGATCCAACGGGCGATGACGGCTTTGTCGTAGCGTTCGGATAACTTGCCGGCGGTGGCGGAAAACAGGAAGAAGGGCAGGATGAACACGCCGGCAGCTAAGTTGACCAGCTGTTCCGGCGGCAGGCCGGCCAGGCTGAGGCCGTGAAAGCTGATCAGCACCACGATGGCGGTTTTCAGCAGGTTGTCGTTGAACGCGCCCAAGAACTGGGTGCCGAACAGCGGAAAGAAGCGCCGGGTGGCGAAGAAGGAAAAGCCTGCTTTCACGGGGATGCCGATCTTGTGTCATGAGCCGGAAACGCATGCTAGCGGATTCGCGGCGAGCTGTCAGCCGAGCGGCGGCGGGTTTTCCGTATAATGCGGCGCATGATGCTACGTCTGTGTTGTTGTCTGCTGATCTGCCATGCGGCCTGGGCCGGGGACTTGTCGTCGCGGCTGGACGCCGTCTTGGCGGCGCCCGGGCCGGCGTGGTCTTTGGCGCTGGCTCGGATCCAGTCGCTGGACGAGGGCCTGATCGATCCGGCGTCGTTGCAGCCGGCTTGGTCCCGCTACAGCCTGCGCGCCTTGCGGCAGTTGGCGGCGCATGAACGCGGTTGCGAGGGGGATTTGTCTTCCGTGCCGGCGCTATGGCGTGATTTTGAACGCAGACGCTGTACGGACGGGCGTTTGCCCGATGATTGGCTGCGTCTGCATCCGGTCCACCCTTTGGGCGGCAGCAGCGCCGGGCATTGGCGGCAGGGCCGGTCGAGGGCGGAGGTGGCGGACTGGCTGCATGTGCGCGAGCGCGACGACGAGCTGGGGCGCTTGGGCGCTTTGTCCGACGACAACCTGGACGCTTTGCTGGCCGGCTCGCGTTGGCTGTGGCAGGACGGCGCCTTGTGGCGGCTGCGCGACGGCTATTGGCGGGTTTACCCGGCCGCTGCCTGGCGGGAGCGAGCGGAAGCGGCCGGGGTGAGGGTGTCTGCGGGCGCGGGCGCTTGCGCGGAGCGTCTGGACGGCTTGTGTCTGAATCCTACGCCGGCGTCGGCCATGCCTTGGCGGGCTTTGTGGGCGGGGTTGGCCGGGCTGGCGCTGGCCGGCGGCGGCTGGCTGGCTTGGCAGCGGCGGCGTCTGGAGCGGGAGCGGCGTTTCGCCTTGCAGATGCTGACCCATGAGCTGCGAACGCCTATCGCCGGCCTGGCCGGCGTGGTGGAGGGGCTGCGCCGGGACTTCGACCGTTTGCCGGATTCCGCTCAAGATCATTTTGGACATTTGGCCGGCGGCGTCAGCCGCCTGCGCCAGTTGGCCGAAGCCAGCCGTCATTATCTGTCCGCAGACAGGCTGGACGAACGGCGGCAAGCGGTGCGGCTGGCGGAATGGCTGGACGCAATCGCGGAGCGGCATCAGGCCGCTTTTTGCCTGAACGAGGACGCGACGCTGCTGCTGCCGGCGTATTGGCTGGGTTTGTGCCTGGACAATTTGTTGGTCAACGCGCGTCGGCATGGCCGGCCGCCGTGGCGATTGCTGGCGGATTGGGACGGCCGCAGCTTGACGCTGACGGTGTGCGACGGCGGCCGTTTGGCGGATTACCGGCTGCGCCGGCTGACGCGGCGGGGCAGCGGCGGCGAGGGCATGGGCTTGGGTCTGGCCATTGTCAGGCGGGTGCTGGCGCGGTTGGGCGGGCGGCTGCGCCTGTCGGGGCCGCCCACGAGGTTTAGCTTGCAACTGCCCGCCAAACGGGCGCCGCAACAGGATTTCCCTCTATGAACACCTTGCTGCTGATTGAAGACGACGCCACGCTGGGAGATGGCCTGAGCCGTTTTTTGGAAGACGCCGGCTATCGCTGCCTGTGGCTGGGG
>NZ_JAAOMA010000050.1:0-32963 GCF_011602385.1 Chromobacterium fluminis | reverse complement strand
GGCCAGGCCCGACACCAGCGCGTAGATCAACAGTGCATGGAAGACGATCACGCCGACCAAGCCCGCGATGCGGCGCTTGGGCGGGGGACCGCCGATTCCTCTGGCTGTGATGCTCGTCATGTTTATACCCACAATTGCTGCGGCTGGACCGGCACCCTCCCCGCCTTGTGAGCGGGCCGGGGCCGACACGGCCGCCATCTGCCACTCCGGCTTTCGCGTGAAGGCCGGTTCCTGCGTACTCCTTCCAGCCGGGACGGCGAAGACCGTCCCGGCATGGCGGAGTTACATCTTGTAGCTGGCCTTCACGAAATAAGCGCGGCCCACCGCGTCGGTGAAGCGCGGGTCATAGCCCTGGGGCGTGGTTTCGCCCTGATTGCTCCACGGCGGCAGCTGGTCGAACAGGTTCTTGATGCCGGCGGTCACAGTCAGTTGCTTGTTCCAGGCGTAGGAACCGGACAGGTTCCAAGTGGAGTAAGGCTTGACCATGTGGCTGGGGTCGGAATCGGTGTAACCCGATTTGTAATCCTGAGCCAGGATGCCGCTCCACGACCCGCGCATCCAGTTCAGCGCCAGATTGTGCTGCCAGCGGAAGGTGGGGCTGCCGTTGACGTAAGCGCCCAGATCGCTGTGGTAGTCGCCGCCCTTCTCGTACTGGAAGCTGTGCTTGCTGATATAGGTGCCGTCCAGGTTCACCGTGAAGTCGCCGATGGAGGTGCGCGGCAGACGGTAGGAGAAGCCCAGATCGACGCCGGCGGCGCTGGTATTGCCCAAGTTGTCGGTAAGGTCGGTCACGTACAGCAGATTGTTCTTCGAATCCCGGACGAACAGATTGGCGTATTTGCCCGGGTTGGCGAAGATGGTCTGCTCGTTCAGCGAACCGATGGAGTTCTGGATATTGGTC
The DNA here is from genome assembly GCF_011602385.1 of Chromobacterium fluminis. Lineage (NCBI taxonomy): Bacteria > Pseudomonadati > Pseudomonadota > Betaproteobacteria > Neisseriales > Chromobacteriaceae > Chromobacterium > Chromobacterium fluminis. Next base: position 32,062 of record NZ_JAAOMA010000050.1, on the reverse strand, counting down.
CACCAGAAGTCCACGCTGGTGGTCAGGTCCTTGACCGGCTCCAGCACCATGCCGAAGGAGATGGACGAGGATTTTTCAGGCTGCAGGCTCTTGTTGCCGCCGGACAACAGGTTTTGCTGAGTCTTGACGCAAGAGGTGGAGCCCGCGCCCGGCTGAGCCACGCCGCCCGGGCACAGTACCGGGTCGGTGTAGTTCTTGGCGGTCAGTTGCTGCTGGGCCGGCTGGTTGATGTCGTACAGCGACGGCGCGCGGAAACCGGTGCTGGCCGAACTGCGCAGCAACAATTGCGGCACCGGCTGGTACTTCAGCGAAACCTTGGGGTTCACCGAGCTGCCGGAATCGCTGTAGTGGTCGTAACGCACCGCCAGGTTGGCGTCCAGATGCTTGATCACCGGAATGTCCAGCTCGCCGTACAGCGCCTGGGCGTTGCGCTGGCCGCTGCCGTCGTTGGTCTTGGTCAGACCAGTGCTCAGCGTGTCGGAGGACAGCGCATGGTTATAGGTGTGCTCGATAGTTTCGCGGCGCGCCTCGGCGCCGATGGCCACCGCCAACATGCCGGCCGGCAGTTGCAGCACCTCCTTGCTCACCTTGAAGTCGGCCAGATCAAGCTTGGACTTGGCCTGCTCGATGCGGCCGCTGGACGAGAACGGCTTCCAAGCGGCCGGATCCGCGCTGCCCGGATCAAAACCGCTGTTCAGCGCGTTCTGCAGCTTGCTCTGACTCAGGTAGCCGCCTTGCAGATCGTGGGTGACCTTGCTTTCCGAGTGACCGAGGCCGGCGCGGTAGTCCCAGCCGGCGATCAAGCCCTCCAGATTCATCTGCAAACGCTGAGTGGTGGCAGTGGTGCTGTCCACGCGCGCACCAGCCGGCACCGAGCGGCCATACACCGGGAACGGGCCGTCCGCCGGGTTCTGACCCGGCGCGGTCGGCGAAGTCACGTCGCCGGAGAACGGGGTCGGAGCCACCCAGGTGGTGTTCTTGGTCTCGGTCACCAGGTATTGCAAGGACAACTCGTGGTCGCCGATGCGGGTAGTGCCCTTGAGCACGCCGGTCTGTTGTTCGATCTCAGGCTGGATCGACGGGTACAGCGAAAACAGCTGCGAACAAGCGCCACTGCCGTCCGGCGTCGAATACGGCGGCGCGCAGTTGGGCGAGCCGGTAATCAGGTCGCCGCTGGGCAACAGGTAGTTGGGGGGAAAGCTGTTGACGCTGCGCTTGGTGCTGCTGGTGATCTGGGACGCGAAATCACGCTGGGTGGCCATGATTTTGTTGGTCTTGTGATACTCGTAAGCGCCGTAGATGTTGAAGCCGTCCTTACCCAAGTCGCCGTAGCCGTAGGACAAGTTGACGCTGCGCTCCTGGCCACCGGAACGCTGTGGGGACAGCAGTTCGCCGCCGATGGACAGGCCCTGCATGGTTTTCTTGGTGATGAAGTTGATCACGCCGCCGATGGCATCCGTGCCGTAGATAGCGGAAGCGCCGTCGCGCACCACTTCGATGCGGTCTATCACCGTCAAAGGGATGGCGTTGAGGTCGACGGAAGTGCCATCCATCGGCTGGTTCACGATGCGGCGACCATCCAGCAAAATCAGCGTGTACTGGTGCCCCAAGCCGCGCAGGCTGGCGTAGGAGGCCCCGCCGGTGGAGGCGCCCACCGCGGCGTTGGCGCCCTGAGAGGACTGGTTGGAGGCCAGGCTGTTGATCACTTGCTCAACCGACGTCATGCCCTGTTTGACCAGGTCGTCGGTCTTGATGATGGTCATCGGGATCGCCTGCTCCTGCTTGATGGAGCGCTTGATGTTGGAGCCGGTGATTTCCACACGGTCCAGGGTTCCGTTGTTCTCTTCCGCGTGAGCCAAAGACGCGGCGCCGACACCGAGCATGGCGAGCGCCAGCACGATTTTCTTCTTGCGACAATTCATGATTCTCCAATCCCTTGTAAGTTCATTTGGCCACTGACCTCGTCGGGTTTATGGCTCTATAGAGAGCATCGTCGTGCTCATTTTTTGATCTGAACCGAAGGCGATCCGAGTGTGCGAATTAATCATGACCAGCGTCAATAAACTTTTCCGCGGCAGCCCCCCGCCATCTTCAGAGCGAGCAGGCACTATGTTTGAAGCAATACTTCTTAACGACTCAAAATCTTTATTAAACAAGCGTCTAACCGGAAAACGAAATCCACCACCCCGTAAAACCAAATGCATATTTAGAGCAATCACCACAAAAAATAGGCATGTACAAATCCCATAGTCATGTTGCTTTTTTGCAATTGCGTTAAAACCAGCGCAGTGTAAATACTTCTTATTCTGTGTTTTTAACACTTGTTACATGTAAAAACCTTGCACCAGCCATGAGTTATTCGGATGTCGCTATCTAAACCCGGCCCACCTGCCGGATCGAGCGCAAAAAAGCCGAGTTCGACAAGCCGCCACACCTCAACCCGCGTATGAGCCGCGCTCATGCAAATCCTTTCGCCGCCCTGCCCGCCCAGGCGGCGCGGCTCAAACGACGCAAGCGATCCGCCGCAGTTCACCCCTGTCCTGATTGCCATTTACAAAGTTTGTGATTGACCGGCTAAATGATAACGATTATCATTTCTAAAAATTCACCCAGGAGGGATGTCCAATGAATGCCATGCTTGTGGGAGCCGATACCCTCGGCAATATTCCGGATGTGCTGCGCGATTTCGGCATCAACATTCATCGTCACGTCAGCGGGCGCAACAGCTCGCACCAACGCAAGGTGGACCGCCTGCCGGCCGGCACCGACCTCTTGATCCTGTTCACCGATTTTCTGGGCCACAACGTGATGCGCCATTTCCGCGAACTGGCCTCGGAAAACCAGATTCGCTTCATCGCCTGCCGCCGATCGGTCTGTGCGCTCAAGCAATCGCTCACCGGAGCCGGCCTCAACGACAGCCAGTGCGCCGCCTGCCCACATCAGTGCGCGGCGGCCAAAAGCGGCGGCGGCAAGCGCAAGCGCTAAGTTTTTTCTTACCACCCTTGAAATTAAAAGCCGGCTTTCGCTGGCTTCTTTTTATCCCGCGCCGCAGCCAAGAAAAAACCGGCCAGAAGGCCGGTTGGTCCGTTTTGCTTCAAATAAACAACTACTCGCCGCGCCCCGCCCTATGCGCTGCCTCGCTCAACTGCTTGAGCTGCTGCGAGAAATTGCGGCAATTGCCGCACATGAACAGGTGCACGCGCAGACGCACGTATTCCCACTGACTCAAAGGACGGTCCTGCGAGGCCGAGATTAAACGGCTGGCCTGACGGCAACTCAACTTCATACGCTAGCCTCCCGGCTCCAGCGGATCGAAAAACACTCCCGCAAGCTCATGCGGGCGCGATACAGCAATACGGAACAGTTAGTCGCGGTGATCTCCAGATTCTGACAAATCTCCGCAATCTCCATGCCCATCACCTCGCGCATCACGAACACCATCGCGGTGCGGCGCGGCATGACTTCCGAGCACTGCTCGAACACCTCCCAGAACTGACGCGAGATCAGGGACTGCTCCGGCCCGCTCCAGGCCTTGACCGGCTCGCGCCAGTGGCCGTCCCGGCTGAACAGGCCGTCGAAATCGCCGTCGTCTGCCTCGCCCTCCAGCGATTCAAACAACTTCTCCTTGCCCTTGCGGCGCAAGGCGTCAATCAGCTTGAAACGCAGGATGGAGGTCAGCCAGGTGCGCAGCGTGGATTTACCGCTGAAGGAGGCGCGGGATTCCAGCGCCGCCAGCAGCGTTTCCTGCACCGCCTCGTCGGCGGCGTCCTTCTCGCGCAGTTGCGCCAGCGCGTAGCGGAACAGATACGGCCGTTCCGCCTCGATGTCTCGGTCTTCTATCATTCGCTATCCGCTTTCTTAGAGTCTGTTTACGGTCTCGCGAGCTAAAGCGAGACAAGGCGAAAACAGCTGAGAAAGCGGAGTGTACACACGGTACATGAGCATTTCGAAGCTGTACTCACCGTGTAACACTCCACGACGCGCAGCAGATCGTAAACAGGCTCTTACCGCTCACTCGCGGCAAAAGTCCACCGCCTGGTCCAAACGCTCCACCGCGATCACCTGCAGCCCCTCAATCGGCTGGCGCGGCCGGTTGGCCTGCGGCACGATGGCGCGGGTGAAGCCCAGCTTGGCTGCCTCCTTCAAGCGTTCCTGGCCGCGCGCTACCGGGCGCACCTCGCCGGCCAGGCCCACTTCGCCGAACACCACCAGCTTTTCCGGCAAGGGCTTGTTGCGCAAGGAGGACACCATGGCCAGGATGATGGCCAGGTCGGCCGCCGGTTCGTTGATCTTGACCCCGCCCACCGCGTTGAGAAACACGTCCTGGTCGAAGCAGGCGACGCCGCCGTGGCGGTGCAGCACCGCCAACAGCATGGCCAGCCGGTTTTGCTCCAGACCCACGGTCAGGCGCTTGGGCTGAAAACCGTGGCAATCGTCCACCAGCGCCTGGATCTCCACCAGCAGCGGGCGGCTGCCCTCCTGGGTGACCAGCACGCAGGACCCGGACACATCGTCGCGGTAAGAGGACAGGAAAATGGCGGAGGGATTGGACACGCCTTTGAGGCCGCGATCCGTCATCACGAACACGCCCAACTCGTTGACCGCGCCGAAGCGGTTCTTGATCGCGCGTATCATCCGGTAATTGGAATGGGAATCGCCCTCGAAATACAGCACGGTGTCCACCATATGCTCCAGCACGCGCGGGCCGGCCAGCGAACCTTCCTTGGTGACGTGTCCCACCAGCAAAATGGTGATGCCAGTCTGCTTGGCCATCCGCGTCAGCTGCGCCGCGCATTCGCGCACCTGGGACACCGAACCCGGCGCCGACGTCACTTGGTCGGTGTACAGGGTCTGGATGGAGTCGATCACCGCCACTTCCGGCTGCTCGCGCTTCAGCGTTTCCAGGATGGTCTCCAGCCGGATTTCCGCCAGCAGATCGACGCGTTCGGTGACCACCGACAAACGGGTGGCGCGCAGCGCGATCTGCTGCGGCGACTCCTCGCCGGACACGTAGAGCACTTTGCGGCGCGCGCCGATTTCGGACAGCGCCTGCAGCAACAGCGTGGATTTGCCGATGCCGGGATCGCCGCCGATCAGGATCACCGCGCCGCGCACCACGCCGCCGCCCAGCACCCGGTCCAGCTCGTCGATGCCGGACGGGTCCCGCGGCACTTCCTCGGTTTGCACATCGGACAGCTTCTGCACCTGGGTGGCGCTGTCGCTCCAGGACTGGAAACGGGCGTTGGCCGCCGGCGCGGCCTGCACCGCCTCGGTCAGGGTGTTCCAGGCGTTGCAATGCGGGCACTGGCCCTGCCATTTGGGCGTTTGACCGCCGCACTCGGCGCAACTGAAAACGGTTTTGATTTTTGCCATCAGGACAACGGAAAGAAGTGGAGGGGCTCAGCCGTGCGAACCAGACGCAGGGCTGTTCTTATTGAGTTCATTGATGATGTTGAGCAGACGTTTCTGCTCCGGCTCCGCGCCGGAGGCCGCCTTGGATTTCCCCCCGCCTTCGCCGGCGGGCTTGTTGCGGATGGCCGCCAGCACCGCCTCCACTTGGGGATCGGTGCGCGCGGCGCGTTCGGCCTCTTCATTGCTCAACGGTCTGGGGCCGGAGGACGAGATGTTGGCGCTGGATTTTTCCGCCGGCGCGGACGCGGCGCCGTGGCTGCTGGCGGTGGGCGCCGGCATGCCGGCGGGGGTGGATGCTTCCCTGGGCGGTTCCATGGTGTCCAGCTTGTTCTTGGCCATGTACTCGTTCATCTCGCGCCAGCCGGCGTAGATCGCCGCCTTGTCGGCTTCGGGATTGCGCAAATAGCACTCTTCCAGCGAACGGCCGGTCTGACGGCAAGCAGCGCCTATCGCCTTATTGGCGTCCTTGGTCAAGCCGGTGACGTTGCCCACCCAGTTGCAGCCGGTCAACGCCAGCAGCAACGGCAACCATAGCCATCGCCCTATGCTCATGCCTCGCCCCTTCCCCTCAAGCGCGCCGGGCGCGCAAATCCAGTTCCACGATCTCGCCGCTGCGGCCCTGGCTGGCGGGCCCCAGCCAGTACAGCAAATGCGGCATCAGTTCAGACAGATTGCCGCGTTCGGACTTGTCCTCGCCCGGGTGGGTGCGGTTGCGTTGCGGCGAATTCACCGGCCCCGGAATCAGCTGATTGACGCGCAACTGCGGGTAAACGTCCCATTCGTTGGCCGCCACCTGGGTCAGATAGTTGAGGCCGGCCTTGGACGCGCCGAAACCGCCCCAGTACGGCGCCGGGTGCAGCGCATGGGTTTCGCCCACGAACAGCACCGCCGCGTCCGGCGAATCCTTCAACAGCGGCAGACAAGCCCGGGTCAGCGCGAACGGCGCCACGGTATTGATCCGGTACTGGTCCATCCACTCTTCCACTGTCTGATTGGACAGCGGCGACAGCGCGTAAAAATGCGAAGCGCAATGCAAGATGCCGTCCAGGCGGCCCAGCTCGCGCTTGACCATCATCGCCAGGTTGTTGAAATCGCCCTCCGCCGCCTTCAGCAGGTCCAGCGGCACCGCCGCCGGGTCCGGCCCTCCTGCGGCCGCTATTTCATCGTAGACCTTCTCCAGGCCTTTGACGCTGCGCGCCAGCAACACCACGGTGGCGCCGTGACGGGCCAAAGTCAGCGCGGCCTCGCGGCCTATGCCCTGGGTGGCGCCGGTGACCAGCACCACGCGGTCCTTGAATGCGTTAGAGGCGATATCTGTCGTCATTTTTTTTCGCTATCTTGTAATCAGGGCCATCAGCGGCGCGCCTCTGCGGCCGCCGGATGGCTCACAGTCTTCCAATCACCGCGCGGGCGGCTGCGACGCCGCTTCGGACGGCCCCCTCCAAAGTGGCAGGATAATCAGCATGCGTCCAATCTCCCGCCAAATAAAGCGATTGTACCGGGCTTGGCTGCGCCGGTCGCCTCATATCGACCAAACTGGCAAAAGTGGCCCGCCGCTCCGCCAGCACCCGGAAATCAAGCCGCCGGCCTGCGCGCGGATCAAGCCGGCGCACGTCGGCCTCCACCAGAGCAGCCAGTTCCTCATGCGAAAGCGCGTCCAGATGCTGCGGCGCGCTCATCACCGCGGCCACCCAGCCGGTTTCGCCCATCAGCGCGCCGCGGTCGAACAGCCAGTCGCCGACGCCGCCGCTGCAGGCGCACATCGGCGCCGGCAAGCGGACCGCGCCCTCAAACTGCAGGTAGACGGTGTAGATGGGCCAATAACGATAAGCATCGGTCAACTGGCGCAGCGCTGGATCCGCCGTCAGTTCCGCCGCGTGATACGGCGCCACCGCCAGCACGGCGGCGTCGAAACGCTCGCCGTCCACGCTCACCCCCGTTGAATCCGCCGCCACGCCGCGCACGCGCCGGCTGGCGCGCAGGTCCGCGCCGCGCTCGGCCAGCCAGCGCCAGGCGGGCTCAGGGAACAAGGCGGATAAATCCACCCTGGGCAACAAGAGGTCGCTGGCGGCGCGCTCCGCGCCCAGGCTGTCGCGCAGCACCGCGGCCAGCACCCGCATCGACGCCTGCTCCGGCGGCGTGTTGAGGCCGGACAGCACCAGCGGCCGCCAGAATTCGCGGATCAGCGTTTCGGACTGCCCTTGCCGGGTCAGCCATTGCGTCACCGCGCAATCCGGCGCCACCCGCCAGCCCTGTCCTTTCAAACGCTGCAAGGCCAGCGCCAGCCTCGCCTTGTCGCGCCAGCTTACGCCGCGCGCCGTCAGCAGGCCGGCCGCCAGGTGCAAGGGCGCCGGCAGCCGCGGACAGCTCAGGCTGATGCCGCCCTGGCGCTGCCAGTTCATCGGCAGGCGCAGCAAGGCCCGGCTCTCGTCCACGCCCACCGCCGCCATCAGCCGCAGGCATTCGCGATACGCGCCGATCAGGATGTGCTGGCCGTTGTCCAGCCGGCTGCCGGGCACGCCAATGCGGCGCGCGCGGCCTCCCGGCTCGCGCCCGGCTTCGAACACGGTCAGCTCCGCCCGGCCGGCCAGCTCCACCGCGGCGGCAAGACCGGCCCAGCCGGCGCCGATCACGGCAACGCGCGGCCCGCTCATGCGCGGCTCACGGCCGGTAGCCGAAGGTCCAGGTTTTCCATGCCAGCCACAGTTTGCGGATGGGCGTCAGCGACAGCCGCTGATTGAGCACCTTGGCCGGGCCGTCCAGCTTGATTTCCTCCAAGGTGGCGCGATAGATCGCGGCCATCAGCAGGCCGGGCCGCTGCGTCTTGCGGTCCGCGGCGGGCAACATTTCCCAGGCCTGCCGGTAGTACTGCTGCGCGCGCTCTATCTGGAACTCCATCAAGGCCTTGAAAGCCGCGCTTTCCTCATAATGCAGGATGTCCATCGCCGGGCAGTTGAAGCGCTGCAACTCCTCCATCGGCAGATAGATGCGGTCGCGGCGCGCGTCCTCGCCCACGTCGCGGATGATGTTGGTCAATTGGAAAGCGATACCCAGCTCATGCGCGTACTCCAGCGTCTTCTCATCGCTGTAGCCGAAGATGCGCGCCGCCAGCTGCCCCACCACGCCGGCCACGCGGTGGCAGTACAGCAACAAGTCCTGGAAGCGCTGATAGCGAGCCATGCTCAGGTCCATCGCCATGCCGTCTATGATTTCCTCCAGCTCGCTCTGCGGCAGGCCGAAAGCCCGCGCGTGCGGCTGCAGCGCCTGCATCACCGGGTGTTCCGGCGCGCCCTGGTAGAGCTTGGCGACCTCGCCGCGCCACCAGGCCAGCTTGGCGCTGGCCACGTTGGGGTCGTGGCATTCGTCCACCACGTCGTCCACCTCTCGACAGAAGGCGTACAGCGCGGTAATCGCACGGCGGCGCGGCTCCGGCAAGAAGCGGAAGCTGTAATAGAAGCTGGAACCGCTGGCGGCGGCCTTGTCTTCGCAATACTGATCAGGCGTCACGCGCCACTCCTGTCCAAGCGGCGGCCGCGGCGGGCCGCCGTTCTCATAATATTCATCGTCACCGCGCCGCTCTCATTTGGCGCGCGCCGCGCGCCACAACATATAGAGCCAGTCGCGCCAGTTCAGCACCGGACGGCTGCGGAATACGTCACCACCGGAGTCGTGCAGCTTTTTCAGGATGCGCTCGCCGCCCAGAATGATCAGCCTCAGTTCCAGCCCCATCCTGCCCTTCAACACTTTGCCCAGCGGCGCGCCGGCCTGCAACATCTTGCGCGCGCGCTCGATCTGGGCGCGCATCATCGGCTGCCACAGGCCGCCGGCGTCGCGCGCGGCGATCTGCCCCTCGGTCACCCGAAAGCGCTGCAAATCCTCCTGCGGCAGATAAACCCGGCCCTTGCGCCAGTCCAGCTCCACATCCTGCAGGAAGTTGATCAGCTGCAGCGCGGTGCAGATGCCGTCCGACATCGCCAGCGAGCGCCGGTCGTTCTCGCCGTACAAGGCCAGCATCAGCCGGCCCACCGGATTGGCGGAACGACGGCAGTAATCCGCCAATTCCGCGTAATCGCGGTAGCGGGTTTTTTCCACATCCTGGCGAAACGCCGCCAGCAAGTCGTGAAACGGCTGCAAGTCCAGGCCGTGCTCGGCGATCGCCGCCGCCAGATTGCGCATCATGGCCGTATCCGGCGTCTGCCCGGCGCCGATGCGCTCCAGCTCCGCGCCCAGGCGGTCCAGTTCGGCCAGCCTCAGCTCGGGGGCGTCGTCGCCCTCGTCCGCCACATCGTCGGCGTAACGCGCGAAATGGTAGATGGCGTGCACGGCGCGGCGCATCCTGCGCGGCAGCAGAATGGAGCCCACCGGGAAATTCTCGTAATGCCCAACCGACATTGGCTTGCTTCCTGTTGTATGGCTGGCGAATCCGGGATTATAACCGAGCGCCCCGGCCCCTCCTATGCCGGCGGCCGCGCCGCCGCCGGAAAATTATCCAAAAAAAATGGCGAAGGCTATTTACACGACCCTGCCGCTGCCATATACTGCGCAGCACTGTGAAACGCAGCCGGTGCGGGGGTATAGCTCAGTTGGGAGAGCGCTTGCATGGCATGCAAGAGGTCAGCGGTTCGATCCCGCTTACCTCCACCAAAAACTGCTTCACAGCGAGACGCCGCCCAGCGCGGCGCGCAGCAAAAGCCGATTCCGAGGAATCGGCTTTTTGCATTGTCCCCGTCCTTTTCCCGCTTGCCTTTTTTTGTTGCGGCGCAAATAACTAAAGCAAGTTCACCCCGCCTCCCATCGCGGAGCCTCCGTATGCCTCGTGCTCGTCTGATCTTCCTGCTGCTGTCGCTATTCGCGTTCGGCGCCACGGCCGAACCGCGCCCCGCCAGCCTGCGGCTGTGCACCGAAGACATGGACTCCCCGCCATGGCGCAGCCAGAACGGCCCCAGCCTGAGCTTGCAGATGCTGAAGTCCGCCGCCCAAAAAACCAATATCAAGCTGGAAATCCGGGAGATGGCCTGGGTGCGCTGCCTGAGCGAGGTGCAAAACAATCAGATCGACGGCGTCTTCGAGATCAGCTTCAAGCCGGAGCGGCTGCGCATCGGCGTCTATCCGATGAAGGGCGACGCCGCCGACCCGGCCTTGCGCATGCACCTGGACGGCTACAGCCTGTACCGGCTGAAAGGCTCTAAACTGGAATGGGACGGCCAGAGCCTCAGCCATCTCGACGGCGCCGTCGGCGCGCAGACCGGCTTCTCGGTGATCGCCCAACTGCAAGCGCTGGGCGCGCCGGTCGACGACAGCTCCCGCAACCCGGAGCAGAACCTGAACAAGCTCTTGGCGCGCCGCATCGGCGCCCTTGCCCTGCCCACCTTGACCGGCGACAGCCTGCTGGCGAGCAACCCGGTCTATAGGGACAGAGTAGAAAAAGTGGGGCCGGATCTGGTCGCCAAGCCTTACTACCTGATTTTTTCCCACAACTTCGCGGACGGCCACCCCAAGCTGACCCGCCAATTCTGGGAAGCCATCGCCCAGACGCGGGAATCCCCCGAATACCGCAAAGCCCTGCAAGACGCGCTGCGCCAACTCAACCGCTGACGCCGCTCTGTTGCGTCTCCGCTATCCCAAATCGGCAAAGCGCCGTTCTCCCACTTGCCCCTCCGCGCGAATCTTGCGAGCGTAAGCCTGGTTTACGACTCACGCCGCCGGGGGAAAACATGACCGCTCGCCTGCCCGTCCCTACCGCCGAGCCCATCCGCGGCAGCCTGATCGCCCTGATCGCCTTCGCCGCCGTCGCGCCGCTGGTGCTGATGACCGCCCCGGCGCTGGCCAGCCAATTGGCCGCCCAGTTTGGCCTGGGGCCGGAACGAATCGGCCTCCTGTTCTCCGTGGAGCTGGGCGCGATGAGCCTGGCGACGCTGCCGGCCTATCTATGGCTGCCTCGCTTGGACTGGCGCCGCGCCGCCGCCTGCGCCGGCGTGCTGTTCATCGCCGCCAATCTCGCCTCCTGTTTCGCCGCCACTTACGCCCAGCTGTTGCCGCTGAGGCTGCTCAGCGCGCTGGCCGGCGGCTCCTTGATGATTCTATGCCTGTCCACCGCCGCGGCCAGCCCCAATCCGGACCGCGCCTACGGCCTGTGGGTCTCCGGCCAGCTGGCGCTGGGCGCTTTGGGGCTGGTCCTGTTTCCGGGCTGGTTCGCCCGCTACGGCATCGCCGCCTGTTATCTGAGCCTGGCGGCGCTGATGGCCTTGTGCCTGCCGCTGGCCCGCTGGTTTCCCCCCTCTGCGGCCAAGCCCGGCGGGCCTGCCGGCGCGAAAGCGCCGCCCTGGCGCCCGGCGCTGATCGGCGCGGCCGCCACCTTGTGCTTTTACGTCAGCCTGAGCGGCACCTGGACCTTCATCGGCAGCATCGCCGGCCAGGCGGGGCTGACGCCCGAACAAAGCGGCGACTGGCTGGCCCTCGCCACCTTGATGGGCATCGCCGGTTCCGTCTGCGCCGCGGCGATCGGCGGGCGCGGACAACGCCGCCGTCTGCTGATCGCCGGTTACGGGCTGATGCTGCTGGCGCTGGCCCTACTGCTGGGCGCGCCGCGCGCCGGCCGCTTCGCGGCGGCGGCGCTCGCCTTCAAATACGCGTGGACCTTCATCCTGCCCTTTATTCTGGCCACGCTGGCCGCGTTGGATCACAGCGGCCGGCTGATGAACACCGTCAATCTGGCGATAGGCGGCGGCCTGGCGCTGGGTCCGTCGCTGGCCGGCGAATTAATGGCCGCCCACGGCCAAAACCCGCAAACCCTGCTGCTCGTCTCCATGGGGCTGGCCGCCTTATCGCTGGCCCTATTGCTGACGCTGCGGCCCGCAACGACAAGGAGCCCGCAATGACCTCCCGCACCGCGTTTTTCTTCGACGAGCTCTGTCTATGGCACAGCGTCGGCCCTCACGCGCAGATTCTTCCGGTGGGCGGCTGGGTGCAACCGCCTTCCGGCGGCGGCCACGCGGAATCCCCGGACAGCAAACGCCGGCTGAAAAACCTGATGGACGTGTCCGGCCTCAGCGCCCGGCTGCAAGCGCGCAGCGCGCCGCCGCTGGGCGAAGACGATCTGCTGCGCGTACACTCGGCCGCCTATCTGCAACGCTTCAAAGCGCTCAGCGACGCCGGCGGCGGCGAGTTGGGGCCGCAAGCGCCAATCGGCCCCGGCAGCTATGAAATCGCCAAATTGTCCGCCGGCCTGGCCTGGGCCGCGGTAAACGCCGTACTTGCCGGCGAGGCCGACAAGGCCTACGCCTTGTCCCGTCCGCCCGGCCACCATTGTTCGGCGGACGGCGCGATGGGCTTCTGCTTTCTGGCCAACGCCGCCCTCGCCGCGGAGCTGGCCATCGCCCGCCACGGCCTGCGCCGCGTCGCCATCGTGGACTGGGACGTGCACCACGGCAACGGCACCCAGTCGATTTTTTACCAACGCGGCGACCTGTTGACTCTCTCCCTGCATCAGGACGGCTGCTATCCGCCCGGCTCCGGCGGAGCCGAGGACCGCGGCGAGGGCGACGGCCTGGACGCCAACCTGAATATTCCGCTGCTGCCCGGCGGCGGTCACCAAGCCTATCTGGACGCGATGCGCTTGCTGGTCCTGCCGGCGCTGCGGCGTTTCCGGCCCGAGCTGATCATCGTGGCCTGCGGCTACGACGCCAACGCCGTCGACCCGCTGGCCAGGATGCAAGCGCACAGCGACACCTTCCGCGCCATGACGCGGCAGTTGGCCGACTACGCCGACGCCGAGGCGAACGGACGGCTGGTCCTGCTGCACGAAGGCGGTTATTCCGAAGCCTACGTACCCTTTTGCGGCCTGGCCGCGCTGGAGGCGCTGTCCGGCATTCGCACCGAGGTGGAGGATCCGCTGCTGGAGTTGATCGTCGCTCAACAGCCGGGCGCGCCGATGCGCGAGCTGCAGACTCGCCTGCTGGAGGCGCAAGCCGAGCAACACGGGTTTTGAACGCGCTCAAATCATCAAGGAGAAACCCTATGTCCAACATCACCCCCGAATTCATCCAGGTTGGCGCGCTGGCCGACGGCTTCGCGCCCGACAGCCTGGCCCTGCCCCGCTGCGCCGAACTGGACGGGCAAAGCCTGCGGCTGTGCTTCGACGACGACAGCGCCGCGGATTGCCGACTGGAGCCCGACGGAGACGCTCGGGCCGCCATTGTCCAGCCGGGCTTGGCCTCGGCGCTGGCGGACATGAACGGCTTCCACGCCAGTTCCTTGCGGCCCGGCGTCTATTTCATCGACTTCCGCCACCAGGGCCCGGCCGCGCAGTCCCTCAGCCTGATCCTGGACCTGGCGCGCGGCCGCTTCACCTTGATCCGGGGCCGGCTGCCCGACGCCGCCGCGACGCGGATCTGCGCCTTCGACCGGGTGGAACGCCAGATGGAGCTGACCGGCGTGGAAGTCGAATTCCTCCACGGCGCCGTCAACCAGCCCGCCGCCGCGGTCCCGCCGCATCCGCCCAGCCGCGAACTGATCGGCATGCGCAACCGCTACCGCTACAGCCCCACCGAGTGCTACGAGCACATTTACCTGAACGACGGCCTCTACGCCTGGCATTGTCTGGAAGGCGTGGAGCGCGGCCTGGCCGACGTCGACCGCTGCCACTACTACCAAGTGGCGGAGCGGCTGTATTTATTCGTCTGGCGCGAAAAAATCATCCCCACCCTGGGCGTGATCTTGATCGACCTGGAACAAATGCGCACCGACGGCAAGATCTTCGGCTATCAGGACGGGGATTTCGGCGCCACCCGCAACTTCCGGGTGGGCGCGCAGGCCAGCGTCGTCAACCACACTCGCGGTTAAAGGTCCGGCCGGCCTTCATTCCCTTTCCAGCCGCGCGTAAGCCAGCGTCGGCACATCCACCGCCGTCGCGCCGCCGTCGGCCGTCAGGCAAGCGCCGCTGACCATCGCGGCCTCGTCGGACAATAGAAAGCGGCAGATCGCGGCGATTTCCTCCGGCGTAGCCGGCCGCCGCAAAGGCACGTCGGCAGTCACCCGCCTGTAGGCGGCCTCCAGATCTTCGCCATAGGCCGCCATCAACGGCCGCATCTCCTCGTCCGCCATCGGCGTGCGCACCCAACCCGGACACAGCGCGTTCACTCGCACCGCCGGCCCGTAGTCGCGCGCCAGCGACCGGGCCAAACCCAGCAAGGCGTGCTTGGCCACGACATAGCCGCATGCTTGCGGTCCGGCCGCCAGGCCGGCGATGGAGGACATCAACACCATGCCGCCGCCCTGTCGGATCAGGTCCGGCAGGCAGGCGCGGGCGCTGACGAAGGCGGTGTCCAGATTCGCGCGCATGGCGGCGCGCCAGGCCTCGTCGTCGGTCTCCAGCGCCGCGCCCATGCCCAGACCGCCGGCGCAAGCCGCCAAGCCGTCCACCCGCCCCCAGCGCGCGCGGATGCGCGCGAGAAAATCCTCCCAGACCGCGGAGTCGGCGGCGTCGCCCGCCAAGGCCAGGCCGCCGGTTTCCTCCGCCAGCGCCAACAGAGGCCCGGCCCGCCGCCCCACCAGGGCCACGCGCGCGCCTTCGGCGGCGAAACGCCGCGCGCAGGCCGCGCCGATGCCGGAACCCGCGCCGGTGATCACAATGGTTTTATCTCGCAAGGACATCGCAGCCTCCTTTGGCCCAGTTTGCCTTCAAGCACGCCGGCGGGACGCGTCGGCATCATGTTAATATATTCATTTAATCGTCAGGCCATCACCGTCCTTTTCACGCGACTTGAATCGAAGGAGCCGCCATGGATCCCACGCAACGCCCCTATCAATATCAATTGCCGCAACGCCTGCTGCGCGCCCGCGAAGCGGTGATGTCCTACTTTCGACCAGTGTTGAGCCGCCACGGGCTGTCGGAACAGCAATGGCGCGTGCTGCGCCTGCTGGCGGAACGCGGGGAAATGGAGGCCGGCGAGATCGCCCAGCGCGCCGGCATCCATCCGCCCAGCCTCAGCGGCATCCTGACGCGCATGGAGCGGGACGACCTGGTTTACCGTCACCGCTCCCGAAGCGACAATCGCCGCTTGATCGTCACGCCCACGCCCCACGCCAAGACGCTGACCCAACGCATCATCCCGCTGTTCAACGACTGCTACCGACGGATCGAGACGCATTTCTCCCCTGCCAAGCTACAGGCCTTGCTGGCTTTGCTGGACGAGTTGGAAAACTTGCCCGCGCCGTAATGAGAAGCTGTTCACGATCCTGTTTCCGCGACGGACGAGGGTCCGCCCCTCCGCGAGTCACCATGGATAGAGAGGATGAAACGCAGCCACGCTCGCTGATGCCTAGCCCCGCCCCGCCTCCGCCGCCAGCAAGACGCGGCGGCAGGCGGCCAGGCTGGCCAGCACCGCCAGGCCCTGCACGCCGCGCAGGCCGATGTAGCGCCGCAAGGGCGGCAGCCGGCACGCCACCTCGCTGGCGCCGTAAGGCTCCAGGCATAGCTGCCAGCCGTCCTGACCGCCGTGCAGCTCGCAACGCTTGAAATCCAGCGGCGACAGGGCGACGCGCAAATCCGCGTCCGCGCGCAAGCGCTCCAGCAAGGGCGCCAACGCCGCGGCGTCGCCGTCCAACACTTCAACGACGATGCCGCGGCGGCGCCAGAAGCCGCCGTGACGCAGGCGGATGCGCGCGCGGCCCGGCGCGCCGGGCACCGTCAGCCGGAACTCGCAAGCCACCAAATGCGCCAGCCAGCCCGCCTCCACCCGCTCACGCGCGGAAAAGCTCCAGTCTCCGTGCGGAAACCGAAAACGCCGCTCTCCTTCTTCCTCCGCGTCCAGGCTGTCCAGCTCGGGCCAGTCCAGGCTCAGCCGCGTCAGCATCGCGCCCGGACGATAGCCGCCCGGCCTGCGCCAAGCCTCAGCCAGCCGCGGCCACACGTTCCAGCTCCCGCCGCAAGGCCTCGTCCTCGTCCAGAGGCTGCGCGTTCAGAATCTGCTCCAGCGGCACCGGCCGGAAAGGGTTGACCTTCTGCACCAGCAAGGTCCACAGCAGCGCGTACACCAGGGTCAGCCCCAGCATCCAGCCAAAGGGCAGGTAGATGTCGCGCGCCTGCATGCCGGGCGGGGTGATGAAACAGATGGCCAGCACGATGCCCAGCGCGGAGCCGATCTGCGGCAGCGGAAACCACGGCGAGCGGTAGGCGCGCGGAAAATCCGGCCGCGTCAGCCTCAAACGCACCACGGACAAGGTCACCAGCAGATAGGCCACGCCCCAGGAACAGACCGCCGCCAGCACCAGGGGCATGATGCGGTCCAGATCGCCCTGAATCAGCCAGGCATGGATACAGGGAATCAGCACCGCCGCCGCGATGCCGCACCACGGGGTATTGAAGCGCGGATGCAGATAGGCGAAGCAGCGCGGCAAAGCGCCGTCCTGAGCCATGCCGTACAGGATGCGCGGCAGCGCCGCCATCAGGGTGTTGATCGTCGCCGCGCCGGCCAGCAGCAGGCCGACGCCCAGCCAGATTTTGCCGAACGGCCCCATCACCCGCTCGGCGAAGGCCGGCAGCGCCATCGGCGTGTCCAGCAACCTTGGCCCGTCCGCATGGGTCGGGTCCAGCGGCGTATTGGCCACCTGCCGCACCATGGCCGCGCCGTACAAGAGCATGGTGACGGCCACGCCGCTAAGCCCTATCTTCAAGGCCCGCGGAATGGCGCGTCCGGAGTCGCGCAGCTCCGGCGCCAGCGGCGTCACCAATTCCGCGCCGACGAACATGAACATCGCCATGCCCACCAGGCTGAGCAACAAGCCGGGATCGTCCAAACGCAGCGGCGCGCCGAACCAACCGCCCAGATCCACCGCCGGCGCGCGCAGCAAGCCGGCCACGCCAAACACCGTCAGCGTCGCCCACATGCCGAAGGTCAGCGCCACCTCGGCCTTGCCGAACAGCGTCACCCCCAGCGCGTTGAGCCCGCCGAAAACGATGACCAGGCCCACGCCCACCATCCAGGCGCTGCCGCTTTTCTCCAGCATGGTGTTGAGATGATCGAAATTCACCAGCGCCATGATGCCGGACAGAATGGTCTCGGCGGTGCCGGCGAACACATGCACCAATAGATAGGCCGACAGAGTGCCGGCGATGGCCAGGCCGCGGCCCAGGCCGGCGCTGATGTAATCGTAAACCGCGCCGGAAGTCGGCAGCATCGCCGCCGCTTCGGCGAAAGTGGTGGCCTGCGCCTGCATCATCAGGTAGGCGATCAGCATCGCCAAGGCGAAAGTGCCCCCGGCCATGCCAAAGCCGCTGGTGGCGGTCAGTATCACCGGGCTGGCCATCACGACGCCCACCGAACTGGCCAGCGCCACCGGAAAGCCCACCACGCCGCGGCTCAGGCTGCGGCTCAAACGTTCGCTTACAGACATGGTTCTCCTCCCTCTCCATCCGCCGTCGCGCCGGCCGCCGCTCTCTGTCTTCCTGGCGGCGTGCCGGCGCGGCCGGCTGCTCCCCGTTCGGGCCGGGCCGTTCAAGCCTCGGCCAGTCCGGCCTCCAAGGCCGTCGCAATCACATCGGCGTGCTCGCGCTGCAATACCAGCGGCGGCGACAAAATGATCTTGCTGCCCACCGGCCGCACCAGCGCGCCGGCCCGGCGCGCGATTTCCGCCACCTTGTCGGCGTAACCGCTTTGCGGGTCGATGGGCTCCCGGCTGGCCTTGTCCTTGACCAGGTCCAGAGCCAGCATCAGCCCCTTGCCGCGCACCTCGCCCACCGCCGGATAACGCTCGGCCAGCGGCCGCAGCCGCTCCAGCAGATAGGCGCCCGTTTCCGCCGCCTTTGCCGGCAGGTCTTCCTCTTGCACGATGCGCAGATTGGCGAGAGCGGCGGCGCAGGCCACCGGATGGCCGGCGTAGGTGTAGCCGTGCATGATGACGCCGCCGAAATCGCCGTTGGCGGCGAAGGCGTCCGCCACGCGCTGATTGACCACGGTGGCCCCCAGCGGCAGATAACCGGAGGAGATGCCCTTGGCCAGGCACATCATGTCCGGCTTCACACCCCAGAGCCGGCTGCCGAACATGGAGCCGGAGCGGCCGAAGCCGGTGACCACCTCGTCGGCGATTAACAGCACGCCGTGGCGATCGCACACCTCGCGCACCCGCGGCCAATAGCTGGCCGGCGGCACGATGACGCCGCCGGCGCCCTGGATGGGCTCGGCGATAAAGGCCGCCACCGTGTCCGGGCTCTGGAACAAGATCTCGCGCTCCAGCATCCGCGCGCAAATCTCGGCCAGTTCCTCCGGGTCCTCGGTGAACGGATTACGATAGGGCCACGGCGTCTCCACGTGGAAACAACCGGGCAGCAGAGGCTCGTAATTGCGGCGGAACACCGTATTGCCGTTGACCGAGCCGCCGCCGAAGTGAGTGCCGTGGTAACCCTGCTTCAGCGAAATGAACTTGACCCGGTCCGGCTGGCCCTTGAGCCGCCAATACTGACGCGCCAGCTTGAGCGCGGTTTCCACCGCGTCCGAGCCGCCGGAGCTGAACACCACCCGCGCCATGTCTTCCGGCCGCAGCATGTCGATCAGCAGCGCGGACAACTCCTCCGCCCGCGGATGGGAGATGCCGTCGAAAAGCTGGAAATACTCCAGCTCGTCCAGCTGCCGGGCGATGGCCTGCTTGATTTCGGCGCGGTTGTGGCCGACGTTGACGTTCCACAGCCCGGCCACGCCGTCCACCAGCTTGACGCCCTGGTCGTCAAACACATGGCAGCCGTCGCCGCGCACAATGCGGATGGGCGGCCGCTCTTTCATTGCGTTGGGATGCAGCATGGGGTGCCAGAAACGGGCCTTGTCGTAAGACATGTTTTTCTCCTGAATCAAAGTGGAAGCGCGTCCGCGCTCAATGGGCGATGCAGACCGATTTGATCTCGGTGAAGCTCTCCACCGCGCCCTTGCCGAATTCGCGGCCGATGCCGGATTCCTTGTAACCGCCGAAGGGCATGCCCGGGTCCAGCGGAATATGGCTGTTGACCCAGACCGTGCCGGCCTGCAGCCGCGGCACGATGTCCAGCGCCGCCGACAAATCATTGGTCCACACGCTGGCGGCCAGGCCGTAGCGCGTGTCGTTGGCCAGCGCCACCGCCTCGTCCACCTCGTCGAAGGGCATCAGCGCCAGCACCGGGCCGAAGACTTCCTCGCGCGCCACCGGATTGTCCGGCGCCAGGTCCGTCATCACCGTCGGCTGCACGAAATAGCCGGGCAGGTCGGCGGCCCCGCCGCCCGTCAGCACGCGGGCGCCGGCGGCGCGGCCGCGCTCTATCAGCCGGCACACCGCCTGCTGCCGCCGCTGCGACACCAGCGGGTTGACCTGAGCGTCCAGATCCATGCCCGGCCCCAAGCGCATGCCGGCCACGGCGGCGGACAGCGCCTCGGCGAACAGATTGAATTTGCTGCGATGCACATACAGCCGCGAGGCGGCGGCGCAGACCTGGCCCTGATTGAGAAAACCGCCCAGCAAAGCCCCCCTCACCGCCTGATCGATGTCGGCGTCGCCCAGCACCAGCATCGGGTTCTTGCCCCCCAGCTCCAGCGCCAGCCGGGTCATATTGTCCAGCGCGGCGTGGCCGACGGCCTTGCCCACTTCGGTGGAGCCGGTGAAGCTGACCTTGCCGATCAGCGGATGCCCTGCCAGCGCTTGGCCCGCCGCCTCGCCGCGCCCGGTCACCACGTTGAAGACGCCCGGCGGCACGCCGGCCTCCAGCGCCAGTTCCGCCAGACGCAGCGCGCTCAGCGGCGTCTCGCTAGCCGGCTTCAACACCGCGGTGCAACCGGCCGCCAAGGCCGGCACCGTTTTCCACAAGGCGATCATCAAAGGGAAATTCCACGGCGCGATGCCGGCGGCCACGCCCACCGGCTCGCGCCGGGTGAAGGCGGTGAAGCGCGCGCCCGGCGGCGCCGGAATCGACACATCCAGGGTTTCTCCGGTGATCTTGGTGGCCCAGCCCGCCATATAGCGCACGTATTCGATGGAGCCGCCCACCTCGATGGCCCGGGCCAGGTGGATGGATTTGCCTTGGTTCAGCGTTTCCAGCTGCGCCAGCTCCTCGGCGTGCGCCTCCAGCACATCCGCCAGCCTCAGTAACACGCGCTCGCGCTCGGCCGGCCTCAAGCCGGACCAGACGCCCGATTCAAAGGCCCGCCGCGCGCTGCCCACCGCCGCGTCCACATCGGCGGCCTCGCCGTCCGCCACGCTGGCGATCACCGCGCCGCTGGCCGGATTGCGCACCTCCTTGCGTCGTCCCGACAGCGCCGCCCGCGGCTTGCCGTCTATCCACAGCCCATGTTCCCGCTCTAGAAAGGCTCGCACCGACTCCAGCACCGGCACCAGGTTTTGATCCATCCGCGTCTCCTTTTCAATCAAGCTTGCCGCCGCGTGAGCGCGGCCGGCGATGGCCCAATATACCCAGCGCGGCCGACGCGGCTGATCCCAAATCGGCAAAGCGCGGCCCGGCTATTCGCGTTGCGGCGCAGCATGTCGCTAGATGGAAACATGCAGTAAAAACAATGCTTAACCGACGCAAAGAGCGCTGGACATTTCGATTTAAATAACATATTAATCATTTTGCGATCCAGAACGTTGGACCGAGAACAGGCGGACTCCACCCCCACCCACCGGAGAAAGCAGATGATTGCCGCAGCCCGTTGTTTTGACGACGCCCACCTGCACGCCGAGGCCCTGCCCGGCTGGGAGCAGCTATACAGCCAGATCAGCGGCGGACGTTTCCGCAGCACCTTGAGCCGGGTGCGCACCGCGCGCCTGGACATCTTCCGCGAGAGCTTCAACCAGCGCGTGGTGCAGCAAGGGCGCGCGCCCGGCGGCATGATCCATTTCGCGCTGCCCATCCGCGCACCGTCGCCGCTGAGCCTGCAAGGCGTCGCCGTGCCCGACAACGCCCTGATGGCGCTGCGCGGCGGCGAGGACTTCGTGTTCCACCTGCCGCCGGGCGCGGATTCGGTCCAGGTGTCGGTGCCCTACGAGGATTTGGCCGAACTGACGCCGGCGCTCTGCCGCCCGCTGCGCGAGGCCCGAGGCAAGACGCCGGTGTTCCCGGCCCGGCCGGCCGCGCTGGCGGCGCTGCGCGCGCTGCTGAACGGCGTGTTCGAACAGGCCTTGCTGGACCCGACGCTGCTGTCCTACGCCGGCAACCAGAAAGTGATTCAGCACCAGTTGCTGGACCTGCTGCAAGACGCGCTGGCGGACGGCGCGCTGGGCGAGCGCCTCGGCAACCTGACCTTCGCCACCCATTGCGACATCGTCAGGCGCAGCCAGGCGCTGGCGCTGGCCAAGCCGGACGAGCCGGTGACGGTGCTGGAGCTGTGCAGCCGGCTGCGCGTCAGCCGCCGCACCCTGCAAAACAGCTTTCAGCTGGTGGCGGACACCACCCCGGTCGATTATCTGCGCTCCATCCGCCTGAACGCGGTGCGCCGGATGCTGCTGAACCCCGCGCAAGCCGGCCACGGCGTGCGAGACGCCGCCGGGGCCTGGGGCTTTTACCACTTGGGACATTTCGCCGGCGATTACCGCAAACTGTTCGGCGAAGCTCCGTCCCACACCCGCGCCCGCGCCCTGGCCCATCTGGGCGCGCCTCCCGGCGCTCGCGGTCTGGAATCGGCCCACGACACGACGAACTAGGCCGCGCGGGTTCAGGCCTGGCGGCGCGCGCGGTAGTCGCTGGGCGGGCAGCCCGCCAGACGCTGAAAGAAGCGGGAAAAGTAGGCGGGATCCTTGAAACCCAATTCATAGGCGATGGCATGCACCGAGGCGGGGGAATAGATCAACAGACGCTTCGCCTCCTGCAGCAGCCTGTCGTGCGCCAGCCGCTTGGACGGCAAGTCCGCCAAGCGGCGGCACACATCGTTGAGCCGCGCCTCGCTAACGCCTAGCTCGGCGGCGTAGCGGTCCAGGCTCCAGTGTTCGCGGTAATGCGCCTCTATCAAGCCGTTGAAGCGGTGATAGAGCCGCCATTCGTCGCGACGCGGCCCCCGGCGCGGCCCCGGCAGGCCGGACAGCCGCAACACGTCCACCAGCACCAGTTGGGCCAAGGCTTGCCGCGCCAGATCCGCGCCCGGCTCCGGGGCCTCGCTCTCCCGCTGCAACTGCGCCAGCCGCTTGGGCAGCCGCCGCGCCATATCGGCCCATTCCGCCGGCACCTCGGCCAGCTCCACGCAGAACGGCGCGCTCAAGGCGTCCGGCCCCGCCTCCTCCAGCCAGCCGCGCGCCAACTCCTGACGCAAGGTCAGCACATGACCGTCGGCCTCCGGCCCGGTGATGAAGGCGTGCGGCACCGTAGGCGGGGTCAGAAACAAAAGCGGCGCGCGCGCCTGGTAATGATCCTCCTCCAACTGCAGCCGGATATCGCCGCTGGCGAGGTAGTGCAATTGCAAAAAACGGTCGTGCCGATGCACCGGCATATTGCGGCCGAAAAAGGCCGCCAGCCGCCCGAAGGATTCGCAATGGATGTCGACGGACTCGTAAGGGCTGTCGTATGCCTTGCCGATGTCGATATTGGGTATGCGCGCGCCCAGGCCGCGCGGGTTTCTGCTCATCGCCGTCCCTCCCTTGTGACATTTTCGCCATAGTCGGCCGTTCTCGCCGCACCTCCTCGGCAAAAGGCCGCCGCTCTGGCCTCCCCGCCGGATCGGGAAGCCAGGCCGCCGCCGCCCAAGCGCGGTTTTCCGCGGGCTTCCCCGCAACGCAACATGGATAAACATTGACAGCAGCCCGCCGTCATCGTTATAAACTTTAACATATTAATGAATATTCGAACAACGGCAACCCATTCAATAACAAGGAGTTAAGCATGAGCCTTGTCCTAGACGCCGCAACGGAGCGGCCGGCGGCCATCTACGGCGCGGCGCTCAACCACCGCCGTTTGCAGGCGGCGCTGGCGGCGGAGTTCGAACAAGCCCCCTACCAACGCCCGCCGCAAGCGCCGGTGCTGTTCGTCAAGCCGCGCAACACCGTCAGCGCCGCCGGCGCGCCCATCCCCTTTCCCGCCGACGCCGACGCCGTCTACGCCGGCGGCGCGCTGGGCGTGCGCATCGCCCGCGACGCCTGCCGCGTGAGCGCGGCCGACGCCCTGTCCCATGTCGGCGGTTACGCGGTGGTCAACGAGGTCAGCCTGGCCGAAACCAGCTTCTACCGGCCGGCGATCCAGGCCAAATGCCGCGACGGCTTCTGCCCCATCGGCCCCGAGGCCGGCCCCGACGCCATCAATCCGCAACGAGTGCAAGTGCGCACCTACGTCAACGGCGCGCTGGCCGAAACCAACGACAGCGCCGACTGGCTGCGCGGCGTCGCCCAGTTGATCGCCGACGTCAGCCAGTTCCTCACCTTGTACGCCGGCGACCTGCTGATCGTGGCCACGCCGCCGCGCAACGCCCGGCTGCGTCCGGGCGACACCGTGGCGGTGGAGATAGACGGCATCGGCCGCCTGGAAAACATCGTCGCGGCCGAGGAGGATATCCAATGAGACACGCCCGCATCCGTTACCAGGGCCAAACCTGGCGCGCGCAGGCCGACGCCGACGGCGCGATCGTGCTGCCGGACGGCCGCCGCCTGGGCGAAACCGAGGTGGAATGGCTGCCGCCGTGCCAGGGAACGCTGTTCGCGCTGGGCCTCAACTACGCCGACCACGCGGCCGAACTGGACTTCAAACCGCCCAGCGAACCGCTGGTGTTCCTCAAGACGCCCGCCACGCTGACCGGCCACCGCCAACAATCAATGCGGCCGGACAATGTTGAATATATGCACTACGAGTGCGAACTGGTGGCGGTGATAGGCAAGACCGCGCGCAAGGTGAGGCGCGCCCAGGCGATGGACTATGTCGCCGGCTACACCGTGTGCAACGACTACGCGGTGCGCGACTATCTGGAAAACTACTACCGGCCCAATCTGCGGGTGAAAAACCGCGACGGCCTGACCCCTATCGGCCCATGGCTGGTGGACCGCGACGACGTCTCCGACCCGCATTGCCTGGAGCTGGCCGCCTATGTCAACGGCCGCCGCGTCCAGAGCGGCAATACCCGCGACATGGTGTTCGACATCCCCTTCCTGATCGAATACCTGTCCGCCTTCATGACGCTGCGGCCAGGCGACATGATCGCCACCGGTACGCCTCAAGGCCTGTCCGACGTGCGCCCCGGCGACGAAGTCGTCGTGGAAGTCGCGGGCGTCGGCCGGCTGCTCAATCACATCATCAGCGAAACGGACTGGCTTGCGCGCCGGAACGCGGAAAAGGAAACCCCATGATCAAACACTGGATAAACGGCCGCGAAGTGGCCAGCCAAGACAGCTTCGTCAACTACAACCCGGCCACCGGCGAAGCGCTGGGCGAAGTGGCCGCGGGCGGCGCCGAGGAAATCAACCTGGCGGTGGCCGCCGCCAAGGCGGCCTTTCCCAAGTGGGCGGCCACGCCGGCCAAGGAGCGCGCGCGGCTGATGCGCAAGCTGGGCGAGCTGATTCAGCGCGAAGTGCCGCGGCTGGCGGAATTGGAAACCCTGGACACCGGCCTGCCCATCCACCAGACCCGCAATGTGCTGATCCCCCGCGCCTCGCACAACTTCGACTTTTTCGCCGAAGTCTGCACCCGCATGAACGGTCATAGCTACCCGGTGGACGAGCAGATGCTCAACTACACGCTGTACCAGCCGGTGGGCGTGTGCGCGCTGGTGTCGCCGTGGAACGTGCCCTTCATGACCGCCACCTGGAAGACCGCGCCCTGCCTGGCGCTGGGCAACACCGCGGTGCTGAAGATGTCCGAGCTGTCGCCGCTGACCGCCAACGAACTGGGCCGGCTGGCGCTGGAGGCCGGCATTCCGCCCGGCGTGTTCAACGTGGTGCAAGGCTACGGCGCCAGCGCCGGCGAAGCCCTGGTCAGCCATCCGGACGTGCGCGCGGTGTCCTTCACCGGCGGCACCGCCACCGGGCGCCGCATCATGCAAAACGCCGGGCTGAAGAAGTACTCGATGGAGCTGGGCGGCAAATCGCCGGTGCTGGTGTTCGACGACGCCGACTTCGATCGCGCGCTGGACGCCGCGCTGTTCACCATCTTCTCCCTCAACGGCGAACGCTGCACCGCCGGCAGCCGCATCTTCGTCCAGAACGGCATCTACGATCGCTTCGTCGCGGAATTCTCCGCCCGTGCTCAGCGCCTGATCGTCGGCGATCCGCAGGACCCCAACACCCAGGTGGGTTCGATGATCACCCGCCAGCATTACGACAAGGTCACCGGCTATATCCGCATCGGCCTGGAGGAAGGCGCGCGGCTGACGGCCGGCGGCCTGGAACGTCCGGCCGGCCTGCCCGAAGCGCTGGCCGCCGGCCACTTCATCCGCCCCACCGTCTTCGCCGACGTCGACAACCGCATGCGCATCGCCCAGGAGGAAATCTTCGGCCCGGTGGCTTGCCTGCTGCGCTTTAGCGACGAGGCCGAGGCGCTGCGGCTGGCCAACGACGTCGACTACGGCCTGGCTTCCTACATCTGGACGCAGGACATCGGCAAGGCCCATCGTCTGGCGCGCGGCATCGAGGCCGGCATGGTCTTCGTCAATAGCCAGAACGTGCGAGACCTGCGCCAGCCCTTCGGCGGCGTCAAGGCGTCCGGCGTTGGGCGCGAAGGCGGCGAATACAGCTTTGAAGCCTTCGCCGAGGTGAAAAACGTCTGCGTCTCCATGGGCGGCCATTTCATTCCGCGCTGGGGCGTGGAAACCCGCTGACACGCAAGCCAAGGCCGCCCAGACGGCCGCTTCCGCAAACGGCAACGACGCGCGGGCGACGCGCCCGCGCAGCACAAAGGAGAACGCAATGGGAACCCTAGCCCTGGCGGCCAAGATCACGCATGTGCCGTCCATGTATCTGTCGGAACTGCCCGGCCCGCATCAAGGCTGCCGCCAGGCGGCCATAGACGGCCACAAGGAGATCAGCCGCCGCTGCCGCGAACTGGGCGTGGACACCATCGTGGTGTTCGACACCCACTGGCTGGTCAACTCCGGCTACCACGTCAACTGCGCGCCGGCCTTCGAAGGCGTGTACACCAGCAACGAGCTGCCGCACTTCATCAAGAACATGCCCTACGCCTACCCGGGCAATCCCGTTCTGGGCAAGCTGCTGGCCGAGGCCGCCACCGCCGCCGGCGTTCACACCCGCGCCCACGACGCCACCACGCTGCCGCTGGAGTACGGCACCCTGGTGCCGATGCGCTATATGAACCCCGACCGGCATTTCAAGGTGGTATCGGTGGCCGCGCTGTGCACGGTGCACGATCTGGCCGACAGCGCGCGGCTGGGCGCGGCGATGCGCGAGGCGGTGGAGCGCGATTACGACGGCCGCGTGGCCTTCTTCGCCAGCGGCTCGCTATCGCACCGCTTCGCCCAGAACGGCACCGCCGACCAATACCTGCACAAGGCCTGGAGCCCCTTCCTGGAAAGCATGGACCAGGAGGTCATCTCCATGTGGTTGGACGGCGATTGGAAAACCTTCTGCGACATGCTGCCGGAGTACGCCGAAAAGTGCCACGGCGAGGGCTTCATGCACGACACCGCCATGCTGCTGGGCGCGCTGGGCTGGGACAACTACCGCGGCCGCGCGGAAATCATCACCCCCTACTTCGGCAGCTCCGGCACCGGCCAGATCAACGCGGTGCTGCCGGTGGAAGCTCAGGGAGAACGCCATGCCGCACTTCATCGCTGAATGCACCGACAATATTCGCGAGCAGGCGGACCTGCCGGAACTGTTCCGCCAGGTGCACGACTGTCTGGCCGCCAGCGGCCTGTTTCCCCTAGCCGGCATTCGCAGCCGCGCCCACTGGCTGGACACCTGGCGCATGGCCGACGGCGAGGCCGACTACGCCTTCGTCCACTGCACCTTGCAGATAGGCAGCGGGCGCAGCGAGGCTCAGCGCCGCGCCACCGCCGAGCAGGTGTTCGCGCTGATCCAACGCCACTTCGAACCGCTGTTCGCCCAGCGCTACCTGGCGCTCAGCTTCGAGCTGACCGAACTGTCCGCCACGCTCAACTTCAAGCACAACAATGTGCACCAACGCTTCCGCCCTCCCGAGGACTCCGCATGCTGAGCCAAGACCAGATCCGCGGCATTGCGCGCCGCTTGCACGACGCCGAGCGCGAACGCAGGCAGATCCGCCAGATCTCGCTGGACCACCCCGAGATCACCATAGAGGACGCCTACGCCATCCAGCGCTGCTGGGTGGAGATGAAGCTGGCGGAAGGCCGCAAGCTCAAGGGCCACAAGATAGGCCTGACCTCGCGCGCGATGCAGATGTCCTCGCAAATAGACGAGCCCGACTACGGCGCGCTGCTGGACGATATGTTCTTTAACGACGGCGCGGATATTCCGGTGTCCCGCTTCATCGTGCCGCGGGTGGAAGTGGAGCTGGCCTTCATCCTGGGCCGGCCGCTGTCCGGCCCCGGCGCCACACTGTTCGACGTCTACGACGCGGCCGAGTACGTGATTCCGGCGCTGGAAATCATCGACGCGCGCAGCCAGTCCATAGACCCGGACAGCCAGCGCCCGCGCAAGGTGTTCGACACCATCGCCGATAACGCCGCCAACGCCGGCGTGGTGCTGGGCGGCCGGCCCATCCGCCCGCGCGAGCTGGACCTGCGCTGGGTGGCGGCGCTGATGTACCGCAACGGCGTGATCGAGGAATCCGGCGTCGCCGCCGCGGTGCTCAACCACCCGGCCAACGGCGTGGCCTGGCTGGCCAACAAGCTCTCGCCCTTCGACGTCGAGCTCAAGGCCGGCCAGGTGATTCTGTCCGGCTCCTTCACCCGGCCGGTGCCGGCGCGCGCCGGCGACACCTTCCACGTCGACTACGGCCCGCTGGGCGCGATCAGTTGCCGCTTCGTCTGACCCCCTTAGAGGAACCGCCATGCAACTTCCCGCCAACCCCTTCAAGGCCGCGCTGCGCGACGGTCGCCGCCAGATCGGCCTGTGGCTGGGCCTGGCCAGCCCCTACAGCGCCGAACTGCTGGCCGGCGCCGGCTTCGACTGGCTGTTGATAGACGGCGAACACGCGCCCAATGAACTGAACGACGTGCTGCTGCAACTGCAGGCCATCGCCCCCTACCCCTGCCACCCCATTGTGCGCGCCGCCAGCAACGACCCGGTGCGCATCAAGCGCTTGCTGGACATCGGCGCGCAAACGCTGATGCTGCCCATGGTGCAAAACGCCGACGAGGCGGCGCGGGCGGTGGCGGCCACCCGCTACCCGCCGCGCGGCGTCCGCGGCGTGGGCAGCGCGCTGGCGCGCGCCTCGCGCTGGAACCGCGTGCCGGATTACCTGACGCGGGCCGACAGCGAAATCTGCGTGCTGGTCCAGGTGGAAACCCGCCAGGCTCTGGCCGCGCTGGACGGCATCGCCGCCACCGACGGCGTGGACGGCGTCTTCATCGGCCCTGCCGACCTGGCCGCCGACATGGGCCATCCGGGCCGGCCGGACCACCCGGACGTGCGCGCGGCAATGGACGACGCCATCCGCCGCATCCGCGCTCAAGGCAAGGCCGCC
The DNA here is from genome assembly GCF_011602385.1 of Chromobacterium fluminis. Lineage (NCBI taxonomy): Bacteria > Pseudomonadati > Pseudomonadota > Betaproteobacteria > Neisseriales > Chromobacteriaceae > Chromobacterium > Chromobacterium fluminis. The sequence continues at coordinate 3,102 of NZ_JAAOMA010000050.1, read as the reverse complement.
GGCATCCTGATGGCCGACGAGGCCGAAGCGCGCCGCCTGCTGGAACTGGGCGCGGGCTTCGTCGCCGTCGGCGTCGACACCACCTTGCTGGCGCGCCGCGCCGAAGCGCTGGCCGCGGCCTTCCGCAGCCAAACGCCCGGCCTGCCGCCGTCCCCATCCGCCTACTGACCCACGGCGGGCCGCCCGGCCCGCCTACCCCAAGCGGCGACCATACAAGAACAAGGCGCCGCCCGGAGCCGACTCCGGCCCCGCCCCCGAGGAGAACTGAAGATGAGCCACACCCCCGCTCGCCCAAGCGCGAACGCGCGTAAAGTCGCCTACGCCACCGTGATCGGCACCGCCATCGAATGGTACGATTTCTTCATCTACGCCAGCGCCGCCGGCCTGGTGTTCAACAAGCTGTTCTTCGCGCCGGCCGGCGAGCGCTCCGCCACGCTGATCGCCTTCGCTTCCGTCGGCGTCAGCTTCCTGTTCCGGCCGCTGGGCGCCTTTCTCGCCGGTCACTACGGCGACCGGCTTGGCCGGCGCGCGATGCTGGTGCTGACCCTGGTGCTGATGGGCGCCTCCACCGCGCTGATCGGCCTGCTGCCCACCTATGAATCCGCCGGCCTGCTGGCGCCGCTCGCGCTGATCCTGCTGCGCATTCTGCAAGGCATCTCCGCCGGCGGCGAATGGGGCGGCGCGGTGCTGATGGCGGTGGAACACGCGCCGCGCGGTCAGCGCGGCCGCTACGGCGCCTTCCCGCAGATAGGCGTGCCGCTGGGCTTGCTGCTGGCTTCCGGCGTGTTCGCGCTGATGAGCGGGGTGATCTCCCCCGGCGACGCCTTCCTGGAATGGGGCTGGCGCGTGCCCTTCCTGTTCAGCGTCGTGTTGCTGTTCATCGGCCAATGGGTGCGCCGCTCGGTGGAGGAAAGCCCGGTATTCGAGGAGATCAAGGCGCGCAAGGCCGGCTCGCGCACCCCGGTGCTGGACCTGTTCCGCCGCCACGCGTCGCTGGTGCTGCTGGCCGCGCTGGTGTTCGCCGGCAACAGCGCCGTCGGTTACATGACCACCGGCGGCTTCATCCAAAACTACACCACCGACCCCGCCGGCGCGCTGCGCATGGAGCGTACCCCGGTGCTATTGGCCGTCGCCTTCGCCTCCGCCTGCTGGATGGCCTTCACCTGGCTGGCCGGCGTCTGGTCGGACCGCATCGGCCGCCGCCGCGTCTACATCATAGGCTTCGGCGTGCAGCTGGCCGGCGTGCTGGTGCTGTTCCCGCTGGTGAACAGCGCCGGACTGCCGGCGGTGCTGCTGGCGCTGTGCCTGTTGTCCGTGGGCACCGGCCTGACCTACGGCGCGCAATCGGCGTTCTACGCGGAGCTGTTCCCCGCCTCGGTGCGCTTTTCCGGCGTGTCCATCTCCTACGCGCTGGGCGCCATCCTCGGCGGCGCCTTCGCGCCGATGATCGCCAAGGCATTGATCGCCCAAACCGGCTCCACCGCCGCGGTGACCGCTTATCTGAGCTGCATGACGCTGATCGGCCTCGCCGCCGCGCTGTTGCTGCGCGACCGTCGCGACATCCCGCTGGGACCGGAGCACGAAGCCGAACAGGCCGCCTCGCCGATACGCTGGCGCGGATCCGCCTCCGCCGCCATGCGCGGAAATACCATGAAAAGTACCTAAGACAGCTTGGAAGGTGCATTCCAGTGCGCGGCATCGCTATCCATAATGCAAATTCGCTGAAGGTATTCATTATTATCCAGCGCCACCACGCACCCAGGAGACCCGCCATGCGCCACCCCAATCCCTTGCTGGAAACTCTGCTTCCCATCCTGCCCGCCATCGCCGCCAACGCGGAGCGGGCGGAACGCGAACGCACCGTGCCGGCGGAAAACATCGCGCTATTGAAAAGCGTGGGCTTTCACCGCGCCTTCCAGCCCAAGTCTTACGGCGGCCGGGAAATCAGCCTGCCGGAATTCGCGGACTGCGTGGCGGCGCTGGCCGGCGCCTGCGCCAGCACCGCCTGGGCGGCCAGCTTGCTGGCCACCCACAGTCACCAGATCGCGCTGTTCTCCGCCCGGCTGCAAGAGGAGGTCTGGGGCGAGGACCGCGACGCCACCGCCAGCAGCAGCATCGCGCCGCTGGGCCGGGCCGAAGCCGCGGACGGCGGCGTGCTGCTCAGCGGTGAAATGGGCTGGAGCAGCGGCTGCGACCACGCCGAGTGGGCGATACTGGGCTTTCGCCGCCCCGGCCCGGACGGCGAGCCGCAATACTGCTTTGGCGTGGTGCCGCGCGCCGATTACCGGATCCGCGACGACTGGCACGCCGCCGGCATGCAAGGCAGTGGCACCAAGACGCTGCTGGTGGACAAGGTCTTCGTGCCGGAACACCGGATAGAGGCGGCCAAGGACATGATGGAAGGCCGCTCCGCCGGTTTCGGCCTGTACCCGGACAGCAAGATCTTCTACGCGCCTTATCGGCCCTACTTCGCCAGCGGCTTCGCCGCCATCAGCCTGGGCGTGGCCGAGCGCATGCTGCAAGTGTTCAAGGAACGCAGCCGCAACCGCATCCGCGTCTACACCGGCGCCCAGGTGGGCGCCGCGCTGCCCGCCTATATGCGGCTGGCCGAATCCACTCACCAGGTGCTGGCCGCGCGCGCCTTGCTGGAAGCCAGTTGGCGCGATCACGCCGAGCACGGCGCGGCCAAGCGTTATCCCGCGGCGGAAACGCTGGCCTTCTGGCGCACCAACCAAGCCTACGCGGTGAAGATGTGCATCCAGGCGGTGGACCGCTTGTTCGAATCCATGGGCGGCAACTGTTGGCGGCTGGAAAACGAGGCGCAGCGGCTGTTCCGCGACGCCCACATGACCGGCGCCCACGCCTACACCGACTACGACGTCTGCGCCCAGATCCTGGGACGTTCGTTGCTGGGGCTGGAGCCGGACCCCTCCATGGTCTAAGAACCTGTTTACGATCTGCTGCGCTTCGTGAGACGCCCCACGGTGAGTACGGCTTCGAAATGCTCATGTACCACTTGTACACTCCGCTTTCTCATCCGTTTTCGCCTTGTCTCGCTCTGGCTCGCAAGACTTTGAACAGCTTCTACGAACCTGTTTACGA
>NZ_JAAOMA010000004.1:0-190867 GCF_011602385.1 Chromobacterium fluminis | reverse complement strand
AGTGCTCGCCCTACGCAACAAGTTTGCGCTTTCATGTTTGCTAAAATTTAACTGAAAGCATGTACAATCATGGTTTTGAGCCGGCAACCAACAACGCAACAGCTTCCGTATTTACCAAGTTTGCGAAGAACTGGTAAGTGCTGGAGTCTTGCGCTTCAAGGTGTTTTATCGCCGGCCCATCAGCGCTTTCTACAAGTTTTCACGCAACTCACAGACCTGGGCCTTGAGCCTTGGCATCCCCTGTTAAGGGAGATGTGGCCAAAGCATTGACCTTATCCAGCTCTTTTTGTTTGGCCTCCTTGGTGAACTTTGCCGCTTCGGCGGGGTTTGCCTTCACACGCTGAAACAGGACCTTTAGCTCGGTCAGCTTTCCCTCATCGGGGACTGGAAAAGCGGTTCGCCACTCATTCACCAGTTGGGAAACCATCGGATTGTTGATCGCTTCCATCTGCACCAACAGAACTCCTTGTTCCTGGGTCCGTGCCGCCTGAAGATTGCCCTCGTGATTGTTACGAATGACACTACTTACAAGAAGGACAAGAAAGCTAATTCCAATAATCCACTTCAACATGTGTGTTCTCCATTTAAGACTGGCTAGAGCCCGTAATTGCTGAATCAGATCTGTTCGTAGGTTGTCACGGTTTTGGGAGTCATGACTGACTGTGTGATGATGCGATGGCGAACTCCGCACCACAAGCATTCGCGTAGATCACCCTTGATCACAAAGCGATGTCCGCCAATGAAGTGTTGCTTGTGCTCCGGGTCAATAGCGCAGCGTCCTACCTGGAGATAGCGGTCCCAAAAGCCTTTAATTTCCTCTAGAGAGTGAATCGCGCCAGGGAAACAAGAGGAGCCTGCCTTGGAGCCATGGCAAAGCACGCCGATTAGTGGTGCGCCAGAGAAGTCTGTATCGTCCTCGTATTGCGAGTAAGGGTGTCCAATAAATAGTGTCCCGGCGCCATACATTGTGGCCAGCTTATTCCCAGGCAGAACCCGGTAGACGGTGTCAGCCACACCGCCTGATCGGTAGGCGTGCCCGCGTTGCCGCATCCAACGATGCAGGTTCTGAGAGTATGCGGGGGACTTGCTCGGATGAATATCCTGTAGCCTCAAGTTGGGATGGCCGATTGGGGAAAGCTTAGTCACGTTTTGCCTCAAATATTGAAAAGTCATTTCGTCACAGCCTACTAGTACGTCCCCAAAAATCTAGGGGTACATTATACCTACGGAATGGATCGCTACTTATGCCCCTTGAATTGCTCAAACATTCGGATATTTTCTCGGCATCAGACCGATAAATTTATCAATCCGAGGCTAGCCATGACGGGTGACGATTTCAGGTTCATAGCTGATTCCCTGGGCTTCAAACAAGCAGACCTTGCAGCTGAATTTGGTGTAGACGTCGATACGCTGCGTAAGAGATTTAATGAAGAGAAAATCAGCAAGCTCTGGGAGTGCGCAATCGTGGGCCTGGTAGCCAGCAAACAACTACCTATGCTCTTCGAGGTAGCTAATATCCCTGGTTCACATGCTGGGTCTAAGGCCAAAAAGGAATCCTTTACGTTCAGCGACATTGTCTTTGCTCTTGGGATCACCTACTCGGCCCTTGCCATCGAACTCGACGTAACCCGTAATACATTGAGAGCTAGGTGTAAGGAGGCTCATCTGTATGGTTTGTGGCGCTTTGTTGCGATTGGTCTGATCATGCGCAGGCAGCTAGTTTCGCTTACAAGCGAGGTAGATAGACTGGGCATTTCTCTTAACTGAAGCCTGGTAGAATTTTGCAAGCGGGGCTACCCCGCTTCGCCGCCCTTATCTTCCTTTCCAAAAATAAGCTTCTCTGCGGAGGGGCCGAACTATGGGATTGGTGCCCCCTTCTCTGCCCACGTTTTCCAGGCGGCGGCCGACTGGTAGCAGTCAGTGACCGCACGCCGAGACCTTGACCGGTTCAGCACCAGGAGGTGCCCATGTGTGTTAACTTCACACCGCCGACAGCCGCACAGCTACGATCGCACTTCGGCATAGAGGCGGAACCCGAGCTGTGGCCCGCGGAAACCTGGGCTGACTACCCGGCTCCGATCGTGCGCGCCGAAGGCCTGGCGGTCGCCAACTACGGCTTTATCCCGAAAGCCCATCAGCCGCCGGGCAAGCGACTCAGCACCCTGAACGGCAGGGTGGAAAGCATCGGAGAACGTCAAAGCTATAGGCAGGCCTGGCGCGAGTGCCAACGGGCCTTGTCGGTGATGACTGCGTTCTATGAGCCCTGCTATGAGCGCGGACGCGCGCTGCGTATGCGCATCGCCCGCGCTGACGGTGAGCCATTCGCGGTGGCGGCGTTATGGCGAGCTTGGCCGGAGGGCCTGGCGTTCACCCAGCTGACGATCAACGCTGATGGGCATCCGCTGATGGCGCGCATGCACCGACCCGGCGACGAGAAGCGTTCGCTGGTTGTCATACCGCCGGCGGCTTACCAGGACTGGCTGCATTGCCGCGATCCGGAGCAGGCCCGCACCTTCTTGACGTTGTTCCCAGCGGAGGAGTTCATCGCCACGCCGGCGCCGAAGGGCGCGGCACAACAGGCGCTATTCGACGATCAGTAGCTGATCAAGCCGGGTGCTATAACACGGCGAGCGGTGCTGCTGGCGCATGCGCCAGTCGTCGCTCAAGCCTTCCGCGCCGATCCGCACGGTGCCGCGTCCCCAATCTCGGTTCAGCTGGTCGAGCGTGGCCATCAAGCGCGCGCGGCGCGGATCGGGTGGTGCGGCGAACAGATCCGCTTGCAGGATTTCGCGCGGCGCGATGTCTAGCAGCACGATTCCCGCTTTCTGGTACTGGAATCCTGGCCGGAACAGCGAGCGCAGCGCCGCTTGCGCGGCGCGGTTCAGTTCCAGGGTGTCGTCGCTGGCCTGCACCAGCGGCACGCAGGTGTAGCCGTGGTGCTGGGGCGCTTCGCCGAAGCGATTGGTGTGGATGCTGACGGCCACCATCCGCGCCACGCTGCGCTGCGCGCGCAGTTTTTCCGCGCCGCGGGCGATATGGTGGCTGATGCTCGCCGCCAGCGTGTCCTGATCGGTCACCCGCCGGCCGAAGGAGCGCGAGCAGATGATCTGCTGCCGCGCCGGCGCCACTTCTTCCAGCGCCAGGCAGGACTCGCCATTGAGTTCGGCGATCGTCCGCTGCAGCACGACAGAAAACTGCCGGCGGATCTGGCGCGGATCGGCCTGTTGCAGATCCAGCGCGGTGTGGATCTGCAGCGCCAGCAATTTTTCGCTCAGCCGGCGGCCGACACCCCACACTTCCCCGACCGGAATGCGCCCCATAAGGCGCGTCTGGTATTCCGGTGCCAGCCACTCCCAGGCGAACACGCCGCCCGTGCGCGGCTGCGTTTTGGCGACGTGGTTGGCCAGCTTGGCCAGGGTTTTGGTGGGGCCGATCCCGATCCCGATCGGCAGGCCCAGGCGGCGCAGCACATCGGCGCGCAAGCGCCTGGCGTAGTCGCGCAGATCCGGCACGCCGTCCAGCGTCAGGAAGGCCTCATCGATGCTGTAGCACTCGACGTCGACGCCCCACTGCGCCAGTACGGTCATCAGGCGGCGTGATAAGTCGCTATAGAGCCCGAGATTCCCTGAAAACACGCATACATCATGTTTTTTGCAAAGCTGGGCAATCTCGAAAAACGGCACGAAACCGGGGATGCCCAGGGCCTTAGCCTCGGCCGACCGGGCAACTACGGCCCCATCATTGTGGGACAAGACGATGATCGGCCGCCCGGCCAGATCCGGGCGAAATAGCCTCTCGCATTCGGCGTAGAACGAATTGGCATCGGCGAGGCAGAAAGTCGTCATCGCCGGCGCAAGCGCTTGGCGCAGCTGACCACCACGCCCCATACCTGCAGCTCTTGCCCGTCGGCGAGCTCGATCGCGGGATATGCGGGATTCTCAGCCAGCAGCTGGCAGCGGCCGCGCTGCAGGCTGAGCCGTTTTACCGTACATTCGCCGTCGACTACAGCCACTACGATGTCTCCGTGCTGGGCGGTCAGGCCTTTGTCCACCACCAGCACGTCGCCGTCGGTAATGCCGGCGCCCTGCATCGAGTCGCCGCGCACGCGCACCAAAAACGATGCTGGAGGGTCATCGACCAAGTAGGCGTTCAGGTCGATCCCCGCCTCAAGGTAATCTTCGGCCGGCGAAGGAAAGCCTGCACGCACCGCGGCGAAGGCCAGCGGCAGAGGCAATGTAGGTTGATTGGGCTGCATAGATGGTTTGAAAACGTACATAATCAATTGCAGTATAGAAGCAGTCCGGCCAGATGAAAAGCAACCCCTAGCTGGAGCGTGACTGCCTTGCCCTCCTTCTCACAAATGGAGCTTGATGGGCCGGGCTATGAATTATTTGGGGAAACTGTGTCGTCTAAATTTCGGAATGAGCTTTAGGCGCTGCGTAATTGGAAGACGTGGCAGGGGGAAGAACCCGCGCAATCAAGACATGCTGGTTCAAGTCGGATATGACTCGCCGGATAGGTGGTCGGCTGTTGGACCAGCTATTGGGAGCCTGACCCGGAGATCGAAAGCGCTCTTTGATGTGCCCAGGTGGCCCCCACCTTCGCGAGCAGAGCTACTCCAGTGCGTTTTCTAGTAGGCAATCAAGATATGCTTGAGCAGCGTTTTTCGTTTTAAACACGTACTCCGAAGCGGGTTTTGGTCGCTAACGGATGCATAGTGGACGGTGGCGAGTCCATGGCACACTCCAGGTTATTCGATACTGATTATTTCATGCCCAGCAGAGCTGCTATCTGGGTCATAGAACAAGTCCGGTGTCGCCCTCGATGACTTCTTGCCGTCAAGTGATCGTAGCAATACTCTGCCCGAGACAGTTTGAACGACCATCTTCTCGTGAGGGTTTTCTACCCCACCCAAGATGATGAGCCTGGTAACGGGTTCATCACCGGCGTAGAGTCGTTTGCCAGTTCCGCTTCCTAAGCCGTGAATGAACTGTTCTCGTTCCATGGATTCCCTTAGTCAGGCCTGGCCTGCGAGACTTTCCTTCGAGTCACGCCTTGATTTTCAACGCACTCCTCTAGCAAGCACCTGGCACGATTGCCAAGGCCCCGCAGAATTACCGCGGCCGCGTGGGCGTCGACAACAGTTTCTTGGGCGGGGAGTATCATGCAGAGTTTCCGCTAATTCAGTGTTGGTTGCAGCGAGGGCACGGAATCCCTCTCTTGGCTTCTGTTACGCTATTCGCCCTCATCCAGACAGACTCATGATTGCAGCGTCGGCACTTGTAACGCACATGCACGTCATCAGGTCCGGAGCCCCCTGCTTCCATCACATGCATGAGCAATTGGCGTCTAGGGCGTGGCTTATCGCCAAAGAGGTCAAGAGTTTGTCTGGCCATTTTCTTTGGCTTTGGTCTTGCTCTGCTCTGTCCGTCTAGCTCAACGCCCGGCATTGCGCTGTCGACGGCTGATTGCTTGCAAGTGTTGTTGGTGGCGTGTGTGGCGCTCTGCTGCAGTGCTATCGCCGGCCCGGCGTAGATTCGTTCTACCATTCATACAGGATCTCCTTTTTCGCTTGTTCACGTGTTGAACAGCTTGATTATAGTCTAATTGTTGTTGCGCGCAACTATAATAGAGGCCCACTCAACAAGCGCTGACTCAAATGCAACACGATCAGACCCGTAGTGCTGTTTCAATACCGTGAGCGCATCGGTGCTTTCCTTTCCCAACCTCACGCGGTTGACGATACGGCCACCAGACGCTTTCAGAGCGTCATCAGCAGCCCGCCCACGTTCCGTGCTGGTCTTTGCCTTGCCTGTTGCCGGGCGGCCCCGACTACGCTTCTCTTCTTCTGCCAAATTCTGCTCCTGGTGCAACTACGGCCGCACGCGGCGGCCTGGTGAAAGGTCTTGCTGATGCCGACAGACCCGCCGGCATGATCGTGGCTTTTAAGCTTTCACTTGCCAAGGGCTTGACGGGTCGCTTTAGTCGGCGCCGGTCGACGCGGGCGCCCTGGCCGCAACCGTTTTACCCTTTCTTTATGCAAGGGACTTCAAGGCAAAACCTTGTTGCTCTGTGTTGGCGGTTCGGAACCTGGCAAGCAACAGCGCTTCGGTGCTAGTCAGGAAAACAGATGCGCGATTGCCGGTCAATAAATAGGCAATATCAAACCCCTGCTCGCTACATGCGATCAGAATCGACAGACCCGGCACCGCTCCCATTTCGTAGCGGTGCCACATGTTTCGGCTCAGACCTAAGCGGGCCGTCATTTCCTTGACCTTGAGGCCCAATCGCTTGCGCTCCTCGCGTAGACGCGGCCCCAGCCGCTGGCCCAAATTTTCGGGTGTCACAATTGTGCTTTCTTCTATGTTTTTCGAATTAAACCGTCGGATATTCTTTAACCACACGCCATTGTTCTAGGGCCAGCGGGTCCAGACTATAAGCCGATACCAACCGGTGTGTGCCTGCCGGCCAGATAGAGCTCTTCGACTCCGTTTAACTACCAACCACCCCATTGATTGCGGATCAAGCCGGTAAACTCTTGTAGATTCGCATGTTGCTTGCGTGGGCACACCATATAGGGCAGTAGCACCGCGCAGGTACTACACGATGGTGCCGTAATGTAATCCCTGTAAGCGAGGCTAGTGCCGGCCGGATCGTACATGACCTCAGACATGACCCATGGCCTCGGCAGGAGATTTTTGATCGCAAAATGGAGCAGCTTAGGCGCCGCACATCGCCCTGCCATAGGAGAGCCATTAACCTTGCAGGAGCGAATAAATGTTGCGTTGAGAGGCAGACCTCCACGCGACCTGGTGCCGTCGTCAGGTATATTTCCGGCGATCGTCAGCGACGGCAGGAAACGCTTATGAGTCCCAGTAACGGCTCCTATGAACGCGTTGTAGCCATCTGATGCATTCGCAGGAGAACAGGCCGCAAAGTAGCGTCCATCATTGGAGCGAAGTACCCCCACCATCATAGTTGGCCCACCGATGATGCAATCCACTATAGTTCGCGCTACTTCATAGACTTGCTGTGTTTCAAAAATTGGGTGCAATCCATTACAAACTGGACAGATCGTATCGTCGCCATAGGCTTGGCCGGTATAAGTGTCGCCGGCATTACCCCCAGCAAGAGAGCGATGAACAGCTACGCCGCTTTTTCTCTCATGAAACATGACTTTTCTCCTGAGTTAGGAATTGTGGAGAATTCGTCCGCCCCAATTAAGACGCTGGCCGGGCTGCACAACCTTACCATGCAGAGCGCCGTAATGATCGACAATGAGGTAGCCCCGTCCCGCGAGCTCCCCGCACGCAACTGCGAGCATACGATCAGCCACACCCGCGACCGTCAAGTAGTCGTGCGCCGCCAGGTCGTCCAGCTCGAGCACGTCCAGCGCCTTGTCACGTTCGCTGTCAGAGTGCCGCCTACCCATTACACCACCAGCGAGATGGTCGACGAACCAGGCGCGAGGGGCAGAGTGTTTTCGACATGCTCACCAACATCCTTTCCATGATTCAGGCCTCGCCCTGGACGGCTTTGCTTTTGATTGCATCTGCCTAGACGATGTGCGGATCCGCACCTTCCTGGTTGGTAGAGGTTGGGCTTGAACAACCCTCGCAAAAATTGAGGCCTTGTGAGCCTGTACGATATTCTCCTCATTCATCTTCGCTTGGCAGGGAGTAAGCCGATCGGATTAATTTGTCTGCAGCACGAAAGCGCCCTACGGTATTGGAAACGGAGGATCTGCTCATCTTGTTGACTTCACGCATTGCCTCGGCTTGCTTGAGTCCATCGACCAACACTCTTCTCGCCACTTTTTTAGCCTGTCCAGTACTTCGGAGCAGTTTGGCTACTGCCTCAAATTCTTCAGGTTTCATCGCATTCACTGAGGGGGCTAATCACGGCAAGGGCCCAAGATAGGGTCATCAGGCGCTACGCCATTTGCTATTGCCATTTCGCGGTAGCTCGAGTGGAGTTCATGGCCACCGTCATCTACGTCTCCCATATGCTGGCCCCTAATGTAACGGAGCCGCACTGCTAGGTTGTGGTCTGCTCCTCGCAGAAGAAATCCATCACAGGTTGCAGGTTTGCGAGGCCCCGATTGGTGGCATGCAAACGTGTGAAGCGACATGTCGTAGGCCGTTTCTGCGGAGTGACGGAACGCCTCCGGTGGAAACTGACCCACAGCATCAACCCGCCATGGGCAGTTTTTGCATGGTTTTTTACGATACGCCCCGCTACCTCCTTCTACTGTCAAAACCTGGTGATTCGCGTCAGCGGGGCGAACACGCGTGATTGTGGTCGGCTTATGCTTCTTCATGTTGGCCGGCCTGTTCCTCTTGGCTGCGTGAGCTTTCTTCACTTTCCGCGGCAGCTTTGGGATTCGCCAGATCGCTTTTGGCTTCTTCGAGGGACTCCAGCAGGGATTTCAGTTTCTGTTGGGTCTCTTCTGCAAGCTTGTCGAAGCCGGGATCTTTTTTAATGCTGATTGCCGCCTCGTAGAGGTTGTGAGCCTGCTTGGTCACAGCCTTCTTGAAAGCCACACCGGGAAGGTGTTTGTTGGTTACTCGGGTTTTGCCATTCGCACTTGCGACTTTCAGGCCTGTTTGTAATCGATCAATAGCCTTGCTGCCATGCTGGGTCATCTCCTGAATAGCGGTGGTGGCAGATACCTTGCCGGACAGAACCATGTCGCGGATTTCTGGAGGTGCCCCTGCCAAAGTCAATAGGCCATTCACGGTCTGAATAGTGAAGTTAAGTTCGTTGGCAATTTGCTCAGGCTTCATCCCAAACCGCTGGAGGCGCTTGATTACGATTGCTTGCTCGTAGGGGCGGAGTCGCTTGCCTGCATTCGAGCGGATCAAATCGAGCGTCATGTCCTCTATCGAGGTCCCCTGTGCCGCCAAAACCATCGGTACACGGAGAATTTTTTTGTCGTCGGGGAGGAGATTGTTTGCGCGCTCGATAGCCTGGAAACGGCTGTACCCGTCTTTCAAGTAAAGAACTTGTTCGTCACCTTCGCGGGCTACGATGCCCTTCATGATGCTTTCAGGGTCATATCCATGGTTGAGCATTTGCCCAGTCAGCCATTCGATATGGGCCTCATACTCAGCATCATGAATGCGGGCGTTGAAGTTCTCCAGCAGGCGGATGTTGGCGATTTCTACCTGCCACAAATCACGCGAGGATGTTTTGGTTTCGCGCATCAGAGATTTCGAACTCCCCTGAACAATAGGAGTGTCAAACTGATCCAGCGGCAGAATAATTTGGTCGTTCTCGAGCGCTTTGTCGGTCATTTTTCAGTCCCTTTCTCAATCAAGTTGATAGGGTAAATGTACACGCCTAGACGTATACATTCAAGAGCCTAAGTCTTATGTTGTAGGCATTTTCCACTTGGGTTGCGTGAATGCATCACTTTTGCGGATTGCACCTTCCAGGATCTTTTGAGTGCCTTGGATCGTGCAGCAGGCGTAGGGGGGAGACTGGAGTCTGCTTTTGCGTTTGCTTGCCACTGCAGCGTGGCTATCTTCCCTGATGGGAGCCCTTGAGTTTAGAGCGCCACAGACTGCCTCGCCCGACGGGAGCTAGCGATGATCCTGCTGTGCAGGGAGGGATGCTGGCGAAGAACCTGATGCTGTAGGTGTTGGGCGCCATCGCCGGCGCCGTCGATTTGATAAGCGAGGCCTTTGTTCAATAGCAGCGCCTGCCGGTATATGCGGTGGATTCATGCCTTGCCGGCCTGCAGTCCGGTGCGTTCAAAGCCAGCATCCTGTAGCTTTGACTCTCTGTGTGGGCGGTCACAGGCACCGCGCTGGCCACCCAGCCCTTGCCGCGGGTCTCCAATCTGTGGCTGCTGGGAGTCAGCATGTTGAGGACGTGGCGTTCTTCGTACCCTCCACGGCTGTCGCAATGGGCTTGATGGCGGAGATATGGCCGCCGGCCCAGCTTACAATTGGCCTGACTTGGTAAACACCTGCCTGACAGCGGTTTGGCACTGGACACTACTCTAGTTCGGGCAGCAGTCGTAGGTTCAACTGCAGTTTCTCACATGCCGATGGTTGGATGCTTCGCTCACCCTACTGCTCCATTCTTGCCTAAGTGGCATCCCTCCCATGTCTTTGAATTCCATAAAGTACCTTTAAGGCTCTTGAGTCACTGTCTCACAACGGATTTGGTCATTTCTTCGGCTTTGGCCGAGGGAGTCATGCGTATTTTTTACCCCCATATCGCTAGCGGGGCCTCTCGCAGAAAATAGCCTAATCAGGGCGTAACCTGGTTTCTCTCTGTTTCCAGCGGAGTTGAGGGACAGCTAGGCTCAAGTGGAGGACCAGTCAATACGTATTGACTGCACAGGCTTCTCGACGAGGCCATGCTTCATCATGAGGAAGCCGGATAGTAGGAGGGAATGGAGAGGTCCTCTTTTATCACCCCTCCTTCGTCATAAAAGCAAAACCCGCTCAAGGCGGGTTCTAGGAGGTTAAGAGCTTACAAGTTCTACCTGCAGGCGTAAGAGGTGTATGGCTTCCTCAACGATTTCCCCTGTCGTTTTATCCTCCTCCTTGGCCCTGTTCTTGCACCAGTTCTTGGTATCTAGGGCCACAATGATGTTCCATTGGCTTTTCTTTGATTGGCCATCGGTTGGATTGGCCAATCTATTGCGGTACTTTTGAACGCTCTTTCTGTTAATGCTCTTACGATGTGCGAGCCTATCCTCCCTACGAAGAGGTTTGAAGTAGCGCAGCCCGCCACCTTGGCCCCTTGTGAAATCCGGCATTTCTGACGTCAAATGGTCGTGAGGGTCTTTCATTTTCTTATCGCCCTGGATTGATCCATACGTCATTCTATATGCAAATGGTTATTCTGAATTCCTGCCAAAGATTTTTTCCCAAAAGGTTAGAGGCTTTGGAGGCTGTTTGCATTGGTCTGCAACCCGACGGTATTCCTCAGGCGTATCTATTGCTTCACTGGCAGAGTTCACTTGCGCCACACGATGTTCAAAGCTTGCTGTCATGTTTGTGCGATATTGGTCCAGCCACGGCTTGGCATCCTGGAGGCGCTGGAAAAATCCATAGGTACCATTGAGTTGGCCTTGAGCCTGATGTCCCATTTTCTTCAGTTCATCTGCCATCAAATCTTCAACAATGTGAACGTGCTTGAGCTCGTGCTCTAGGACCGACTGATACAAGCAGCTGGTGGATGGCAGCTCTTTAGGAAGAAGCACATCTACCTGTCGATTGAAGATGGTAACGCGAACCTGTGGGCTAACACAGAATCCATCAGGAAGCTGCGCAACCTCGTAGCCCACCTCCATCCGCATTTGCTGGTTGTTGTAGGTGAGGCCCAGCGTCATGCTGTCGTGGGCCGCGCCGGCGCCACCATGTTCTGAGATCGCGGCTAGTTTCTCTATAGGGACGGCGTGATATGTCCGTTTTGCAGGATCCACGATCACCGTAACGGTCGGGGCCTTGACATACCGTGCACAGATGTTTGCAGCCATTGTCGGCATAGAGGCAGTGCTGACGAGTGCAAGGACAATGAGATTCGTGCTGTTCATTTTGAGGATCCTTTGGGTTGGCGAGCGGTGCCATAGTAGGCAGTAGTAACGCTGATTCGTGAGTGCCCCAACTCTTCCGCTATCAGGCGCCGATATCGTTTACCTTGCTCTGATGTGAAGGTGGAGCTGTTTCCTCCTTGCAAGGGGGAAAGCTCGCCAGTAAGTTCCTGATACCGCTCGTTGGCAAACTCATGCCGGAGACCGTGGGCCGTCACACCCAGGGCTTTCTTCGTCACCCCAAAACGTTCAAGGACGTATTGAAGCCGTCGCATGTTCTGTTCCAGGGTCTTACTTGGATCTGCAATATGCGATGAGAGGGTTGGGGCCATCTCCTGCGCCTGCTTTAGCACCATACGCTGGTACTCGCTGGTAATCGGAACCACCCGGTAGCGACCGCCTTTTGTGCCCTGGTATATCTGGATCGTCGCTCCATCAGCAGTTGCGCTTGTCCATGGGCGGAACATCACAGCTTCCTTCTTGCGAAGACCGAATGCATGGATCAATTTGAGTTGCATCCCAACCCGCTCATCGTACTCACATACCGCGCTGATCAACTCGTCAGGACTCACCCCAGATGGAGTCCAGCTCTTATCCGTTTTGGCCACATACACCCTCTTCCCCGCCTTGGGATCCTTGAGGTACCGCTCAAGCGGGACGACCAGGCCGGCTTTTCCAATCCACTTGCTGAAGGTGTTGAGGATCGAATGCCGCTGCTGCAGGGTAGCGGCAGCCAACCCTTCATTTTCCCAGCGGGAGAATAAATACTCGAGATGCTTGCTCCGAATATTGAAGACACTGCGGAGCTTAAGGTCTCCATCATGAAGTTGGTTGAAGCACATGAAGAGCACCTCTTTACGCGTGTGCTCGGTCTTGTGTGAGACCTGCTTGTCACGTACAGCATGTTCCTTCGCCATCAATAGGAGCACTTCACTCAGCTCCTTTTTCCAGCCTTGAGGTTTTGCAGGGCGTGAATCTTTCATCGTCCTTGCCAATCGGCTATAGAGATCCAGCTTCGAATTTTCCATCTGGTTTTTCTTGAAGTTCATTCCGGGGGGCCGAAGCGGATGCGTTGCCCAAGCCTGCTGAGCCAACAGACTTGGGGAGCGTATCCGCTTCGAAGGCGTACTCCATGACCACTCTTAAAAATGCAACTGCCGCTTGGGCGCCATTTCAGGCGAGGCCAAACGCCACCCATTCAGGTGGATCGCCTTTCAGCGAGCACGTCCCACAGTTTCAGATGCGTAGGCTGGCATCCGGGTCAAAGCCCGATTTATTTCTGCACCCTTGCCGGATAGCTCCCCGTCAGCGGGAGCGTGCAAGGTTTGCTCACAAGCTGGCGATTCCGAGTGGGATCAGCAGCCCAGAACCCATAGATCATCTCGTGCGTCGATGTTGCATGCGCACGCCTCTCAGAGGGCGAGATCGAATTTGGGTCGTGTTGAGGGCATCAGCTAGGCGGAAGAACTTCCGAAACGCATTGCAGAGTAGCGTGGTTGGCTTGAATGAAGCCGGATGGTCCGTTCGTGGATCCAGACGAGTCTGCGATCAGGTCGCAAGGAATGCCGTAGGCGGCGGGTTTGCACGGAAGTGCTGGTAATGGCCCAAAACGGGCCTATGGAAGCCCTGGAGGCGATGGGTACTGCTTTGACCGGTGTCGGTCTGGTTGATATGCAGGGTGTCCCTGCAGGGCGCGTTTGCGCTCTAGGTGCCGCAAAGATAGTCCGAGCCGAATATTTTCGTCAAGCTTCGTATGTGGATTCGGAGATTTTTGTTTCGGGTCTATATTTTCCGAAACTGAATCGGAGCCCTTTCTATGCTTGATGTGTGGCCCCCCTCTGGTTCCGAACGGAAAATAAAATTTGCTGGAAATGACTCTTCAAATAGTGGAGAATTGGCATTTGATAGTGCGGGTTTTCCAGATCAATTTGTTCTGTATCACTGGGCATCACAGTGTGGCAATGCTTGTTCGCTAGACAAGCTATCAGCGCTAAAAAACAAGCTGGTTGTTCGGTCGATCAATGCCTGAGCCTATGTGAAAAACAGGGCCGGCCTTGCAAGTGTTGACCTCTTTACAAGGAGGCAACGCACAACGGCACTGTTTTGGATGTCCTAAAGAACACCTCTAAGACTCTTCTTGCTGTCCTAAAAGCCATTCAAGGAACACTCCAAGAACACCCTCAGATGTCCCATTCACTTCTCTCAGGCCTGCATTAGGACTTGTGCCGAGCGATATTTATTGGAATTGCTCTGAAAAGGGGATGATTCGCAGACTAGAAATTGACTCTCTATCGGGTACGGTTATGCCTGTTGATGTTCCATCACAGGAGACCAGAACATGAATCATCCTCTTATCATCCGTGCAATCGATGTTGGCTATGGCAACACCAAATTTGTCGTAAGTTCCAACGACCAGGGATTCCATTGCGATCTTTTCCCCTCCCTCGCCTCGCCTGCGTCCGGTGGTGACCTGACTGCGGGGGTCCTGCAGAAGCGAAACACGGTGAAAGTCGACGTCCGCGGTATCTTCTTCGAAGTAGGCAAAGATGCGGAGATGGCTGTCGACTCGTCTTTCTCTCGCACTATTGATGAAAACTACCCACTTTCCGATGCGCATCTGGCCCTGGTTCGTGGTGCTATGGCATACATGGGGGTGACGCATATCGACCAGTTGGTTGTAGGTCTTCCGCTATTAACCTACGCAAAGTGCCGGGTTGCGCTTATGGAGCGTCTGAAGGGCGAGCACATCATTCCGGTTATCAAGCATGAATCCTCTCCAGGGGCGGAGACACGGACGGTGATAGTGCGGAATGTTGTGGTATTCCCCCAACCAATGGGAGGGCTCCTCGATCATGCTCATCAGACAGAAAGATCCCAAGAAATCAAAAGAGAAACGACTCTCGTTGTAGACCCGGGGTTTTACACCCTGGACTGGCTGGTCTGCAAAGGACTCAAGCCACTCGAGGCGCGATCAGGCGCCAAGGCTGGTGGCATCTCTTCCATTCTCCAAGCGATTGCCTCTTCAATCTCCGAAGACCCCAAAATGGAGGGGCGCCGTGTAACAGACTTAGCCAGAATTGATGAGGCCATCAGGGAGAACCGTCAGCCGAAGTTCTACGGAACTGCCGTGGATATGACTGAGCACATGAAGGTTGGCTTCGAAAAAGCCAGGCAGCTGGTAGGCTCCCTTGCCAATAAGGTCGGTAATGGCCAGGACATCGATAACATCGTTTTAGTCGGTGGAGGGGCTGCTCTTTTTGAAGGGGTTCTCAAGGAAAAGTATCCTCATCACAAAATAGAGGTTGCACAACGGCCGGTCTTCTCGAATGTTCGTGGGTTCCAGCTTGGTGGCCTGCAGATGATTGCGAAAAGTTCTGCTGGTGAAGATCACAGGCCAAAAGCTCACCAGGCGTAAAGCTTGAAAACTCATCCATGCCACCCGTCGGGTGGCTTTTTGACGAAGAATAGCCCATGAGCGAACACGAACTAGAAGAAGTAGAAGAGCTTCGGCATAACGTGAAAATTAGAGGGGACGTGCATCCGGATCTTTTCAACGATTTGATCAAGCTGCCCCAGTCCCAGCGTGTGACGCGACTGCTAAGTCTTGCCCTCAAAGGGCTACTACTCTCACCAAGTACTGTCGGAAGCGTTGGTACCCAATTAAGGCCTCCGCTAGAGGAGCCCAGGCGAGCAGGTGTTGGCAGAACATCCAAAACGCTGCCGGCAAGTAAGAAAATTCCTCCTGCGGCGGAGCCTAGACCTACGCCCCCGGAGACTAGCGCTGTGCCTGTTCTTGGAAATGTGGCGAGTACAAGTGCGGCCGTGTCTGCGCCCAATCTGGAACCACAAAGCTCAAGTAGCGTCCTTCCTCTCAAAGAAGATAAAGTGGCAGTAGTAATTTCCCCACAGCCAACAGTAACTGCAGACGCGGTATCGCTTGGGCAGGCACTCGATTTAGACAGCTCCGATCTGGACTTTTTGACCGACCCAGGAGGAGCACTAGGCTGATGAAACCAGTATTCACGCTTTTGAGTCTAGTTGCTGGCTTGTTGGTTGCAGGGCCAGTTCTTTATGCTGAGGAAAACTGTTGGTCTACTGCGGGCGCTCGTTACAGGGTTGATCCGTGGTTACTCTATTCAATTGCCAAAAAAGAGTCGAACCTGAACCCTTCAGCGATCAACAAGAATTCGGATGGAAGTGAGGATGTATGCATGATGCAGATTAACTCACAACATTTTCCAAAATTGAGAGGCTATGGAATTACACGGGAGATGTTGCTCAACGATACTTGCCTTTGTATCAATGTTGGGGCGTGGCTAATATCCGAAAGCTTTTATCGGTATGGGGTAAGCTGGAACAGTGTTGGTATCTATAACGCTGGTCCAAAAAGATCTGAACGGCAGCAAGCTAGACGTGATGCTTATTCTAGCGAGGTACATAAAATCTATCTTGAGTCTATTGGTAGAGGCTCTTGAGTGGGGGGGCTATATGCCCTACCCTTTCAATGCCTGGTTTGATCTTTTGCAGTGCTCACTCGGTATAAGTAAGAAACAACGGCGATTGCTGAGGCAGCAATGCCTCAAGCTGATTACTCATAGCAGCTATGATCTTTGCAGTTTAAAAATGATAGCAGGGAATAAATGAACAAAAGTTTGAAGTCCTTGCTGAATTGATTGGCCGTCACGTTGGTGCTGTATGAAATGCGCTCTTGGAATTTCTTGTGCTTGGTATTCGGCCGGTAGTGGCTGAAGAGAGATCAGTAATCAACCGTGGGATTATTAGCTCGTATGTATAGAAGTGGAATACCGCTATGATTCTGCTCTGGAAGCTCGGCTGGATATAAATTGTTGACTAAGTGTGACGATAGAGCTAGATATTATGGTTGAGAAACCTATAATAGGTAACGTCAATTTAAAAGCTACTTCAGTAAAAAGGACTGTCAAATATGAACATCAAGAAATGCCTCCAAAAAATTGTGAATTATATTCCTGGCCGAGTTGTTCTTTCTGTGGCTCCTATCATTATGTTGGTTGGATGCACTACCGTAGCTCCATTCGATAAAACATTGGTAGGCACAAAGCAGCTAGGGCTGGTTGTATCCGTGAATGACGCAAAGATATTGAAGCAGGCTAACCAATCCTATCAGAAGGAATATGGAACCGATATTCCAAAGACAAAAGACGCAATTTTTGGAGCTCTACATAATGGGTTCTGGGAAGGTGGACGCTGGTTCGGGGGGTTGGCGGACGCGGGGCAAATCGAGGTTGGGGATATTGTGGAGTGGAACTATCCAGCCTCCAAGAAAGAATTTGCCGTTATAAAGCTTGTTACAAAATGGAATGACCCTAACCCTAATGGGTGTTACTGGAAGGGGAGCTTAGATAGCCATAACGGTGATGTGGTTTGTGACAATAGCCCTGATGCTCCAAGATTCCGACAAGAAGCAGCAAAATGGTTGAAGTCGAAAGATAAGTAAAAGAAAACCCGCAAGGCGGGTTTTCTGCACTTTATTAAGGTGACAGCTGTGGAGTCATTCCTTGATCCCGCTGTCGCTTGAGACTGTAGGCATCCTGTGGATTTTGCCAATCTCCTTGCTGATAGCGCCGTTTGTTGAACTCCTGGCCTACAGCTCCTGGGACATTGGCCGGATTTGCTTGAGAGAACCCAGAGCGCACTGATGGCGTTGGATCCCAAACTGATCCACTCGTTGGAGTATTAAGAACGCCATTGTTGATATTACCAAGAAAGCCGTTTTGGGTTGTCGACAAAGGAATACCTGCGTTGCCAGAAATCGCAATGCTAAGTCCCGCATAGATACCAGCAGAAGCGAGCCCATAGGCCGCAGCCCCCCACGTTGCTGCTGCACCAGCCCCCGCAGTGACTACACCGGCGCCTACCCCCGCAGCTGATCCAACACTTGCCGCGGCGCCCGCCGTAGTCATCCCTGGACCTAGGCCGGCAAGCATCACTCCCCCTGCCCATGCCAGGACAAAAGCTGTGATGATGAAAGAAATGAAACCCAACCCGGATTTCGATTCCTCGTGGTTGAACGCGTGATATTCAGAAGTATTCAGGTCACCTTTGTTCCAGTCCACGAAGTTTGCGCCACTGTCTACCACCAGATCTTGAGGACAAGGGTTTGAAGGATCGCTATTCACAACACAGTACGCTGTGCTCATTGCCGTGCCGCCGCGGCCATAGGCGGTGCCCATGTACCAGTGAGGTTTCACATAAGCATCAAGGTACGTCGTGGTCTTCTTAACGAATATGTTTCCTTCTTCGCGTGTGCCTTGGTTGATTCGGGTCTCCGCCACCCCTACCAAAGCATTGTCGCTGCGGTAATACTTCATTGCCATGCCAACAGCAGCAAAGAATGCGCTAGGGTTCAGGTTGCGCCACTCGTCACAAACCATATCCTTATTGGGATAACGGTCCCAAGGATCACGCCAGTTATCGTTTGGTGCTCCTGTGTAATTAATGGCGGCACAATTCGAGCTAGCATAGAAGGCAGCAAATGGATTTAACCCTCTGAAGTTTCCAGGGATTGGCGCACCGTTGCCGTTGCGGTGTCGCGCCCATTTGGATCCATCTTTCGGAGACCACGGACGAACCTGCAACTCTACCCCGCCGTTCGGCAGTTTCCTCAACGTCACAACGTCAATACGGCCAGTGGCACTTTCAGGGTGATAGCGTGCATATATTTGTGGTCTCGCTGCGAACGTTGAATAAAGGCTGTCAGCCAATTGGCTGGGAGGAATTTGGGCGAAGAGTGCGCCCAGGTTGTTCCGCGTATAGCGAATATCTCCCTGGAGCATATAAATAGCTTGTTTGTATAAATCATCGCTCATGGACGCTTGGGCTATAGGCGTCCAGAGTGTCATAGCCGTATAGAACAGCAGCGTAATACCACTGATCTGGCGTAGTAGCTTTCGGATTAAGTGCATATGGGCTCCCAGGGGTAGGACCGGTGTCATTTGAGCCGGCATATCTCATACGTCTTAGGCCGCGAGATGCGGACGCTAAAACGGTAACGGTTATGTTTTGCAACTGTTATGAGCAATAAGCCCGAGCTCACTTACTAGATAATTGTGGTCGGAATGATTGACCTGCAGAGTGTAGACGTCTGCAGCAGGTGCCGCATGTAGGAACTCGATCGCGGTCACAATTCGATGGGAGCCAGATGCTGTGAGCAGACGGGAACCTACGTGTAACTTTGTCAGCTGCAGCTGATATGAATCGTAAGAACTTGCGGCATTTTTAGGGTTGATGGCGCACCAGGTATGGCCATTCCAAAGAGGATGGTCATCCGTCAAAAGAAGCGATTCAGACCCGTTGTCAAAAACCAGACGATATAACTGGCGGGACTTTTTAATTGAGTTGAGTACTTGTGCGGACTCTACTTCACCGGTCTTAAGGTTGTAGACACAAACAAGGTCGCCGGCGATGATCGTTTCGATGCTGACTTTGCTGCCATCTGGCAACCAGATGGGGGTTCCATAAGCAAAGCAGCAGTGGCTCGGATACGAACTGGAGGTTGATCCAGATGAGATCAGAACCGGGAAGCTATTGGCAGGACACGCAGCTCCATTCGAAAATCCGTTATTACTTTGTGCATCGTAATTTGCGTTGGAAATACAAAGATACGTTGCGTAATAGTTCCATGATTTTTGGGTATACGTTCCAACTACCAGCCCTGCACAACCTGCAAATGCTGGCAAGGTCATGAGCGCTGACCCTAAGGTGGCTGTTGCTAGAGTTATTTTTTTGAGTTTCATACTATCTGCCTCGATGAATTACGTTGGCCGGTTCGTTAGTGCTAGTCGGCCCTTCTATTTTAAGGGTGTTGCAATTTTTACTTATTGTGGAAATGAATACATTTGATGCTTATATGCAGCCGACGCCATCGGTGTCGGCTGGTTTAAAATGGTTGCCTAACGGCAAATCCCGTTGTGGGCGATGGCTCCGACCTGTCCGACAAGATAGTTATGATTTTGGTTATTCACTGACAGGGTAAAGACCTCGGCGGCCGTAGCGGGTAGGATAAGTTCTATTGAAGTGATGCTTACGCGAGCTCCTGTTGCTGTGACAATGTTGCAGCCAGGCTTGAGCTTGCCGAGTGGAAGGTGATACATGGCGTAAGAGAGCGCAGCGTTTTCTGGATTAATTGTTACCCAGAACTCACCATCCCAGAGAGGATGGTCATCTGTAATCAGAAGTTCTTCTTCTCCTCCATTGAGAACGATGCGGTACACCTGACGCCTTTTTTTCAAAGTTCCAAGTACCTGACCTGATTCCAACTTGCCCGTTGTCAAATTCAAAACACATACCTCGTCGCCGACAGCAATTGTCTCAATGTCGGCCCTGAGGCCATTAGCTAACCAAACGGGGGTCCCCGCGGCAAAGCAGCAGTGAGTGGAGCCTGAGCTATATGACGAAATATAAACAGGGAAACTATTGGCAGGGCAGGAGCCGTTGCTGAAAGCGCCCCCGGATTGCGCATCGTAATTGGCATTAGAGATACATAAATAGTTGGTCGTTGTTGTTCCGCCGCCAGAAAATGTGGTTTGCTGGTAGGTTCCAACAACAAGCCCAGCGCAGCCTGCAATAGCCTGCAGCGTAGGTATCGAGAAGCCCAAGCCCGCGGCAACCATCAGAGCAACTTTCTTGACTTGCATGGTGAGTCCTTTCGATTGTTCGAAAACGTTCTTACTCGGTACTGCCAGCTACAAAGACGGTAAGGTCTAGACGGCCCAATTTTTTGGTCGCGAGGTTGGTATCTGCCTGCACCCGTAGGTTTGCCGCTGTACGCGCACATTTGGGTAGAGAGTCGAACTTGTCCAGAAGCTCAAATAAATCAGAAGCTTGGAATTGCTTAACTAAGTTAGGAAGTTCCTTGGGTTCAAACTTCTTATGCTCGAGCACCATGTGCAAAAGCGCGGCCTTGGCCGGAGTTTGTCCGTTGAATCCGAACAAACGAATTTGAATAACGCCTGCAGTTTTGATTGCTTCCTCGGCTAGGCTAGCCGAATCTGGATCTTCAAGGGAAAGCCAGAGAGTGCCCGTCGGCGTCTTTGGACTGCGAGTGCCAAGTGTTATAGGAGATGCAGGTTCGGCCTTGGCTTTTGCAATAGCTTCAAAAGCAGCAACTAGGCCTATTGAGTTATATGTACCTGTAAGCGAAGTAATTATTTGATCTTGGAAGATGTCGTCGCCCGCGCGGCATTGTGCGGCCGGCGACGGACCTTCCGGATTGGCCATGGCCCAGAGTGGAATCATGAGCAGAAATGCAGCACAGTTTGATCTCATAACAGTGCCTTCTCTTAGCGGTAGGTGATCGGAGCCAGGTTGACGATCATTCCAAGCGGATACGTACTGACGTCGACAAGATCCATCTTCCCATCCTCTGGGTTTATGATCTGCCCAGGTAGCAAACCGAATTGGGCCCTGGTAATCGCAACACTTTTGGTTTGGTCGATTGTCGGTGATACGCTGTGGCCGCTATAACGGTTGACGAGGACGTAGCTCCCATCAGCGTTGACCAGATAACGGTCGATGATGGTGATCAATGAAAATCCGTAACGCTGCCTATTGATGTAGGTCTGGCCGGTATCCTGGCAGCAGCACGCCGGCAGTTGAATAGTGCGTTCGTAGATGTCGATGGCCATTTTCGCCGCCTGTGTTCCATCGGGCTGCTGGGTATAGTCGGGTTGAACTTTGCGCACGTAATCAACAACAGTCCGTATTGAGTCCGTTGTTTTGATCAGCTTCTTGACATCTGGAAACGCAGTCGGGCAGTTGGGTGAGCTTTGACTATCGATCAGGCATTTCAGACCAGCATCCGGGTCGGTTATGGCTGACACGCCGCTAGCCGGCTCATCATAAGCGCCGTTGGTTTGGATGACCGTCTGCGGCGTCACGACCAGGAAGTTGAGATTACGGGTGTCGTACTTGAGCGTGCCGGCATCGGGATACTGCCAGTTTTGTGGTAATCCAGCGGCTACGGTCTTGTTGGTGTAGACGGTGTAGACCGTTGTCGGCGCTGAGTCGACAACGTTGACGCCCGACCAAGTCATTTTGCCGGACTTGAGGATGCTCACGCTAAAGACAATGTATTTCGTCTTGCCTTTGCTCTTGACTGTTTGCTGGTAGTCAAGCCAGGCGCTATCGGCGCCAACACTGTTCAGGTGTGCAACTACCTGATTAGAGAGTGCAGAAATTCGATTTGCAAACCAACTCTGTGCAAGACTTTGTATCTCTACTGTCGATAGCGAAGCAGAACTCAGCGAAATTGGTTGAACGGAGAAAACACTGGCGGCATTGGTAACATTCTGCCCCAACAACGAATCAGTAATGGTGTTGCCCGTTGTTCCGACCACACCGATCCGGCCCTTGACCTGTGCAATACCGTCCAGTCCTACTGACTCGTTGAAAACAACAGTGCGGTTTTGCTGCGTGGCGACAGTAGTAGCCGCCGACGCCGCCACGCTGGTAACGCCAGTGAGTATGGCCAACGCCACGGACGCCAAATTAAATCGAACGGATTTCATGTCAGACATCTCGATTAAGAGCGACTAGGTGGCAGTGCTGCGGTATACGACGTAGAGCCGAGTGGAGCAGGAATGACTGGTTGAACACCATTTGGTGGAGGCGGTGGCGGTGCCGCTAGGAAAGTATCATTTCCCGTTGCTGCTAAGCTGGTCTGAGGCCCTTGGAGAAGTGGAGAGTTGGCTTTAGAGCCGGACGCTGCCTGAAGCGTACTGGTGATCGGTGTCTGGCCGACTTCATTGCATACAGAGACCGGCACCCCCCCTAGCTCAACGCTGCAGCGAGTAATGGCTCCTACTTGGCGACCACCAACCATCTCCCCTGCTTTTGCCGTCATGACTTGGCCATTCTGTTCGAACATAACTGCTGCAGAACCGTTCTGTTGCACTACGCCGACCACCCGCGGGCCGAAAGTTGCAGGCGTAACGGAAGGGGCAAGTGTAGCGATTTTCGGCGCTGTGATAGGGGGCTTGCCATTTGCCACCGTTTTGGGTTTTTTCGACATTTTGGACCCGGTCGAAGGTGCATTTGTGGCGTGGCGGCTGCTCGAGTTGGATCTCATGGGCGGAGCCGAGGGAGGATATGCGAACGCATCAGCCTGTCCGCTACCACCGCCCATACCAGACCCGCCTTGACCACCGCAATACCGCGAATGAGGGTTTTTCAGACACTCGATTTTGGCCAGCTGCTCGGTCTGTTTGAGTTTCTCGTCTATTACAGCGGATCGCAGCTTTTCTGCTTGAGCGGCGGTATTGAGAAGATCGAGGCTTAGCTCTTTGCCGGTGAATGGATTGACCGAAGCCGCCGAACTGGCGACTTGATCAACCGGTTTTGAAACAACCGGTGCTGCTACAGAAGGTGCAACCGTTGGAGCTAGGGGGGCCGGCGCGGCGATTGCTGGCATGGCCAGAAGGATGGATAGGAAGCACAGGGTATAACGCATGAGGGTTCTCCTTAGTAGCTGCCGACGGCATTGATGCTGTAGTTGGCACCACCGGGCAAGTTGGTGCTGATGCTGGCACTGAACGGCGGTAGCGCGTAGGCCGGCGTTGAGTTATCCGGGTTCTTTGTGGCTGCAGATGAATTATCGACTTGGATTGCTTGGCTATATGAGTCCACCATGTCGGAAGAGGCCAAACCAAGATTGCTAACACCAGGCAGTGCCGCGAGGTTGATCACACGTCCACCTGTTGTCCCGATGACGCCTCCTCCATCCCATCGACTGGAAGTTCCACCGCCACTATTCACGTTTGCGAAGTAATTGACGCTCAAATCTCGGTTTGGATCGGATAGATAGCGTGTTTGGGCATAGCTGCGATAAGCATCAGCAATGCGATTGAGTTTGGAACTGGTTTCATCGAAGGCCTTTCGCGCAATACCATAGCCATCGACGAGAAGGCCAACATTCCCCCCAGCCAAGACCAGTTTCCCTGTGTTGGGATCGAAGGATGTGCCGGGATTCAAAGTCTCTGACCGACCTCTTGATACGACCGCCAATACCCTGTAATACAACGTGGCGCCACCAACTGACTGCGATAGCTGCTTTGACACAAAGATTGTGAATGGACGGCGATATCCATCCAGAGCTAGGTCTGCTGTAGCGCGGGAAGAATAGGAAGCTAATGGCGCCAGGACGCTGCCGGTTGCCGTTGTTCCGTTGGATATGCTGCCCGCTGGCAATACCAAGATTGGGTCGGCCTGACTCTCAGCGATTACCAAATTTCCCCGGTATGCCGCCGCCAAGGCTTCGCGTAGAGCTTCAATAGCCTTATCGTTGGCAGTAGACTGCTTGGCCATCGAATATTGGTAAAAAGATGCCGATAATACCGGGATCATGATCGCCAGGATCGCGGTAGCCATCATGAGTTCAAGAAGAGTGAAACCACGTTGGCGGCTGAATGCGTGGTTGGATCTCATTAGGCGAGCCTTTTTTCCAAGCCATCCCGGTCATAGGACCCTGCAAGAGCATCTTCCCGCTTCACCTCGTTACTAACAATCAACTCGTAGAGGGAATCATTGAGTACGTGCATCAATGGACGTCGTTTGTTGATTTCCTCACCAAGTTGCTGCAACTCACCCTTGCGAATCATGCTCTGAATAGCCCGCTCTCCCTCCGGCAACACTACGACCTCGTGAGCGAGCTTGCGCAGCTTCCCATCAGCGGACGGAACGAGTTGTTGCGTTATCACGGCTCGCAAAACAGAGGCGAAAGTCTTTCTGAGCGATTCTGCGTGTGTTCCTGTGAGCAAATCGCAAACTCGATCGACCGTATTTTCGAAGTTGTTGGTATGAAGGGAGGCGAAAACAAGATGCCCGCTCTCTGCTCCTTGGATCGCAGCAATCAGGGTATCTTGGTCGCGGATCTCTCCTATCATCAACAGAGTCGGGCTTTCGCGCATTGTGTCGCGTATCCCTGTGATGAAGTCGGGTACATCAACACCGATTTCACGCTGATTGACACATGAGCGTTTTCTCTTGAATCGGTACTCAATAGGGTGCTCAAGGGTAACGATCTTGCCGGCGATGGACTCGTTGTAATAATCAATGAGTGCCATCTGCGAGGTTGATTTACCAGAGTTGGTCTGGCCAGTGAATAGCACCAGACCATTCTTTCGCCGCACCAGCTCTCCTACCTCGATAGGCAGCCCCAGCTCGCTGTAATGAGGAATCGAATCGCGAATCCAACGTAGAGTCAAGGACAGCTCGGTTTTAGCGAACGTAGAGCGTAGTGCAGCACGGAAGTTGTAGTTTCCAATTTTGAGCGCGAAATCATCAGAGCCGTTGAACTCCTTTAGTTTTGTGCATAAATCTCCTCCGTAACGTGCATTTAGCAATTCGGAAAGGCTGTCGTAAGTGATGACAACTTCAGGTTCAATTGGCTCGAAACCCAGAGCACCATTGATACCTGCCGGACTATTTGTATCAAGGAAAATATCCGCTAATGCTGGGTGTTTCTCGACTTGGTCAAGAATGAGCGTTGCGAGCTTCGACATGAATGTCTCTTCGTTGTGTAGCAATGTTGATTAATTGACTGTTTGAATGGCTGTACCGGTTACGGCCGCCCCCCAAGGGGTAGTAGCCTTAACCACCATCGTGTAAGGGATCCCGGTAGTGCGTGCATCAGTGCCATTACTCACCAGAATGGCACCATTCCACGCATCGACCAGTTGCGAACTGTTCAGACCTAATTGTGGGGAGATACTGTTCGCCGGTGTATAGCTATCGAGGCAAGGCATTTCCCCTGGCGCGATGTTGTTGCAATCGAGTGGCCGAAATGGGTTGCGCATCATGTCACCGCCATATGCCGCTTGGCGTTGTTGGGCATAGTTATTAAGAGCGCTTACGACCGTGTTCACGGCGGTGGCCGTGCGTTGCCACGCTTCTTGCTGAAGGCGTTGGCCAGAAACCAATACCGCCCGGGCTTTCGGGTCCGGATTAAAGGCTCCGGTTGAGGTTTTAAATGTGGTCGAATCCGTTGGGCTGTCGTTGATCCACAGCGCAATGGAATGCCAATTCATGCTTCCCGAGCTCAACCGCTGACTAACCGAGACGTGAAGGCCATAACGCGGTGTAATCCCTGCGCCAGCGAGTACATCTGCGACAGTGGGTTCTGCAGAACCGGTAGCATCTATTGTCCCGATATTGCGCTGATACCAAGCCGTGATGGCCTCCGCGGTCTGTTCAAGATATGCCTCTTGATGAAATTGACGATCATTGCGGCGTTTGTTTGCCAAAAACTCAGCTTCACTGGAGACCACGGCGATTGACATGGTCACCAGGAAAATGAAGAACCAACCAGTGGCGCTGCCCTGTTGTTTCTTTAAATTGGGGATTGGCTTCATGGTTAGCGATAATGGAATCAGCTGTGAGCGTCGAACCACTTGGTGATGCTGCCAGGTGCACCGCCGGTTCCCAAATTCGTTGTACAAACGGTGGAACCAGCCGATTTGTTGCACTGGCTATCGGCTTCCCGCAATATTTCTTCCGGCACGTTCGAGGCCCGAATCCCATATTTCACACCAATAGTGGTGTCTCGGACGAGGGTCGCGGTAATGCCGGTGGCTACCGTATCAAGCATTGCAGCACCGGCAGCATTGAACGTTACCCCTCTTGCGTATGGACCACGCCAGTTGGAAGCCATATCGATGCCGCAGAGGGAATTAGACGCGTCGCCTTGGGTGTTGAGTGCGCGCAGCACGGTCGGGTAGCAACCGCCCTCCTGGTTCAGCAAGCTTGCTCCGTGCCCCAGGCTATCCATAGACGACAGCATCGCAGTTGCCTTCGATTTAGTGCTGTTCATGAAGGGGGCTACGATCGCTCCAATAACTGCGATGATGGCAACGCCGACCATGAGTTCAAGCAGGGTGAAGCCATCTTGCCGTTTGATACTTTTGTTGTTCGATGGATGAGCATCAGTTTTGAATTGCACGTGAATCCCCTAGAAGTTACAGGTTGGTCAATGTGGCAATCATGTTCGGGAGAACTGAGATTGCGTAGAAAAGCAAAACAAGGGCGCCGCCAAAGAGAAGCGAACTAAGATTGATGGCAGCAGAAAGGGTGGCCGTCTCCGCATTAACAATGTTAATTTGCTCTTGGACCATTATGTTTAGCTGCTCCGGCAAGGAGCCATTTCTGCTCGCCTTTAGCGCAATGCAAACGTAGCGAGGGAACTTGGCTTTTTCTGCCGCTTCCGCTTCGCTATGTGTGTGTGCGAACTGAGCAAAGCGACGTGCTCGCCGGCGGTTGATGTCCATGGTGGCCATACGTTGAAGGGCCTGGAGCTGGATCTCTTTTGGCATCCCTGCTTGATACAGCAAGCGAAAGCTCGACCACATCATGGCAAGGTCCGAGCGTTCAGCAATATTTCGGGGCAGTTTGAAGGAGAGAACCAGCCGTTTTGCTAGAGAGGAACGTAGAAAAGCCACGATAGCTATGCCGGCAACCAAATGAACTATCGTGCAGAGAGCTAGGTTTTCTCGGTACCAAAGAGCAAAGTGGTAAAGCCCACTAATCGCTGCCGGTATATGATCACCGAAGTTCTGCAGATACGATTCGGCTGTTGGAGGGAGAATGAATGCAAAAAGTGCATAGACGAGTACATAAAACACTACGCCGAGCATAGCAGGGGTGATCAACATATTTCTGATATTGCTACTACGGTCTTTCGTCCGGCGGTGATCATCCGCCAGAGTACGGAGGCCTTCGACCAAATCGCCGCCCTTCTCGAGCGCAATCAGAACCTCAACATCTCGCCCAGAGAAAACACCAGTTTGACGTGCAGCCTCCCCTATAGACAGGCCCGACTCTTGAATGACCAATGCCATGCTTTGCAACGCATGCTGTAGTCTTGGGTCCGAAACCAATTCACTGGCCACCAACAGGGACTCTGCCGTATTCCCCCTACTCTGTCGCTGTGCCGCGCAAAACTCATACACGCGGACTAACTCTTCTACGGGGATAGCCTTATTGAACGCCGAGGCGAGAGAGGCCTTCCAATCCAATTTAGTTGACTTGACGGTATAGCCTGCGCGACGCAACTTGGACGCGCAGCTGAGGGCGTTCTTGCCATAGGCGATGCCGCGGACTTCGCTGCCCCCTGGGGTACGACCCTCATATTGAAACGCGAACTCCATTAGTCTTCCCTCGGCACGTTTTCACGAATCTCTTCGATCGAAGTCACCCCGTCCGCGACCATTTCTAGACCATGACGCCACATACGGTGCTCAGTGGCGAACGCCTTATCATCGATCTCGGAAATCGGCGCATTTCGTTCTATCATTCGGCGGATATCCGATGTTACGCGTAGCAGTTCATAGACCATCCTACGACCGCGATAACCAGTGTGGTTACACAGATGGCAGCCGTCAGGATTGGCCCGGTACTGGATGCCGTTCGTGGTTTGGATATTGCTTTTGACCAGGGCTTCTTTAGTTTCCGGACGTGTGTCCGGCTGACGACAATTAGTGCAGAGTCGACGGACAAGACGCTGGCCTAGGATCGCGGATAGCTCGGATGCGACCATTTCGGCAGGTAGGTTGAATCGGCGGAACTGACTTATTGCTGTTGGTGACCGGTTAGTGTGGAATGTGACGAAACATAGGTGACCTGTGTTGCTGGCACGGAGCATCAAGTCACAGGCTTCGGCATCACGGGCTTCGCCCTGTAGGATTACGTCAGGGTCGTTTCGAAGCATACCTTTCAACAGAATCTTGCTGCCGGTAGCTTCATCGATGGAGTTGGGAACTTGATACTGCTTCCAGCGGGGGTCTCTGAACTCAACTGGTCGTTCGATGGTTTGCAGAGAGCGGGCATCTGCATCAATGCGGCGCAGGGCGGCATAAAGTGTAGTAGTCTTGCCTGACCCAGTAGGGCCAGTAATGATGATCAAACCGGCACTTGTAGACAGGATATCTTCCAAGAATTTTTTATCATTTGGTTTGAAATTCAGTTTTTCCCAGTCCGTGGCGCTCGACTGGCTGTCGTTCACCCGAATCACCACAGTACTGCCACTGATAGCCTCGCCAAATTCCAGGCGGAAGTTCCATCGCAAGAACATGTCCTCGACTTCTTTTTCGACTTCCCAACCCTCTCCGGTTTTAAAGCTGCCTTCGACCATCAATTCCTTCTGCAGATCTTGATTGGTGACCCCCACCATATTTCGCAGCAGGTTATTGAGCATCCCATAGGTTTTCAGGCTCATCGGAGCAAACCGTTGCCGTACGCCATCGAATCGGTACAGGATGTATCCAACCTTGGATGTCTGCTCAAGGTGGATATCCGATGCCCCGCAGTAACAGGCATGGCGAAGAATGTCGAAGATCAGCCCTCGGTTGGAAGCGAGCGCGACATTGGCTTCATCGTCGCTTGCCAGATCGGTCTTGGCGTTGGTTTCATCGCATTCGCGAATGCGTTGGAGCAACGCTTGCTCAGTATTGCTGAACCAACGAAAAAACACGCCCTGGACGGTTGTTGCTGATGCGAATTTGAAATGAATATGAACCTGCAAATTTCGAGTTCGGAAGAGGTCATAAAAATAGTTCTCCGCATCGTTACGCTGATCGATACGACTAATCGCGACCGAGAGTTTGTGCGTTGCAGGGTTGTATCCGACTGGGACAAACGGTTTCGGATTTGGGAAAGGGAGTCCAAGAGCCACGTAGTCGCTCAGATCAAGTTCGCTCGCCATGTCACTCGTTAATGGCTCTTGATTGAAGTAGGCTGCTTGAACCCGTACAACTACATCGTCAGTCGCATACCCGAGGTCACTGACGATATCGACGAGCTCTTCGTTGCGTTCAAGGCGCATTTGAAGCTGGCGAATTTGCAAGGGCATTAGACCCGCTCGGCGGAAAAGGTTAGCCAGGTCGCGGTTCTGCGCCTCTTGCTCAGCAAGAGCCTGTTTCAGTTGATCCTGAGTCAAGCTGCCTTCCGAAACAAGGTGATCACCGAGTTGCAGGCCCGATTCCAGCTGGAGCTGAAGAGCGCTGTGAAGCTGCGACGTTGTAATCCACCCCTTTTCTAAGAGAACTTCTCCCAGTTGAACGCGCAAGGAATCCTCCGTTTTGGCCTCCATGCTGTTAGTTGCAATCGGCTCGCGAATAACTGGCAGCGTAATCACGGTGGCGCTAGTCGGGAGTTCATCAACTAAATTGAGAACGGAATCCTGATGAACAACATCACTTTGGCTGTGGCTTTTTACATTCATTTCAACTGAGAACATATTCAAATTCCTAGGACCAATAGATTCATCTCAACGCTAGTTGTATTCACTTTGAGCTTGCGGATTGCAACGGGCCGCTTGCTGATTGAACTAAGAAAGCGCTTCAACCCTATGTAGTCGTGGTAATTTGCCTTGATAAACAGATCAACCGAGCGTACCGAGTTGTCGGTTTGGCCGAGCGGCGATGAAATGCCATCGAGTGGTATCGCATCACGTGAGGCTTGCGCTTTTGTGGTGTTGAGGCTGCTGAATTCGAGCATGTTGACGGCACGATTCTGCTCAAGCATGAGCAGCGTTTCGGCCAGCTCACGATCAAGACTCAGCAGCGGCTTTTCATGGGCGCCAGCAACTGCATGGCGAAGCCCTTTCTGGACGGTTTCCGCTTGTTTCAGTTGCTGTTCTGATTGAGCTCGCCGACCCGCGGCCTCTGCGGCTCGTTCGGTCCCGGAGCGCAGCACGTAGATGCTAGTTATTAATAAGGCCGCCAAGACGACTAGGAAGTGCTTGCGTGTAATCGACATCGATGGCATTGAGATCTCCATATACTTTAATTCCGCTCCGGATCAAACCCGCCGGAGGTTGTGCTGTAAGGGCTGCTTGCACTGCGGCAGAAGAGGCGGCTCGTGACAAGAATGGAAGTGAGCTTGTATTGCTGCCCGCCCCCCCTTTGGCAGCAACGGTGACGGTGTAAATGGCACTTCCATTTGTGGCACTGAAACGGATCGTAGTTTCGGGATGCCACAGTTGCTCGGATGCCGCGAACAATTGAGTAAGGGGGAGGGAAAGATGCTCGCTGACGCGCAAGGGGGCCTGACGAATAGTGGTAGCATTGCTGCGCAAGATGGCTTGAGTGCGTGCCTCAGCCTCCTGACTTGCTCTCTCGTCAACAACAGCGGAACCTAATCTCCATGCGGCCGTACCCCCGAGAGACAAGAGCCCGAGCACGAGTATTCCGATTACGGCCTTTTCAACTTGGCTACGCCGCATACCGGCGATTCGATCCTCGCGATCATAGGTCGGCAACGTTGCGGCGACCTCCCGGATCTTGTCCAAGTCGAAGAGTTCGATATTTTCCGGCTGATTGATCCGAAGCGTTTCTGCAAAATACCGCACAACGCCAGGGAGACGCTCTTTATCGGGGTCGATCTGGATTTGGGTTCTAACCGAGCCATCAGGGAATAGAGCGATCAGAACAGCTACACAACGTGCCCCTAGTTGGCCAAGCATGAAGCCAGTCATCTCGGGCTCTGTGGGCGGAGGCAGCCCTTTTTGAGAACGGAGAAGGTCTAACAGTGCGACACCAGGTGTAATCGGGGCCGGTTCGTCCAAAACCGTGTCAATGCTACGCGCATATATTGCGTGATAGGGCTCACCGCTCAAGTTGAGAATGCGTGACTGTTCGTCGACAAGTGGTGAAGCCATAACCAGGGCAAGGGCCTCCTTCGGAGTTTGCTTCTTAGGCGCGACAAAACGTAGATCCGCTTTCTCGAAAGCGATGATCCAATCGGTCTCGGGCGGGAGGGCGTCAACAGGGTGTAATTCATTGCCTTCAACTACAAAGTATCTGCGCCCCAACGCATTGATGTCTGCAATCAAACCGATCCGCTCTGGTGAGGTAGTTTTTTTGCCCAGCATTACAGGGACTCCCCAATTAGGGCATCGATTCGGGGGGCCGGGATCACATTGGCGTGAACCAGAATAACGGTGCCACGCTGCTCGTCTTTATTGGCACGGCCTTTCACCAATTCGCCGAGGCCTGGAATATCCATCAACCCTGGAACGCCCTGTTGCATCTTTGAGACCGTGCCCGTGTTTGAACCTGCAATAACGGTCGTCTTCCCACTTTCCACTGTTGTATTCAGATAGCCATCAGTGACAGGGCGCAGAGGGCCAACGAGCTGAGTTCCCCCCGGCAGGTTGAATTTCGAAAAGCCATCAATGCGCGCGATGAGCGGAACCAAAGTAACGTCGACGTATTGGTTCGAAATCACATGAGGTATGGTGGCAAACGACAAGCCTTGCATCGCGAACGCCAATGAGCCACTGGCCTGTACGGTCGCGCTTCCGGAGCCGCTGGTAGTATTTGTGGTTACGCTCGGCAGATACGGTACTTGTTCCGCATTGGTCAGGATGGCCGGCGCATGATTGTTTGGGCGCCCGTGGTAGCGGACCAGCACGTTGACATCAGTGATTTTGCGTAGTGCTTTAATAACACCGCTAACGGAATTGCGCGTGATCGCGGTGTCAAACGAAGGGGAATCGACAATGGAAGAGGCTGAGTTAAGGATCTTGACGGAGCCATTCGTTGTGCCACTCAACACCTTGGTCCAGTCAAACCCCATTTGGAATTGATCTGTCAGACCGATGTCGAGCACAGTTGCCTCGATGTCGACAACAGTCAATGCATCACGAAGCCAGGTTTCGATGAAGTCTCGTGCACGGCGCAGATCGTTCGCCGACCCCGCAACTGAGATCATGCCTGTCTCTGTGTTGGCTTTAACCCGACCCGCAGCCTGATATGAAAGAACAGACTTCAAGTGCTCAACAACCGTGTCGACTTTGTATTCGTGCTTGGCTTGAACGGAGACGGTGGCATTGTCGCTACCGTCACTACTGCCGCCCGAGCCTCCTCCCTGCCCTCCTCCGCCGTTGCTACTTCCTCCTCCTGCACCGCCGCCGGCGCTAGTTCCTAAAGAGTTCGACACGCTGGCATCGACATTTTTGGATTTGAGTACCCCAACCGGGATGCGGAAGGTGTACACACCTTCATTAGCAAGCGACACGATGTGACGGGTACGGTCAATGATCGGAACGACGCCGCCGGCGAATGCAACTTCTCGGATTGCCGACTCCGCGTCCAATTGTCGGAAGCTGACAGATACTGGTACTCGAGTGTCGACATTGCCGACTACCGTGACTTCGTACCCCGCTTGCTGAGCCAACGAACGGACAGTGGCCAACAACGGAGCCCGTTCAACACTCAGTGTTACGCCACCGCCCGCCGGACGAGAGTAATCACTGGCTTGGGCACGCAGATATGGACTATTGGTTTCCTGCAGAACTGGTTCGGACTTTGCGCGACTGGCTTCGGCTATGCCTGTATTGACCCGCCGTTTGACAAGCTCAGCGGGTGCCACGCAGCCGGTAAGCATCAGAGACACCACTATGGCAGAAACTGGAAGGGTCCTATTCACGGCATTTTTCCTCATCAGAGCTGGCTGGGTATACCTCCAAGACCGGCTTCACATTGCCTAGATGCACGCATACAGAGAGTCCGTAATTACGCACGATGTCGAACACCGCTTTCTGCGGCTTCTCGGAATACACGGCAAGCCCCCGTTCCAAACGGAATTGCGAAGGAGCATTCCATTCGAGATCCATCGGCTGCGCTTGATTGGCCAGGTAGGCGCTGATTGCATCAGGTAGCCATTGCCCATCCGCCACGCGAAGTGTCAGCACCTCACGGCTTTTGGCTTCAAGGCTAGTTTTCCTGCCGACAGCGTTGCGGGTATCGTTCAAAGTTGACGACATCGATCCTGGTTGGCCGGGTTGAAGGCCAGAATTGGGGGACACAGGCCGATCGCCAAGATAAATACCTTTGGTTCGCTCAACATGAGAAAGCGCAGATGGACTCCGCGTATTACCGGAATAGGCGGTAGCCTCACTGATATTCTTTTGAATTCCCGTTGCACCACGCTGTGGTAAGGCACACCCCTGTAGAGCAAGAGTGAGCGCGAGCAGGGAAACTACTGCATTCTTCATTTGAGGGCGTCCTTGGTCGTTATACGGAGAACGCGGTTACCCTCATACAAGCGAGCAACAACAGGGGTTTCCGCCGAGGTTAAGCTAGATAGAACTGTATTTACGGCCAACTGAAGATCGCCTTGAATGCTGGCTTCTGCATTCAATTCGAAGTCGACTGGCAAATCCCAGGCCAAGCGAATGTTGGCAGCCGCGGTCCATTTACCAAAGAGAGCCTTCAAAGAGCGATCTGAGTTACTGATAATCCATGTCGGTGTCGTATTGATCGCCAGCTTTGGCTTAGGCTGAGGCAAGGTGGTATCGCTACTGGCCGGTGTTGACATAGGCGCTGCCGCAAGAAGGCTAGCGTCGGCACGTGCTTTGGCTTCTGCAGAAACCCTTTCATTACGCAGTTTCTCTCGTTCAGTAACCAATTGCGCTCGACCACTCACACGCTTTTGTTCAAGACGGGCTTTGGCATTGTCAAATTCGTTGGCCGAGAGAAGGCCTTGATCGAAAAGGTCCCTGACTCGTTTTACTGCCAGCGCGTGTTCGGAGTCGACCTTCGCAAGCTCCACCTCGATTGCCGTCTCACGGCTGACTTGAACACCTGTGGGAGGCATTACGGAGACAGGGTCCGTTTTCTGGACCCCGGATGGTGCTGAAAGCGGCGGATTGATAGGATCTGCTAACGATTCTCTGCGGGCTTGCACGATAGGGGGCTTCGGCTCGCTATATGAAGGCTTCCCACCAATAGAGACTGCAACTTCTAATATCGGCCCTTTACTCGATCGCTCCCCTCCATTCAGCCAAGAGATATTGGTGATGCCATATTTAAGGAACTCACTTTTGAGAACTCGGCCCCGCTCACGTGCCTGTTCAATAGTGGAGCCTTTGTCGAATTGGACAACAATCTTGAGTGGGTTGCCTTTGGATGTCTCTGCTATTTGCTTGACGACGCGACGGCCCTTAGGTCCAAGAGTAGTTTTCCCGGCAACAAATGGAATCGGAGCCAGTCGCCGCTCCATGGATGACTCCAGCGCCAATGCTTGACTCTTTGGTGCCGAGGATTCGTCCAGGGAGTACGGTTTCAGCTCGGCGATAGGACCAGCCACACCCCCATCCGAAATGTACTGTGGTGTTGCTGGTACTTGGGCAGCTTGTTGAGATGCATAGCTGAGCGCTGCTGGCAACTGCGGTTGGACAGAGATCCGTGCTTTACCCACGTATTCGATACGCTCTGACTTTCCCTCAGACACAACCTCAATGGCGGGGAAAACACCGGAGACAGTCACATATGGGGTCGCAGCATTTATGGATGCTGGAAGGCGGGTTCCATCCTGCTGGAAGATGTAAACACTCTGAATAGATTTCCCGCGAGCAGGCTGTAGGTACGTCATGTTGCCGTCATCGAAAGCCTGCAGAACAGTCTGACCGGTGACTTTGTAGTCAAACGTGAATTTGGTTGATGCCGCCAGAGCTGGCTGGGCCGCAACAACGACAGCCATCGCTTGGCTCAGCAACCGGGAGAGAAGAGTCATTTTCATGCGCGGATCCCAAGATTCCATGGATTGGTTCTTGGTACATTTAACCGCGAATAGGGAAAGAAAATGCTTCGCGAATCAGGGTGTTTTTGGGCTATTTACGGAAGGTCCTGACTCACGAAGCACTTTCAAGCAAGGCTCAGCCCTGCGAGGGGGGCATTTCATCACATTTGATAAGGTGTCATGATCATGTCTTGGTTGACCTTTACCTTAATTTTTTCACCTGGAGCGACAAGTAGGGTTGGCTTAAGGTTCTTATACCGATCGAGGATGCGGCCAGTAACATCTTTCAGGACATCACCTACTGCAGTCGAAAGGTTCGTGTTGCCTGAGCCATTAACATTGACAGTTACGTTCTTAGATGCTTCACGTTCTGCGCCGTATGTGACAACTGCCATGAGAAGACCGGCGCCAAACTGTTTGAAGAAATGGTTATCTACATCAGCGCCGACGCCGCTATAGCCCTGACCATCCACCCCTCGCATATCTTTGAGGTTCACGTAGGAACCATTGGGAAGAATGAGTCGTGAGAACAGAATCAGAACCCTTTCCTGGCCCATCACAACATCGGAGTCAACCTTGGCAATAACAGTAGATCCTTGAGGGATCAGTAAAATGTCTCCACGAATAGAGTCGTAAACATTTTCACTGACTACACCCTGCAGGTCACTTTTAAGATCAGTATTTATGCCATCCTGCAAAACGACAGGAATTATCCTGCCTTGTAGCAGAAGAATTTTATTATCTGGCTGAACTTGTGTCAGTCGAGCGTCTCGCTCTTGTGGAACAGAGCCAGTCATAGCCGGGGATAGCTGAGTTGCATTAAACGGTTGGCTCACCTGCTGTTGCTGACTGAGTTGTTTGTTCAACATCTGCTGTGTTTTCAATAGCTGCTGCATCTTTTCATCGAGTAAGTCACTTTGAATATTAGCAGGGTACACACCTCCTTTGAGGGTGGTTAGCCCAAAGGAATTGATTGAAGCGTCTTGAGGCTGCGACTTGCTATTCGACTTGGCAACATCCTTATCTCCCTCGAGCACGATCAAATCGCTTGAGCGGACCTTGACACTGTCTGCCCCCTGGGTGATGTGTGTTTGGGTAACAGGGGTAGGCTTGTATGGTGTGCCAGGTAGCGGAGGTGGAGGGGGAAGACTCTGGTCCTTGCCATCCACAGATTTCATACCTCCCGGTTGCGAGTAGGTAGGGGGTACACCCTGTACGGGTTGACCAACCGAGTAGGCGACTTGTTGGGAGGGGCCGCCGGCAGGACGCTGGCCACGTGCTGCATCTGCATCCTTTT
The DNA here is from genome assembly GCF_011602385.1 of Chromobacterium fluminis. Taxonomy (NCBI): domain Bacteria; kingdom Pseudomonadati; phylum Pseudomonadota; class Betaproteobacteria; order Neisseriales; family Chromobacteriaceae; genus Chromobacterium; species Chromobacterium fluminis. The sequence goes on along the minus strand of NZ_JAAOMA010000004.1, from coordinate 154,466 downwards.
TAACTTCTCCGGCTGCTGCTGAGGCTTCTCTATCTGCTTTTTCCTTGGCTAAACGCTTCCTTTCGGTATCTTCTTTCTGTTTTGCGATGTCAGCACGAGCAGACTCCGCCGCGGCCCTTCGTTTGCGTTCAATTTCGTCTAAAGTAGTTCCCGATTTTTTCTTGGCTTCCGATTGCTCGGCTTGTTTTGCTTGGGTTTGGGAGGTTCGGAATGCAGCTGCCAGAGCTAAGCCCAAAGTCACAACCAAGATCAGGATGATAAGGATGCTGCGAGGCGGTTTTTCAAATGAGATGGACTCCTTAACTTGGATGCCTGCTTGGGACTCCCCTATTTCAGGCACGGAGCTCTCAGGAACCGTTCTCGTTTGACGTTGCAAAAGGCCCAGAATTTTTTTTCTCATCTTCTTAGCCCTTTCTCACGATACGCACTTCTTCTTTGCCGATTTTCAAGAGAAAAGCAGGAGCTAAGCGCTGTACTATCAAAAACTCTCCTTTAACAAGCCAATTTACCCTTTCAATGTCACTATCAGCATTGATCATGAAAACAGCAGGAAACTCCTGAGAACCTACAATGCGAAACCAGGTGAATTTACCATCATCGAATACTTGCTTCGGCGCGAAGTCAGCTGAGCCCTTGACTGCATAGTTGAAGTTAAGCTTTTCTCCATACATTCCCCCTTGAGAAGGAGCTGAAGAATACTGACCAAACGAGCCAATAGATCCCGAGCTGTTAGATTGAAAATCTATATCGGGGGGCATGGCTCTACTCGGTGCCTTAAAATTTGGGTCACCGAGTAAGACTAAATCGGGGTACTGCCAGCTTACGCGCTGGTACCATTTTGCCCGGTCTGAAACGCTGCGGAGAGTTAGCTGGTAAGTCCGCTTGGAAGTAACAAGCGTGGCCGAGGTAAAAAGATCGGCTCGAATCGGTTTGACAAAGATATGGCCATCAGTTTTATGGAACGTCCACTGTGTGGAGTCCCCTGCAGCTAAAGCCACTAATTGCTCATCAGGGCCAAGTTGTATGTCTGTGATCGCATTAGGGCGAGAAATGATGGTAAAGCTATTGTTCGGATCGAAAGGAAAGACCACCAGACGAGTATCCGCTGGCATTGATATCGGCGCCTGTCCAACCACAGGAGCAGCAGCCAAGCATTGAGTAGCCCATAGGGCAGAACCTGCCAAGAGGAGGCCCAAAACACGTGTAATCATTTCGCGGTTTCCTCCTGGAGGCCGAAGTGTGTGCAGTAAAGCCCCAGCGGGTTCTTCAGCATTTCTTTTTCGTCGACTGGTGGAATCACTTTGTAATGAATAGTGATAAGCCAGGACTTGTTGGTCGGAATTGTTGAGGTTTTCGAACGCTCGACAGTATTGATTCGAACCAGAGCTGTAGAGTCCTTCAGCGGAGTAACCGTGTTCAACTCAGGTACTCTGGTAAGAGTTTCATCTTCAGCAAGCCTGCCAAAGAGGTTGGTTGTTCGCCTGAAATCGCTCAACTCCTGTGCACAATTGTCAATGCTCCGATCGGCCAAATAGTACATGTTGTCCTCTGACTTGGACTTGTCGATTTCCATCAACTTCTGACCATATTGCCCAAGGAAGAACATCTTTTCTGGATCACCTGGGCGGTATCGCTGGGCTGAAACTCTGTTTGCCTCCACCTCCCCAGTCGTTTTATTCACGATCAAGACATATGGGATAGTCTCTTTCAATGGCAGCATCAGATTAATAGCTACCCCTTCACTGAGGGCAATTCCGCTCATGAGCACCAATAGGGTGAAGTATTTGTTTTTCTCGACGTAGTGGTGGCCATATCGCTCGAACCAGGCCCGTTGCTGGGAGAGATCCTTAAGGAAAGCTGGAGGAGGCGATGCGGATGGCACCTGGGCCGCCCCACCTTTAGTGGTCTTCTTACGTTTCCAGAACTGGAGCATTTCTGTCGCCATTGATGAATTGACACATACCTAAGATGAAACCACGTTCAGGCAGTCAGCGTTCTTCGCGAATCGGGGGAAAAAATGGCTATTTCAAAGGACTTGCTAAAAGGGATCTCTTCGGTAAGCTCTACTCATCAAAAGGGAGTGCACAAACATGAGACCATTACCCCAGCGAGTTGCTGGCATAAGAGTTGAGTACCTGGTTGGCTTACTCACGATGGTATTGATGGCTATCCCACTTTCGGCGCCGCATCTGGTTGACTATCCAGTTGACGAATATTGCAAGGGGATTGTTGGCTGCCAAAAAGTGACGGTAACTAAGCGAAGAGATGTGACTGAAGATGGCCTGCACTTCCGGCAAGCTTGGCAAGTTGATGTTGACGTCAAGGAAGCCCAAAGAGCAGGACACTCCCCCCAAGGTGTTGGGGTGGAATTGCAGAGCTTGGCAGATAAACGGTTTGACAAGCTTCAGAAGCTTGTCTTGATGGTCGAACCGCCGGTGGTCAACCTGGTGGTTTCTACTCCTAAGAAAAAGGGCGCATGATGAAGGCACCTGACTTCGTGGTTCAGTATTCCCGCTTTGACCTATGGCTTCGCGGAAAACGTCTTGCTGCGGCCGTTTTGCTCAGTATCTATTTGAGCATAGCTCTCTGGGCTTGGGGGGGGCTCTCTCCATTTGGGAACTACTACTCTTGTCTACTCATCTTGATGCTGTACCCGTTGTCAATCATGTGCATTGAGGCGGCTGGACAATCAGACATTTTGACTGGCGCACTGGCCACCCTATTCCGTACACCTCTGTTGCTTGCACCCTACCTCCTCTGGAAGGCGGGAGGCTGGAATTACTTTACAGTGGCGGCCATGGTGCCGGTGATCTACCTGATGAGCTACTGGCTGTACAACACGATCTACAATACCGCATTCAGACTCAGAGAGCCGGATGTGCATTGGCAGATGGTCAAGCGTGTGCAACAGCAAGACGAGCAGCTGAAAGCACAAGGACAAGTACCAACAACAGTTGGCAGTTCTACTGCCACGCGAGAGATTCAGTCTGTCATGTATCAAGCTGAACAGGCGAGAATTTGCTTCAAAGATGTGGTTGGCATGTCTGAACTGAAAAGCCGTTTGAAAGAGGCTGCTGTTCAGATCGTCGATGACTCAGGCGACGGACGTAACGGTATTTTGTTATCTGGTGACCCAGGCAATGGCAAAACCATGTTCGCAGAAGCGCTGGCTGGTGAACTGCAGCTTCCATTTATTAAAGCCTCTTTCGGGGATGTTGCCAGCAAGTGGGTTAACCAAACGACAGAGCAGGTTGTTCGCTTATTTGCGGAAGCAAAAGCACAAGCTCCTTGCCTTCTTTTTATTGACGAAATTGATAGTCTTGCAAGGGACCGCAGCAAGGCTTCGAGTAGTGACAGTGAGACCGTTGGTACGACTAACACCATCCTGACTGAGTTGGTTAATATTCGTAAGTCGGGTGTGGTTGTGGTTGCTGCAACCAATCATCTTGAAGTGCTTGACTCGGCAGTAATCAGAGAAGGTAGGTTTGACTTCCGGGTGGAGGTGCTCAGCCCTGATCTAGAAGCACGAGTGGCAATCCTTAGCGCTGCAATCACTAAAGGCATGCGTGGGATCAACAATAAGAATGAACGTGTCACCCGCGTTTCCGGATCAACCGGAGTTCATGTGGACATGCAGGTGCTTAATGTTGTTGCGAAACGCTGGGATGGATTCTCCGCGGCACGAATCGATGCAGTGGGTAAAGAGCTTGTCCGTATGCTCAAGGGCAAAGAGCAAAGGGAGCTAACTTTCGAGCTGGCCATGGAAGCGTTGAGACTCACGCAGGGTAGATCAGGCAAGCTCCGCGCAGATGCGTTGACTTTGGCCCAGCTTTCACAGCCGGAAACAGTTCGGGAGGCCCTGCTAGGGATTGCTACCCGTATGCAACAGATTGTAGAGATTGAAGAGTTGGGGGGGACAGTTCCGGCCGGCGTTTTGTTCAAAGGGCCTGCGGGCACTGGTAAAACAACTGCTGCTATCGCGCTAGCTAAGACTGCAGGTTGGGCCTTCCTCTCAGTCACAGGCATGGACCTCCTGAAGAATCCAGAAAGGATTGAAAAAGTATTCAAAGAGGCTGCTGATCTCCGGCCCTGCGTTCTATTCATTGATGAAGCAGATGATGTGTTGGCGGACCGGAGTTATTCAAACCATGCGTCAATTACAAACAAATTTTTGACGGAAATGGATGGCGCCAGAGGAAAGAGCAGTGATGTGCTCACAGTCGCCGCAACCAACTTTCCTGAGAAAATAGATCCAGCAGCTCTCCGTGGTGGCCGGTTTACAGAGAAGGTTGAGTTCTTGCTGGCTGATGAGCTTCAGGCTGGAACTGTTATAAAACGGTGGCGGGAAAATCTTAAGCTGCCAGTCGCCGGTAATGTAACCGATAGCGTGCTGTCGGAAGCACTTGTAGGACTCTCGGTAGCAAACATTGAGGCTGTCTTGCAGCAGGTTGTCAACGTTGTGATCAATCGAAAGGTTACTGGTGGTAGTCCGGTGATCTTGCTGGAGGATGTAGCTGCTGCGATTGATACGGTTTTGTGAAGTATGCCAATTTAGTAGAACCCCCGCTAAGGGGGTCTACTATCCAAAGATTCGTTTCCCAATACTAAAAGAAAGCAAGAGAAGAAGGATAATCAGCTGGATAGTTACTGCTTTGGGGCGATCTTGATTGATTACATGAAACATCCACCAGAATGCAGCACCAAGGTGCCTATCTACAATGATAGGTGGAACGAAACGGCCGCGGAGAGATTCATGAACCTTCCCCCGACGAAGAAGGGCCTCCCTCAGTTCCTTCTTATCTTGGGGGCCGATTCGTAGTTGGAAAGGATTGGCCATCACTTGATTTCCTATGCGGACAGGCTTTAGCTCTTGCCGCTGCCCGGGTTCATCATGTTGTTATGGAAAGCACGCACTTTACTGACCGCCTTTTGACCGGACGAAACTGCTGCTGACTTTGCGGCGGAGCCCACTACCCTGCCCGCCTTTTCCCCTGCGATCGCGGCACTGGCGCCTGCCCCAATCAATTTTCCTCGCACACCGCCACCGCTTGCTGCCCCGATCAACTGACCAGCAGCTACACTTTTCTGTACTCCGGCCATGGCAGATTTGCCCATATTCATGCCAGCATTAAATCCCCTATTTCCTGCAGCATATCCATTAAATGCGCTTCGATATGTGGAGCCTGCTGCGGCTTTGCTGCCACCAGCAGTCGCTTTGGCTGCTCCCCATCCTTTGCCGGCGGCCGCGGAAGCAGGATGGAATGAGCGCATTGAGAGGCCTTCAGCTCCTCCTCCCCCAATGATTGCCTGTGCCAGGTCGGGAATCTTCATCATCAAGTAAGCTGAGATCATCGCCATCAAAATGATGGCGCTACCAACCGAGTAGATAGTCATCAGCTCCCCTGAGGCTACAGCAGTGCTCATCATTGTGGCGGACTTTGTGAAGACCCCCTGGACTATCGTGAACATGGCGGAACCTACGACTTGCCACATCCCTGCGATGATCATGAAGCGTATCCAGCCGCTGAACAAGAAGGCGGCAGGCTCCCAGACTATCCAGGGGATCAGCACTGGGCCAAGGGCTGCACCCAATGTAATCATTATATTGGCCAAGATCATCTGCCCCAGCAACACCACACCTGCAATAATCATGAAAAATGCTGCAACAAGTTTAAAAATGAATGCCACTAAGCCTGTAATAAGAGGAAGAACTTTAATGGTGTCGAATGCTTGAGTAAGAGAGTCCCAAAAGCCACTATCAGCGGCGGAAGTTTTTTCGGGGGGGTCATTGAAAAGAGCCATAATTGTTTCAATGACTTTTACACCAACATTGCTAAGTTGATTCCGGAAAATGAGACCGTTATTTAACTGACCGCTGATAGAGTCAAAGGTTTGCATGAGTGCTCCATGTACACCAAATAGAGTCTCATAGTTATCGAATAGCAAGACCGCAATGGAGAAGAAAATTGATTTATGAATAAAGCTTGCCACAACCTCCATCGCAGATGTGTATTGAAGCATCATCATCAGTCCCTGATAAGCAATCACTGCAGCTAACAGCGTGGCCATCAGGGACGTGCCTGCGGGTATCAAGGCTCCAGTCATGGAGCCTGCTGCTGTATTCATGCCATCGATAAGCTGTGACAGAAGATCGGTAGCAGGTACGGTGGAGGGCGCCGGCATTCGTATTCCTATTGTTTATTAGCGGACGGATTAGTTGCTCAGGCTATTCTTGAACGTGTCAGCATCTCGACGACGCTGGTCAACAAAGCGAGCGTATGCGTCATCGGATGCCTCCTTATTGACATTCTTCTGTGCTTCAACAGCAGCGGTGCTGTTTAAGTTCGCAGCGACTGATTGCTGCATTTTGGCGTTTTGAACGAGCATGGTGTTTATTTGGCTATTAAGCAGCTGCATGGATTGCTGAACGCCTTCGGTAGCGGGTATCCGGTCTTGGTAAGCTTGGACTTGCTTATAGGTATCCCCTACAGAAGAGATGCTCTGATTGACGTCTTGCAAGAGTGACTGGATGTTCTGCCTTGCCTTACCATGATTTCTGGCTATTTGATCAACATACTGAGTTGGTGTTAGCCCTTTCAGACTCATGTCTCGGAAGATATTTTCTGCGGCTTGCTTCGAGTTCTGAAGATCTCCCATAAGGGTCGTCACACTATTTTTGAAACCAGTAAGACCGACCGCATCAATTGCAGCATCGCGGCCTATGTTTTTTAAGTCATCAATGGAGAGGCTTTTTGCCTGTTGAACCAAGATTTCAACTTGTCGAATCTCTTGCATCACAGTTTTGGTTGTATTGATTGTGTTCTGAACCAACTCAAGGTTGTTTAAAAGCTGAGTGACTTCAGTTGAACCTCCCGTTCCGCCAACACTACCCGCAGGCGATTGGAACGACATTGCAAAAATCGCTAAAGCAATCACGTGCTTAAAGTGAAGTTTACGCATCGCAAATCTCCTCAATATAGTTAATTTTCCAGTCAGGGTTTCCAGATTTCTGGTGCTTCCAAAAGCGATTGATGGCGTCTGCGCTTGAGCGCATAACCGCCAGAATTGATTTCGGAAAAACGCAGTCAATCATTCGGCTTCGGTTAGGCTGAACGATGTAATAGTTTCGTTTAGGAATCCCAAGTCGTATGCGCTCAATTTGTTCGTCGTTTAAACCGAATGATGATTTGTATAGATTGTAGTGAGCCAAGGCATTGGGGTTGGGTAAATATATTCTGGTTGGCATGTTGTCGATAATAGTTGCAAATATTGTCGACTTAGCCAGTTCGTCGAGGGACTGCGTTGCAAACACAACCAGTGCATTTTTCTTTCGGAAGGTGGTTAACCAGTCCTGAATCTTTTTAACGAAATGAGGGAAGGTTAGCATGAACCGGAACTCTTCGATTTCAATCAATGTCGGTGTACCGTCAAGCCGCAACAGGATCGAATAAAATGCATATTCAAGAAATGCTACGGCTAACGTCGGAGTGTCAAATAGCCCCCCCATCTCGATCGCAACAAAATCCGACAATTGAAAATCATCATCTACGTTATCGAAATAGCGAGCATATTGACCGCCCTCAACCCAGATTCTGAGTTCCTTTGCTAAGCGCTCATCAAGGAAGTCTACTAAGGTCAGAAGGCGCCATTGAGTCCTAGGAAGATCTGCAGTTCTCTTGATAGCTTCCCAAATTAATTCATCATCGTCTGAGGTAAGCTCAATGTTTCGAAATGAAAGTAGAATCTCGACCCAAGATTTAATCCATGCCCAATTTTTCTCAGAGTCCAAGAATCGAAGTGGATTAAGGCGAAGCTCAAAATTATTACTGCCTAGTAGGTCAATAAACCTTCCACCCTGGAGAGTTGTTGGGATAAGACAAGAGTAATCCTTGTCGAAAATGTAAACGTTACTCTTCGGGTACTTCCTAAATTGGCTGACTAGGAAATTGGTGAAGACTGATTTACCATTTCCGGAGGGACCGATAACAAAGGAGTGTCCGAGGTCACCAACGTGGAAATTGAAAAAATATGGTGTTGCAAGTTCTGTTGGTAGAACTGTTACAGATGGGTGATGAGAGCCCATCTCTTCCGTCAGATGGTTGTTTTGCCTCGGGCCAGTGAGAAATGTACGGAATTGGGCCAGGTCAGCAAGATTGGCGGTGTTCACGAAATGCCAGCGTACGAGAGCCCCCCACTGACCGGGGATGGTCCCTGCCCAAGCCGACTGCAAGTGTGTTCGTTCACGAATGGAGATGTATTGGCAGTTCTTTAGCGCTTGGGCCGTCATTTGGACGCACTCTTCAAGTTCCGTGCGCGTATCTCCATAACACAGTACGGTCAAGTTAAAGTAGCCGTACCTTTTCCTCTCCGCAGTCAACTCGCGAAGCGCGTCGCCGGCGTCATCAGCTAGTTCTAGCTTACCGGTGTTGACCTGATCGGACTCCTGCTTGGTGAATTGTTCTCTTACAAGAGTGGTAAGGGATTTTACTTGCGACCTGTGGTGTTTCTCCGCCTTTGTAATAAATGCCTCTGCTTCTGAGTCATCCACGAAGCGGAAGATTTGGGAAACAGTTATTTCCCCAGGAATTGAGAGGATACTATCGATTGCTCCGGGCATAGTCGCCGCGGGCCAGTCTTTTATCGAAAGGGCAGCAACCCACCGATCACCTACATGGCTAAAATGAAGCGCGTCTTTGAACACGCTTAATTGATTATCTGCGAGGTAAGTGTCAAGGTAGGTACTAACCCTTGAGGATTTTACGTCTTGGCCTTCTGAAGCCGGTGAACAGCAATCGTGGAGAAAACGACGCAAGGCATCGCCCTTAAGCCGATTGATATTGAACTCGGCCAGCCCTGTTTCGAGCATTCCAAGATATCGGTTCATTACCTCTACCGAACTTTGAAGCTGCTCTGCCTCGTACAAAAACGAGCTGTTTTTGTCGAGCATCGATCTAGCTGCCTCTATCAAAGCCTTCGGCATTGTTAAGCCTTGCTTTTGTAATTGGCCGACCCGATCGAAGTACCCGTAAGTGCCAGTGTTGGGGCTTAGCAGGAGGCAGACGTAATGTTTGTTCTCATATTGCTGGCTCTCCTCGAGAGCCTCTTTCCACTCTGCATCAACAAATTGGCTGATAGAGTCTGTAAAATGCGCTCCATCTAAATAGACTTTTGTCTTGCGCCTGTGCGCTATCGACCAGACAGTGGCTTGTGCTCCCATTTCCCTAAAGCCAAGCTCAGCTTGACGCGCGTAAGTGTCGATATCTATCTGAGTTCGACCTTCCGCATCGACGCCCTCTAGTTCGTAGCAGGCGAGCATTGCCCCATCCTTGTCGAGAGTGAGGTTGTCGCCAAATTCGCAAAGCCAGGGGAGCAACTCTGATAGCGAACGTTCTTCTTGATATTTCTTGGTTCTGCTTTTGAGATCTAACATAAAACTCCCCTGCCATACCCAATAGGTCTACGTCCAGGACGTAGATACACGGGACCAACATTGTCTGAGACCCTGACCCAAGGGTCGTAGTAATCGCCCTGCTTGATGCGCTTCCGAAATGTCACATCCTCAAGCGGATCAATGCTGGCCACGTATTTCAAATACCGATGGACCATAAACGTAAGTAAAATCATCGGCAGAAAATGAAGTGCAAGCACCGCTGTTGTGCCTGCAATCATATTCAGAATGAAAAGAGCCCGAGGCACCCCTCCGATCATCTTTACCTCGTTTAGACTTCGATGGAGTGTGTTGATTCGAGGGGTGTACTCTTGCACGTCACACCCCGATGCAGGCGCTTGCGCGGTTAAACATTCCAAGCCATTGGCCGGCCAGCAAAGCAATAGACAAACCTGCAACTGCACCACCACACCACTTCCACAATGCGGCCTCGCCGAAGCCAATGGATAGGCCACCTACCACGATAAGAATCACCGCCCCACCCGTGGCAACAGGTCCCGAAAGGGATGACGCCACATCACAAACGATTCCTTCGACAGGGAGTTTAAATGCCAGGGCCGCAGGTGACAGCGCTGCCAAAAATGCGGTCAAACCAATGGCCTTGACCCAGTCTGCAGTATCTTTACGCAATTTCTCGTTCTTCCACAGATTCAGCGCTCGCGACTTCAATTTTTGCATTACTTAACTCCTTAGCTTGATACAGTTGTTTAAAGACATACTGGTGATTGACGATGTCGTAGTCGTCGATTAAGACAATTTGCTCCACGCGCCTGATACCGCGGCGCCGGGCAAGAAAAATTACTGCGTGAAATGTTTCACTAATTGACTGGCGGACTGCTTGGTGAGGTAGGTTGACATCTGACTGAAGAACTAAGTTTTCCATGCGAGTCAGCCCTTTTTTTGCCGAACTTGCATGGAGTGAGGCCATCACTCCATCATGACCACTGTTAGCCGCTTGCATGAGGTCGTAGGCTTCCGCGGCTCGCACCTCACCTACGAGAATGCGATCCGGTCGATACCGTAGGCAGAGTTTCAGGAGATCGCCACAATTCACTCCAACTTGTTTATTTGCTTCGAATGCCACCCAGTTGGGAGCGGAAACTTTTAGTTCCTGAGTGTCTTCAATGGTGAGAATCCGTTCGGTTGGATCAATTCGATCTACCATTGCATTTAAGAACGTCGTTTTACCAGAGGAAGTGCCACCCACCACTAAAATATTCTGATGACTATCAATGAGTTCCTCGACTACTATCTTTGCTTCCTCGGTCAGCGTTCCAGAAGCGACATAGTCGTCAAGAGTGAGCAGCAAAGGATTGTGCTTACGGATGCAAATACTGGATCCAAATACCGAAATTGGGGAGAGAGCTGCTGCGATACGAATGCCATCCAACCTGGCATCAATGAGCGAGTCCTTGGTGTTGGGTTTGGCATCCCGGCTGTTCAACCGGCCCATAAGGTGAATGGCCGACTCGATTTGCCTATTGGAAATACAGATGGATTCTCTTCGCGTCACCCCGTGCCGCTCAACCCAGACTTCGTTCTCCCGGTTGATCATCACTTCTTGGACACCTTCTTCATCAAGGATGCGCCAGATGTCGCTCAGTAGGGACCGTAATGAAGCGAGGGTATGGACTTGATTGGGGGTGGCCACCTATCTCTCCTGAATCCATTTTTAACGAAGTCAGGATAACGAATCGGAAGCACGGAGGTTCGCGATGAATAAGGGGTTTTTCTGGCTAATTCCCGCACACACGCAAAAAATTTCGGTGTGCGGGGGGGGCTCAGCCAATCATGCGCTGGGCGTGCTTGATCGCAAGACGCATCGCAAAGCCTGCTGCAATCGCTAAAAATGGGACCCACATAGGGCTCATAACGAATGGCAATACCAAGTAGGCGGCCGGCAGCATAATCATGAAGATAAGGGTATGGTTTGCCAACTGAAAGGCCGCAGGCGAGAAGTAGCCAAAACTGGACATTTTCATTTTTCTGGCGACATACCCGTCAATAACAATAGCTATGAGGAATGGAATCATCAGAGGCATCCACACCAAAAGCATTTGCAGACGGAAGAACAGACCATAGACGTTTGCGATGGCACCACGAACATATCGGTTTGTGAAGCTGGTACCGGTGGAGACCACCCTTCCCATGACCCGCTCGGTTTGTGTTTGAGCCTCCCTCGAGACTTCTCCGCGCATAGCCCATTCGAGGAGTCCAGTTCTTACTACCATGAAGTCAAAGGTTGAATTTGCTCCTTCTACAACATGATTGGAAGCAACCTCACCAAATTGGCTTTGTACCTTGCCGATCTCTTCTAGTACTCTTGTCTTAGCCGATTCCTCACTTATGAAGATTGGAAGAAGCCAGAAGCCAATGATGATGATGATGAACCATCCCTTGAAGTGAGTTTGGTGTTTCATCAGTCTTCCTTCGCACCACTGGTGGAAGTAATTTCATGGAGAAGTCTTCCTTTAAGCTGGTTAGCAAGAAGATCTATTTCAGGCAACGCGAGTAGCTTGAAAGCCATGATGGCAGACATGTCAAGTTCTTTGGGCCTGATGTGCGTCTGTGGATGGAATTCAAGCATGTCGAGGCCATGCAATTTCATCCATGCAATGATTGGGATGTCGATGCCGGGCCAGGCCATTTTTCTTCCTCCGATGATGCTGCTGCCAATAATTTTCCAGCGGTTTAGATGTTCGGCTGATTCGATTAGCTTCAACAAAAAAGCACGCTCTTTAGCATCTGGGTCATGCCCAGTGTTAATCGCTTGTCCACATGCCGCAGCTGCCTGGTCCAAAGTAAATGCAACCAGGCTGCCATCCTCATCATGAGGAAAATGCTCTGTTAACAAGAATGCGAAAGTTGCCGCAGCACTCTCAAGACGGTCGAAGCGCTTGAACACTTTTCGGATGAATTCTTGCTCTTTGCATTGTCGTAGAACTAGTTTCAGCGCGCGCTTCTTGTCCAGCCGACGTATCTCCTGGGGATCCATTTGAAATCGAAGTGTTTTGTTTACAGGTAAAGTCAGGACAGTCATGTGGTGTCTTCTTCTTATAGAATTTTCGGAAGGCGGCCTTTGATGGCGCGGCCACCGGCCATCCGAGCAATGTAATGAAGGTTCGGAAGGGCCCCTAGCAGGGATGGTGGAATCAGCGGCACGGTTTTCTCGGAGAGAGATTGTGAGACGGAACCCTGCTGATTCAATCCAGAGTCTTCGGATCGAGAACCCGCGGAGAAGGACATGGACGCTTGGCTGATGTCTGTTTCTCCAAACTGTTCCGAAATGTATTTTTGTGTTACTGGGCAGACGCTTCGTAAAGCGATTAGATTATTGAGGTTGCCAAGGATTTGACGTGCCTTTGCCTCGCTCCCCATTTTTGCGACGAAGTCAGGGAAGGTTTGGGTAAGGAGCCAACAGATCACGCCGGCACCGCGACCTTTGTTGAGTAGCTGGATCAGTGGATCGTTAACAGCCTCGGCCGCTTCATCCACGATGAGATGAACCCTAGCTTTATCCGAATAGTTGTAGATCTCGCCTGTTTTTGCCGCTAGATCTGCTAACAGGATGCCGGCTAGGGCACTACCAACAGTAGCATCTGATAATGAGTCAAGCCCGACGTAGAGAACGTAGCCACCTTCAATGATTTTTCCTGAATCAAAGATGGGTCTGGTATCGGACATGTCCTCCGCGTCAGGACACAACATTTTGCCCAAATCATCTGCTGTCAGCATGTCCAGCAGAGGTTGGATGTTGAGAATCATTTTTCCATAGTGTTCTCGACTGTGTTTGGTCTGGGCGAGCATCTTATCGATGAACTCTTCCCTCTTCTTCACCTCTTCCGGAATATGTTTCTCATAGAATTCGACGTAGGCAATCAGTTCTTTACTGGCCGTTTTGTTGAGCGAGTGTTCGATCTTTTTGGCTTGAGCAATTAGTGCGGTTACCTCTGACTCCCACCCATCAATGTTCTCTTCAAAGAACCGTACTAGTACCTTTTCCATCAAGGAATCCATACCGGACTCCGTGTGTTTTTTTATGCTCTTTAGGTTTGGTCGGATACCTATATACAGCAGGCCTTCGTTTACGGTATTGATAGTCCGCCATGCAAACTGTTGAAAAGTGTCGCCACCCCCGTCAGTGGACTGCAGCATAGAGATGCGAGAAGCCAACTGCGTCCGGCGAGTCCAGTTCTTGAGGGGGTCAAGTCGAATCGAATCGGCAGGAAATGCTGGGTGGAACATAACAAATGCATCTGGGCGCCCGGCTCGCACGCAGGCTTCTTTTGCGATGTTCTTGAGTTCCTTATCCCCTTTGGGATCGATGATGATAATGACGTTTTTGGGGTCAGATATGATTTGTGTGCATAGTGTCTCTAGGAAGCGAGTTTTGCCTGAGCCAGTTGTCCCATACACACCTGTATGACCCTCAAGTGCGGTTAAGGGCAGTTGGATGTCACCCTCTTCTGCGTCAAGACCGTGGATCCAAGGGGCGCCAACAACGTCCCTATATGGTGGAATTTTTTTGAGCTTTAGATACCATGCCGGCGGCAGCATGTCACCGACAACCCGTTTAGAGGCTTCATAGTATCGCTGCGTATGCATGGGCTGCCACTCCCAACCGCGGCCCATCCACAACTGTCCTTCCTCCATGACTTCCTTGACATCTTGCATGGGGATAGTAAAAAACTCAGTACCAGCTAGTGCTACTCTGAATTCCAGGTGCTTTTTTGTTTGCCAACCACGGTAGGCCAGTCCCGCAAGGGATAGGCCGGCCATATACGCCGTATAGCTCGAGGGTACAGCTGCTGCTGCGCCTACTCCTAAAGTGCTTACTAGTGACCCCGCCCAGCCCAATGCACTGTAAAGTTCAAAAGTTGGACGCCAGGGCATTTCAAAACGTTTGACACCGCGATCAGACATTGATATGCCCTTTCAGGCCCAAGCCAGCAGCAACTTTTGGATACAGTAGAAGGAACATTGTCGAAGTACCGTTAATCTCTATTTTGTGATATTTGGCGTTTGGCTTTTCAGGATTTACTGCCAACCAACCAACAGATGAAAGGCACGAAAGCACAGTACTTTCCTCTACTCCGTACATGGGGATGAGACTGCGTTTAATCCCTACACCAAATGAATTTTGAACAGAGTCAGATATAGTACCCTTCTCGATGTCAATGATCGTGGCTCGCAAGAAGTCGCTTATCGTCTCATCGCCAAGTTGGCGGAGAAGTTTTTCGGCATGCTCTGATACAGATAGCGAGACTGGTGAGGCAGACGCCGCTGCAGTGAAACCGGAGGGAGCGGTCACACTAGGGTTCATTACGACGGGCAAACTCTCTATTGAAGACTGAGGTTCATTTACCTGACCAGAGTGGTTTTGGGAGAAAGTTTCCTCACTCGTAGTCGGTAGCTCTTCGGAAATAGAACACTCGGCAGCTCGAAATGTCAGATCTGACTCATCTACTACGGCGTCCCTTTCAACTAACTCCCCCTGGAGTGGCTCTTCAGAAACAATCGATGAGTCATCGTCATGTGGGAGGGCTCCAGAAGCAACAGAGCCTGTTTTTGATGTGCTTTCCACCGCCGGCATTAATGGGCTGCTTGCCGGATCTTCGCTGAACAGATCTGCCGACTTTGGCTTTTCTTCCTTTTTTTTCCTGGGCGCGGGCTTTCTCTGCCCAGTTACTGATTCTTTGATCGGCTGTATCTCGGTATCGCCGAGCAGGCTTAGGGGATCTGCAAACTTTAGTCCGTCAAATACCCGGTCTGAACCTGGTGCAGAAATCGGCCAGTATGCCCGGCCATCCGGGCCCGGTACGATGATTCTTTCAGCCAGGAGGATTTCAGCGACTGTTTCGGGATTGATTGGGGCGCCTGGAATTTTTTGGGTTTGTAGTTGGGTGAGCAACTCCTGAAAGCCGGTCTTCCAAAACAGGAAAAGCCCTTCCTGTGTATACCAGAGGCGTTCCTTAGGCTCGTTGATCCGCCACACTCCTTCTCTAACCAAGCTACGCATGGCGTCGAGCAGATATGGTTCGAGGTGGACCCCTACTTTGACTTTCCCATAGCTAGACGGTTGGCGAGCCAAGTCAGCTCTAATCACTTTCAGGCGTACACTCTCTAGAATTTCCTGGAGCTTTTGGTGTTCAGAGCTTATGGTTTTGCCGCCAAGTGCCGCCATCAGAGTAGGTACAATCATGTGATGGCCATCTTGCAAATATTGCAATGCACTTTGGCTGATCAGGCGGTGAGCAAACAAAGCAGACATTTCTCGGTTTGAGTGATCCGCCGGTTTGAACCTCACAAAGTATGCGTGAGTTTTTTGCTGCTCAATGAATTCTATCAAGGGGGTAGTATGGCATGGCCAAACAGTCCCATTGTCAGCAGTAATATGCATCCTTATTGGGATGACATGAAGCTCCGAATACAGCCCAGCCAAGAACGCAGCAAATCTCCAACATGGCTCCACTTGCCGGCGCCGTTCCGTAGGCTCAGACCTAGCAAACAAGGATTGATCCGCAACTTGCAGACAATGGAATGCCAATTCAAGAGAGAGCCGTAACAAGCCCCCTGCACCGAAGTGGTTGCCTGACTCATTTGCTGGAAGTGCATGAATCCAGGAAGTCAGATCAACTATCGCTGGATAGAAAAGGGAATGAAATGCTTGACCGCCTCCCGCTCCCAACTTGATGCCGCTAAGGAGATCCTTCTGACCTTCGAGCAGCTCATCGATCGTTAACGTTGCATCAAGGCCAGCATCAATGGCTGGATAGCGGTGTGTAATAGCAGCAGGCCGCGGCGCTTTTGGCGGCTTGGCCGGAGGTATCGGACTGCTAGGTTCCTCAGGTACAGCAGGCGTAGGTCGTGTACCCAGCATATTGCGAAGGAGAATTTTCCAGTTCATGTGCAAATTTTGCATGAACTTGGTAAAACAGACTCCTCGCTTATCGCCCTGTTTTATGGCTAATTCAGAAGTCTAGGCAGTCCCACTCTTATGAGGTAAGGCAAGGGGCACGTTAGAGGCGGTAGCGGGACTGAGGGAAATCACCTTTGCCATCTTAGGCAGTTCGGCAGGCTGGGGGAGCGCCAAACGTTGCTTGCTGAGACGCGTGCGATGGCATAAAGGGCAATTACCTTCGATAATCTCATCGTTGAAACGGGCAACAATGTGTCCTTCGCGGCACTTGTCAAGAAGAACGGCTTTGGAGCGATGAGCAAACATTTTTGCGACGCACCAGCACACTTCAGAGCTAAGCATGAAACGGGATTGCGAGGCGACCCGCTCATAAAGCTGATATGCATTGATAAAGTTACGCCAGTCTGGAGTGTCGGGGTGGCGTTTTTTAAGAGCATCGAACTTCCTGAGGAAAATGGTAGCTTCTGCTCGGCGGACCTTATCTTTGAATGAAGAGAATGGATGAGCACCCTTTTTCGAATTGGTGAGCCCATTTGCCTCACCAATCTGCTTCACAAGCCCTTCGCTGACGTTGAACCGGCCGTCATGGTGCATCATGATTTCCGGAACCATCGTGTTGCGTATGCCAATGGAAAGCAAATCAACAATGCCATCCATTACATCTTTACTGTAGCGCGCGGACTGGGCGCCTTGTCCAGTTTCTTTTAAAGCCATTTTTGGGCCTGTTTATTATTGGTCAGCGGCTAAATTCATTAGCCAATGGTGGGTTCCTTCTGCAATCGAGTCACTCAGAATAGACAATGACACTACGGGCTTAAAGAGCAGAGACTTGGATTCCGACATTAGGTCTAACTGGCTCAAATCAGCATCGTTCAGGAACTCGATGTCCCCGCCATCAAGTCCAAAGATGTCTTGTGCCACAGCCGGCCCACTCACCCGGAGCGTCTCTTTTGCCAGTACCAAGAACAGCCGGTTGAGTCTTGCAATGTCGCCGTCAAATTGGCAGATTGGTGCGTCCACGTTGTTTTTTCCCTCGATTTGTAAAAAATATTAATCAAATGCTAGTTGTCTAGTAATACGTAAATTTACTTATCATCTATGCGGAAGCTACGACACACCATAGAATCAAATGTTGTCCCCCCCCTCTTGGCCCAGATTTAGTGATTGTATATGCTAATTATGTGGTAAAAACGCAACTTT
The DNA here is from genome assembly GCF_011602385.1 of Chromobacterium fluminis. Lineage (NCBI taxonomy): Bacteria > Pseudomonadati > Pseudomonadota > Betaproteobacteria > Neisseriales > Chromobacteriaceae > Chromobacterium > Chromobacterium fluminis. Next base: position 136,899 of record NZ_JAAOMA010000004.1, on the reverse strand, counting down.
GTTTCATCAAAAGCGCACTATGAAACATTTTCTAGCCCTACGTACAGTGGCCGATTTCGTCGGCACCCAGGAAGAAGTAGAGTTCTGGCTGCTGGACCCGAGCCCCCAGGAGTTGCTTTCTGACGACAGTGGCATCCTGGGTCAGCCAGTTCTTTCTGAGTGTCTTAATTCTCTAGTAAGCGACACTTTCGATTCTGATCATTGTCTGAGCTACTACCTAAAGACAGAGGGCACTTGTCAATTTATCTTTGCCCTCCCAGATGAGTGCCTCTGTCTAGTGGACCCATCTGAGTACAGCCAGTACCTAGTGCATGAATCGATCCATGTCATCATTCGACACGGCATATATGAGCTCGTCAAAATGGAGCTTAATCCTGCAGGAGGAGTAATCCTGATAGACGATGAAAACAACCAACACGAAATCCCGACATTTGTGCGAAAAATCCCGGACTATGGAGAGCTTCAAGGGCGAGTCAGAGCATTTCTGACCCATGTATTGCCTGTTTGATTTCGAGTAAAAAACCTATTCTTCTGATAGGTTTCATTTCGTACGCGATTCTTGCATTTCCTAGACGGAATTCAAGAGGGAATCAGATGGTGTAGGATAGAGAACAAGGCCAGCGTCTAGCGCTGGCCTTGTTTATTTAAGGCCCTTAATTTCAAGAAGAACGTCAAGGTAGTCATAGCCTTCTTTCGTCGGCATCTGGATCTTGACCGTTTTCCCCTCCTCTCTGAGACGCTTTCCTAGGGTAAGCGCCGCATCGAGGCCAGGCTTAACGCCCCTTTGGGGGTCTATAGGGTCATGGTCGGCCATGATGACAACCTGAGTAACATCCTCGGGCAGCACCACATCAATCATGAATCCTGTAGCTATGGTTGCCCAAGTAGGGTAGCCATAGAGCTCATGAACCGCGATCGCGGTCTCAATCCCCTCGGTAAGGGCAATGAAGCCGTTTACGGGTTCGTAGAGCTTGATTGAACCACCTGAAATACCGTTTCCAGCGATGCGTTTTGGAACACGCACATCTGCTTTGCCGGCACAGTCATGACGAAGGTAGGTTCGATGGACTCCAAGAGTATTTCCATGAACATCGGTTATAGGTGCGAGCATAGCCCGCATCCTCTCTCTTGTTTCGTCATCATGGTAGTAGTTCAGGTCAGGCTTGAAACGAAGGCATTGTGGAACTTGGACAGCCAATCCACGGCTACGTAAGTAACGTTCGACAAATCCTTTTGGTTTTGCCGGCCTGGAGGTTTTCAGTAACCAGTTTATCCACTTCTGATTCTCTTCAGAACTCTTCTGGTGGTCTTTGGGTTTCCGTGTTGACTCAGGTATTTCTGGAAGGCCAGCCCCAAGCAGCCTCCGGACCTCATTCGCAGCATCTTGGAATTTCGATATCCGCATGAAATCCATGAAGAGCTCAATGCCGTTTCCGTTTCCGACTTTTTTACCAGGACGAAATCCATGTGAGTGGCACGTCCACTCGCCATTGCCGAACTTGTCGTTAAATCGAAAACGATCTTTGCCGCCACATATAGGACAAGCGTGGTGTTTACCGTCCAACAAGTCAGGTCCAATCCCGATGGCAACTAGGATTTGGTCCCACTTGCCACGGGCTAAGTCCTTAACATCGACCAAGGTACTCATACACACTCCTTTATGAAGAATGCCCCGCGCAGGAGCCCGCCTAACGGTTGGCCGTTAGGGGGGCCCCCGCTGCGGGAGGTCAGATGGCTGTGAACAGTGGGCTAGGCCCGGTTGAAAATGCTGCGTGCGCGCAATTGATACACACACGAGTGATGAATCGCCAAAGGACGTGCTTGAGAGGAGTGCCAGGTGTTCGTGACACAGGGCATCTCAACACGTGAATCCTTGGGTGAAGTCAATGCAGTGGGCGCCTGGATGGCCAAAGTGGTCAAAATGACCGCTAGAAGGGAACTAAGCATGGTGGACTCCAATAAAATTGGAACAACCATGCCTCAGGGCAAGGTTGCCCCAGAGGGTTGAAAAAAGATGTAAGGAGGTTGAAAGGCAGGTAAAGCCTGCGTCTTGCGCACAAAGGCACGAAGAGTTTGTTTAAGCCAGCGGCTTTCCGATAGCGATTGGTTCGTTATTGGAAAGCCGCCGGAATATCCGGCGACTGGTATGTCGTTAGCTTACGCAGCGCGACGTGGGTTAGTCAAGAGGCGTTGTAATGTGGCGAATAGCTCCCCTGGCAACTGGGAAACGTCCGCAATAGTCATGGCATCCTTGAAGAGCCCGTGGACAGCACGAGTTTCAATGCCAATGCCGACTATTTCGATGCCATAAGAAGATAAAGTTCGAATGGCAAGCCTGGTTGGGTCATTGGAGTCTGGCTCTCCGTCCGTTGTGACAAGCAGGAGCTTTCTAGGCTCTTTCCTTCGCAAAAGACGAATCCCACTAGCCATCATTGCTTGGCTAAGTGGCGTACTGCCAGCCGGCCCCAGAGAGGCAAAGCGATTCATCGAGTGAATCAAACGTTCCTGGAAGTCTTTAACAACCCCCAGACCTGCAGCAGTGCCAAGTGGAAAGGCGCTGACTGCAAAAGAAACACCTTGTAAGCCATTGAGCGCTTCGCCAACTGCGAGAGCCGTGTCCATTGCTACTTTCAGTCGGTCATTTCTCCTCATCGATGAACTCGTGTCGATAAGCAGTTCAATGACAGTTTCGACACTGGAATTACTGATCTTGGAGGAAAAAACATCTACCTGGCCGAATTTAATCCTATAGGCACGGTTAGGGTTGAGACGGCCTCTATCGGTGTGAACCGTTCGAATCTTGGTTTGGGCAAGCAGCAAGGCACGAAGCCTAGCTTTGAGTGCGTTCGTTGCACGTGCTACATCAGCTACCCTCGACAACGGCATGACTGCTTCAGCGATGTCTTTCCGTGGCATCACGCTTAACCGTTCCGAGCGACACTCCTTCGCCGCCTGGGAAAGAAGGCGAGCTGCCTTATCTCCGTGTTTTTCACCGAAATCGCCAGCTGTTGCTTGCAAGGCTTGCTCGAAAGCATTGTTGTTGTCTACGCCGGCAGAATCACCGCCAGCCGCTTGGCCAGACTGCGATTGGATAACGATCGATGTCGTATTTCCATGCTGGTCAGCAGGGGAACCCTGCTGCTCAGCTACGCACAAGGATTTGTTAACCGAAGACTCATCCTGGTGTGCCGCACGGTTTGCCTCGCCTCCATTCTGTTGGGCTTGGTTGCTTTCTTCATTACGCTTCTTCTCCCCCTCATCCAACAGCGCTTGTTGAATCCTATTGGCGACAAGAAGAACGTGGTAGGAGGATGGAAGGTGATGAACATCCGCAGTCAATCCCTCGATCGAGGTGACAAGGCCAGGGCTGAAAGTTCGGCTTACTGCGTCACGAAGCATTAAAGCATCCGGCACCAACCAGTCATACCCCAGATTAAAAGCAAACACCTGCGTTTGCAGGTAGTCAGACAACAACTTTGCAGGTTGTGCTGCGACCGCCCGATCAGTGCCTAGAACTTTGCGGTTCAAAGCCTCCAGACGCAAACGAGTACCGGGATATTCAAGAGCCATGCGATGCTCGATGCGAGCATCTTCCAGAATCATGGCCATCTCATGTTGAATCGGAGAGATGCCCTCCCATGTAGAAGTGTCTGTATGCCTTATGTGGCCGGTCTTGTGTACCAGATAGCCAAACGCCAATGGCGCCGTATCAGGATCATCGGCAGGCAGGCTCGGCAGCACCACTTTTCGGTCAATAACCATCGCCTGGTTTCCACCAATTTCTACTTCAATGCCGAAGTCGTCCGCCAGCATTTGTGCAACCATTGGTAGAGCCTGTATTAAAGATGAGTGCATGTTAGTTCCTAAGTAAAGAACAGGCGTGCCCCCGGTAGGGGGCAGCCTGAAGAGTTAGAGGAAAATTCCTACGTTGCCCTGAGCCAAACTGACTACAGGTTGAGGTGCGGCTTCTTGCTCGGCAGTTGATTCCGCGGCAACATTGCTGCCGGCAGCGATGCCGATGGTCAAGGGGTTAAGTACTGCGGCCGGAACCTCGAAATTACTAAAGTCAGCAATTTCAAGGACCGGCGGCTCTTTGATTTGATGTTCCATGACTGACTCCTGTTTGCTTCCAAATTCGCTATCAACCAGGGCCTCGCTTGTGACATGAGCCTCGTTGGTAGACGAATTGGAAATTGAAGGAAGCAACAGCCCATCAATCGACTGCCCTGCAAGAATCTTATCTCCATGGGCAATGATACGACCCTCATCGGCAAGAATCAGGGCAATCCCAGTCAAAGCATGTAGGTCTTGCCCCTGGATCGGCCCGCTAGAAGGCATCCTTGAGAGGATGAAGTCAATGCTGTCCAGCAGCGGTAGAACTCGAGTGTCCAAAAAACTTAGACCTTCAAGTTTGCTGCGGATAGTAAGCAATGGCCGTATGGCCTTCGGCCCTACCTTGTCATTACCTGCTAGGCTTTTTTCCCAATACAGGGAAGCCTGTTGGGCAATTTCCTGATAGAGCTGAGCCGTCAGACCGGTTGCTGCACGCTCGAGCCCGCTGACCGAAGCGACGTCCGCCGATTTGATCTGGAAGGCCTGGTAATCAAACGAAAGAGCCTTTCTGACCGACTCGGCTTGAGGAACAGCCGCTTGGATTGAACTTTCCCATGTTGGATGCTTCGTGACCCAGCTATTGATTTCCTTATCAAATGAATTGATAAAGCTATCAGTTTTTGCATCAAACTCGGTGCGGATTTTATCGAGCTCTTTGCAAACTTCTTGGGCCTTGGCTACCGGGATTGCATAACCACCCAAGAACTTTACGCCGTGCTTGAACATGAACGTATCAGCACGCTTACGAAGCGTATTGAAAATGGTCAAAGATGCAGGGTTGCAGATTTTCTTACTGCCCAGCGAAGCAAAGTCCGCTGGTGGCAACTCTGATTGAGACAGTTTTAAATCAGAAGGAACCAACTTCTTTCGACCGCTCCAGATATGCGATGTCACCTGGATGCAGATAATTTCGGATAAGACCTGTTCGACGATCGGAATCATGAGTATCTCCAGTAATCGCCAGGCTCCCCCGGCAGGGAGTGCCCGGCCAAGGGTTAAAATTGACGGTGACGGGAAACGCGTTGCTGCTGATCTTGCTTCCGGTCTTGGTGGTCTGCCCAAATCCCTCCAATAACGAGGCAGCCAAGCATCAGGATTGTAAATAACAACCAGAAAAATGCTTCGTCAGAGATGAGTAGTTCCATGATGCTCTCCAAAGTGGAGGCACACCTCCCTTGCGGGAGGTAGGCCCGCAGGGGTGGAAACAGGGTGGTAAAACAATATGAACACGCCCTAAAGGCTAAAGGACGGGACAGATAGGCTTATATCCCTTTGAAAGTTGATCTGTTTCGGCAACAAATTTTTTTCCTCAGCCAGATCAATGCAGTTCGAGTTGACTATCCCGTCTTCTGCCCATTGAGACAATCGTTGCCGACAGGCGCCGGTATCAACGAATGGGAACACGGCATCGGGTCGGTCGACTTCGGTTGTTTGCATATCAAGCAACTTGGCTACAACAAGGGCGTTAATCAAGGCTTCGGTGCTCGACGCCTTAATCCGGGATGTCAGAGAACAAACCCCTCCGACTTCTGCAACCATAATCGTCATTGTTCCGACGAGGATACTATCGGTTGCTTTTGCAAACTCAATTCCTGCTTGAGTTAGCCTGTCAATTGCTCCTTGTTTTGAACTCGTGATGCTAGAGGCCACCAAAAAATCTGGCTGTACAGGTGAGCGGCCAGCAGAAGCGGATGTAGCCAACACTGCAATTACTTGCAATGTGGTTTCATCAAACTCCGCTGAACCAACCCATTCATAGCCCATGCGAAGAAGAGCCTCTACCCTGCATTCCAAAGTCTGAACTTTGGTGCTGGGCGGGAGATCTTCCTTCTTCCATGGTTGATTCTGCTTTTGTCTCCACTCTTGCAATTCGCAACGTGGTTTTGCAAGAAAAACCTGGCATGGACCGAGCTGGAAAAATTCTCCGTTTAACATGTCGAATCCTCCAAATCAGAGGGAGTGACCAGACTGTTCATTCTGATTAGACCCTGTACTCTTGATCCAAAACGCTCACGACTATCTCATGGATAGCCTGGCGATCGGCAGCCGACACACTGGGTGCATTGGTGAGTACTTTGCTAAGCGCTACATGCAAGGGACTTTTACCTTTGCTGGCGGCCGAGCGGTAGATCAGGGAGAACTTTGCCCAACGCCGCAACGTGCGTGTAGACATAACCGTTGTTAGCGCAGCCGCAGATGTCTGCATGAACTGAGCCCGGATCTTGTTTGCAACATCAACCATCCCCTTAGCCATGTTCTTTCGAACTTCAGAGTCAGTGATAGCTGCAAGTGCTCCCTCGACAATTGGGATTTCATCCTCTTCGGGTAGGTAGCCAACCTGCACGATGAAGAATCGGTCTTCATTTGCAGAGTCCAGATCCTCGCGGTCACGGTAGTTCATTCCGTCATTCGGGTTCATGGTTGCGAAAACCTTGAACCCTGGTGCTGGAATGATGCGCTCGCTTGTCTGTGGAACGTCGTACGGTTTCCCTTCCAAGAGCTGGTTGAGCACAGAAGCCACGCCTGGGGGGAGTAAGTTATATTCTTCCAGCAAGACTGACATCCCCAGCTGTGCAGCAAGGGCGACGCCAGTGAGCTTGAAGTTCATGGACTTGTCTTCAGTAAGCAACCACTGACCGACCAGTTGATCTTCTGTCATGTTTCGACTGCAGGAGACAATCAGAAGAGGCAAACAAAGAGAGGCATGAAATTGCTCGACCATCGAGGTCTTTCCTGTTCCCTTGTGGCCAACAGCAAGAAATGCTGTTTCACCGCTCGCATGAAAGTTCAGAAGATCTGACAAATTCTCCTTATTGAACTTGTAATTGGGGTCTTTTACAGGAGCCCAGTCGTGTTGAGCGAACCCAGACACCGAGTACGGAACATCAATGCCGAAAGCCTCCTTCAGTGTCCAGTCCTTGCGAACCGGAGTAGATGGTTGGGTTGCCGCGGCATCAACAACGCAGGAATTAGCTTGCAAGGTCATTTACATCTCCTAATTAAGGAGCAGACCTCCCCCTGACGGGAGAGGCCCGCCATGGGGTTAAAGTCGATCGAGAGCAGATTTGATAATGCTGATGCTGCGACCAACCGGAGTATGGTTGCCGCCTGTCGATACAATTTCCTTCCATAGTTCTTGCTGGAAGGCCAATGCATCAATCAGCGTTTGCTCCCTCAACGTCTCGGGATCATAGCCAATGTACCGGCAGCAGAATTCAAAGCTGAAAGGAACCAATTTCGTAGGGGCCCAGTAAATAGCACCGGAGCCATCCCGCATAAGACGTTCAGCCCCTACAAACATCCAGTTGATGACGAGCTCAATTTCTTGAGGGTCACGGGTTGATAGAGCCGATAACGATTGGTCCAGGACAAAGCCGATGATGTAGTCGACTTCATGGTCTTTCCAAACGTCATACTCAAGCTCAAGCTGAAGACTGAGGAATTTTTTCCACAGGGCGTCAATTTTTTCATCGATACGCTTGCGATTTTCCGCTTTAAGTAGCTTGGTTGCGCGGATTCGATCTTCAGCATCAGGGGGGATTTGCCAGGGCGAACCCTGGTCGATCGGAGTTTGGAGGGCATTAAATACCTTAAGACTCCGAAAGCATGTTTGTCCAACCATGAGGGTCTCCAGGTTAAGCCGGAGACCTCCCCTGCCGGGAAAGATCCCGGCAGGGGGTGGGTACAATTAATGTGAGACTTGATTGGTACAAGTCATGTGGGGTCCTTTATCAAGCAACCTATTCCTGGTTGCCCAGGTTTCGGTATGTGTTAAGCAATGCGAACCTCGAAAATTTTCTTCGGCTTCATTACTGGTTCCTCTGTATCCGAAGCAGCAATGGGCACAAGGCGCTTTCCGAGAAAGGAAACCACAACTTTGTCTCCAAGTTGGGCGCCACTCTGTTCTAAAGCTCGTTCGAGATCATTTCCCCAGACTTCCTCTTCCACCCCCATATCCGTATGGAGGCGTACCCGGAATCCTTGGTACTTCAGATTCGTGTTGTAGTCCTGGCGAGCGTCAAGTAAGTATCCGGTGTATTCCGACTTTGGCTTCGCCTTTGGGGAAACTATCGGTACTACTTTTGCCACCCGTTCTACTGGAGCATCAACCTTCTTAACCTCCGTAGCAGGAACAACTTCTACTGAAGTTTCAGAGGACGAGAGGGTTGTAACAACAGGCAGTTCAGGCATCACAGTGGATTTCACCTCTGTCCGAGGACTCTGGCGTGCCTCAAGCTTGGCCTGGATATCCTCGATCTCTACTAAAGATTTCTTAATTGCGTCTTCCTTGGACATCAACGGCAGGTCCGGAAGCGCATAGCGCTTACGGTTTAATACCTGTTTTTCCTTGATGGACTTAGTCGAAACACGTTCGGTTGGAGCTGCAGCACGATTCGACTTTCTCAGCGCACGACGTGCATGATCGGCCTCCGCTTTTGCTTTCTCCTGTTCTTTAGCAAGATCGCATTTACGTTTGTTTAACCAAACAGAACGTTTGATGCAGTCACTGTAGATCCACAGGGTAAGACAACCTCCCTTGATTTTTCGAGTGACAATAGAAGCGACCTCTTGAGGTGCTTCGTTTACTTGCTCAGCGGCTGACTCCTCAACAGCAGCCGGTTTAACCGGAGCAGTCTTGGAGGCTTCAGTGTGAGCGTTTACCACAGTGACACCGTTCTTGAAAATGCGAACGATCGCCTTCAGGGCTGCGTTGATTGGCATCAGAATGAAGGAGGCTAGAAAGCCTGCAACAAACGGAGATGCCAAAACGCCAACGACCACAAGGGCCACAAGAGCTAATTTCATGAGACTCTCCAGACGACGCGCATGACGAATTCTCCAGACCGGTGCGCGACGCCCGGGTGGAGATGCCCACCGGGCGGTATTAACTACAGGCAAGCCCGTAGATAAATTAGAGATGAAGCAGAAGCGCTTCGAGTGAGGACAAGAGGGTTGAAATGCTGATTCAAAGACCAGCAGTACGTCCACGAAAGGACGACTGGGGAAAACAACCTTGTGTACCTCACCGTAAAATCACGCACGATGAGGTAGTCAGGATTGTCTTTAGATCGGGTTGGGAGTGGGTCACAGGAGGGGTTTTTCTTGCCCCTAGATCACGGCTCGGAAAGGACAGTCCCAGCTGCTGGCCCAACATGCCTGTCAAGCCATTGCAGATTAATGGCTCGGGTTGGCAAAGTCAATAAATGGCCTCTTGAAATCAGCCTTGCAATGGGTACCGTATGCTGAGAATGATCCTAGGGGAACCTCATGAAAGACGTCGTAATAAGCCGGCCGACTGAGCTGGTGGCCTATATCAAGGCTTTGGGGCTAACCGAGCCGTCAAAAAAAATCATTCGTAACATGATGGCCCTCCGCGGCGACAAAATCCGCAAAACCATATCGACTGCGTATCAACACAAAGGCCAAGAGACCGCTGTTAGCAGCCTGGGCTATCTCAAGGCACTGACCTTTGCTTGTTCGCCTTTGGCCGTCGACGGGCTAGAGAAGATTGGGATGAAATCAAGTATTGATGCGCTGCCCCTGGTTGCAGATAGCCACGGGACTTTTCGGTCGTTCAAAAGTTGCTTGGAACCCGCTTTACGTGGGGTTGCCGCAAGTCAGGCGCAGTTGTGCACTCTGTTACAAACACTGAAAAATGGCATTGCGGAGGAAAGCCCAGAAAATCAGGAGAGCCTGCCGGAATCAGCTCGACAAGAATCCGAAGTGTTGGCAGATGGCCATGGCTCAGCTGGACAATCTGAACTGAATGCTGGGGAGGAACCAGTGACCGGGAGTAGCTCGAACACAAGGCCTGCGTCTCCAGAAGTTGGCCAGGCCGAGGCGGTGCTACGCAAGTCATACCATGTATATGGGGCTTCTGGCGCTGCGTGCTTCTCACTGTCTCTGGACAAAGACGGACTACGGGTCAACCTTGAAGGGGCAAGTGGGAGCGCCCAAAGTTACGACTGGAACAGTAAGATCAACATACAGTTGAACAACGCTGAGCTACCAATGTTGCTCGGAGTGTTGCTCGGGTTATTGAGCAAGGTTGAGGGGGCCGCGCACGGGCCACAAAGAGATAAGGGTTTCACAATAGAGAACCAAAGCTCGCACCTTTTTATCAGCATTCGTCAGAAGAATCGTGGAAATGTCTCAGTAAAGATGGCATTCACAGACTGTTTCTGGATTTCGGCGGTGCTACAGTCGCTTCTATGTAAATCGCTGATGGTCAGCGAGACTGTTTTGTTAACCTCCCTTCGTGCAATGGCAAACCAAATCAATGCAACCCCCAAAAGTTGAACTCTCGGACCTTACCGCAATTTTGATGGCCGGAGCCTTGGCCTACTTTACTTGGATCTCAGGTTTTACAGGGGTGGCTGTGGCTTTCCCTTTTGTCTGGCTGTTCGCTGGAACCAGACGAGCAGCGTTTCTTGCAGCTGTTACTTACTATTTAGTCGGGTCAAGGGTGATCCCCGACTCTGCTGCTGCTTTCTTTGGTGATGCAGCAACTGCTCTTCAAGGCTACGTGCTTTGGTTTGCTTCTTCCCTTACCCTAGGCGCTGTGTGGGGAGGGCTCTGGACTGCAAAGGCCTACTGTAGATCGCGGTTTCCTTGGAGATTGTTTGGTGCCCTTCTCCTGGTTTCTCTTCCACCCATTGGCCTGATTGGATGGTTAAACCCGCTTCTATCCGCATCATCCCTTTTCCCAGGCTGGGGGTTTGGGGGGCTGTCGCTTGTTCTTTTTCTTTGGATCAGCCCATGGGCCCTACACCGATTACCCGCCTGGACCACGGGGGTGGTGGGTGTTGTGATCATTGCATCTGTAGTAGCTGCCCATCTGATGGAAAAAAACAAACCGACACCTGCGACATGGTATGCAGTTGATACCAACTTGGGTAAGTATCCCTCCCAGGTTGGCAAGCAAGTAGAGAGGCAGATTGGACTCCTCAAGCAAGCCAAGGAGGGATTTGGACAGGGCGCAAAGTTGATTTTGTTTCCTGAACAAGTTGGAGGCTACCAAGACATGGCCATTGTGGAGCTTTGGCGCCGTGAGCTGCCGAGGCTGCCCTGGTCTGGGAAGCAGGTTCTTATGGTAGGTGTCGAACAGCCTATCGACGGAGAAGGCAACGTGGCCAATGCTCTGATGGTTGCAACCGAAGGGAAAATACTTGGGTATGTAACCGCCCGGCAAACTGTTCCTGTTGCGATGTGGCGACCGTGGGCCCAAGGTGAGCATTATCCAATTGACTGGTTCAAGACAAATATCGCTCCAGCCCCTGTCGAAGGAAAAATGAAGCCTGTTGCTGTGGTGTTCTGTTTTGAAGAGTTTCTTGTTTGGCCAATTCTTACAACAATGGCTCTTGAGGAGCCTGTCGCCATACTCTCCATTGTAAATGGCTGGTGGGCTTCAAAAGACGAGCACATACTCCAGCGTCAGCACATTGAAGCATGGGCGAGACTATTCGGCATTCCTTTGCTTCGGGCAGTAAATTCCTAACATCAACAGCCATCCGGTAGTGAAAAACAACCACCCGGATGGCAACAAAACCATAAAAAAGGCTTCACTCTATGAGCAACATTGAGATAGCTGCCTCTGCAGCAGAGGTTTTCTGCAAACGGTCCTATCCGATCGATTGCACTGGAGATTGTGTTGCTGGGGATGAAATCCGGTATCAGGAGGTTGTGTATAAGGGCGTTTACCCGAAACAGACACCAACAGGCAAACGGTGGATATACGGTGTGATTTTGTCTGAGTCCTATGGAAAAGAGAAGCAACAGCACACGTTCAAGCTCAAGGTGTTGTTCTCTTCGGGGGTTGATGCTTTAGAACCCGGTAGGATTGTTCAAAGAAAAGGGCGCAATGTCTATGCCCGCGGAACCAGAAGGAAACTATGGCCACATGAAGACATGCGAGAACTTGCACTACATGAAAAACACGCAAGAGGCGACGCAGCAAGGCTGGCCCGGGCCGAGCGATTATCTATCACGCACGATCAGACCCGCTTCCTTGAGGAAAAAGCTTGGGGTTGTGGCGTAGGAAATTGTCAGGCCTTGCCTAGCTCGAGTCATGGCAACGTACATCAACCGTCGCTCTTCGTCGATTGGTGAATCACCCTGTCTCGATGATGAGGGGATCGTTCCGTCATCAACGGCCGCAATCCAGACAGAATTAAATTCAAGTCCTTTGGAACCATGCATGGTCAACAATTGAACCGCACTATCGGGTGTTCCGTCTGTCTTCTCTCGCTTCCTTGTAATCACACGCAGTCGGCTGGCCAAGGGACCTTCAAGTCGTTTGCCAAGAAGTTCGGCACCGTAACATAGGTCATTCAGGTCTTTCTTGCTTGTGGTTGCTTCGAGCCAGTTTTTTATACCTCCAATGACAAGTGTGATTCTTCCGTGCTCTAGCTGAGCTTTCCAGCCCTGAAGTAAGGACAAGAATTGGATAACCGAGTCTTGCTCTTTTTTCTCCAGCCCATGGATCTGGCCAGGGCTGGCCAGCAATCTGTTCAGTGACCCTGCCCCAGCATGGTGAACTTGCTGAAGTCCTTCTTCTGAAATTCCTCTCCATGCAAGCGCATTGTCTACCCCGAGAGTTGTGCCCTTGGCCAAGGAATCGAGGAGTCCAACAAGGTGGCACAACGGCGGCATTGCCCAGATATCTTTGGCACTTGTGCCAAGCGTGAACGCGATCGAATTGGCTCCAAGCTCTGCAGCGATCAGACGGAGAAGAATGTTGCTCCGCGTCAGTACAGCAAAGCTTTCTGGTGGAACTTGCCATTCTTGCCATTCGTCAGGGCCAGTACCCTGGGTAACCCACTTACCGTCAGATGCCAGGATACGCTTTGCAATTTCCTCTGCCTCCCTTTCTCGGCTCATGGTTTTGATTACCTCAACCTTGCCACCTCGCCCCTTATGAGAGTGCAAAGTTTTACTAATACGGGAGGGGTTGTTGACAATGATATTTCCCGCTCTCTGAAGAATTTCTTCGTGGCAGCGGTAATTTGTCGATAGTGTGATAAGGCGGGCTTTCACCTGGGAGCGGAAGTGACTCATTCCATCAACGCCTAAAGCATGGCGCCAGCCATAGATGGATTGATCGTCATCTCCAACCACCGTGGCAATGATCCCGCGTTTTGTATGCTCGAGGACCCATTCCAACTGCACACGGTCAGTGTCTTGAAACTCATCGACTAGTAGGAACTGGACATTCAAAGGTTCGACAGTGCCTTGCCGCATCCCGTCTAGGGAAAGTCTCACCAGATCTTGCATGTCGCATAGGTTATGGCGATCTAGGAGTTTTGAGTACTCGCGATAAATCTGCTCATCTGCTAGCGTTTCCGCCGTCAGATCAATGGAGCTTTTTACGTTCTCGATTATTCGGGAAACCTGGTCGGGCCGAAGATCTGGAAACCCTGCAGCATCACGAGCACGCAAGGCCATGTTGAATTGTTGTGCTGGAGATAACAAATTGGGCATGCGGTTGGCAGCTCGCAATTGGCTGATGGAGTGTCGGTGGAATGTGTCAACATCAACACGCTTGGCACGTTCGGCACCAACCTTCTTGCTGATGCGTTTCTGCAGCTCGTTGGCGGCATCACGGGTAAATGTTACTGCTCCAACCCGTGCTGTCGGGTGCAAAGAAAGCAGGCGGTCAATTTTATCGACGGACAGTTTCGTCTTGCCGGAGCCAGGCAAGGCGATTACGAGGGTGTGGCCATCCTCGAGGACGGCCGCCTGCTGTTCCGGATTTAGCATTTAAGCCAGCACTACTTCTTCAGTAGGCGTGGTAATTGGCTGCTCTACATCGGTTGCCTCAGCCGACCCGAGTACCAATGTGGCTTCAGCAACTGCCACACTGTCGGCCTCTTCATGGTCGCCGGCTACGACAGCTTCCAACTCGATATCGGCAACCGCGCTTTGAACTTCATCGCTCAGTTCTGCGCCAGCCTTTTCCTTTTCCTTCTTGATACGGGAAAGAGCTGTTCCCATTACCGTACGGGTGGTCTCGAAGACTCGGCGGATGGTTTTCTTTAGGTCCTCCTCGGCCTTGCGCTTCTCATCGTCCGGTACTTCACCTTGGATCCAGGCCGCTACTAGAGAGTCGTGGTAGCGATCCGCTTTCTCAAACATGGTGAGGAGGGAGTAAGCCACAGGTGAAGTAAATGGAGCTGACGCAGCTAACTTGCTCGTATGGTTGCCGGCCAGGCTGATGTCTGCATCAGCGGCAATGGCTTGAACATGCTGTAAAGCGTTGTCGATGTGCGAAGTTGCTTTTGAGACAGAGTTCTGCAGGATTTTGGCAAGTTCAGCGACCTGCTTTGCATCCTTGATCAGGTGTTCAGCGAAGATCGAAATGAAGTGCATGTTGCGCACGCTCAGAATGTAGTTTCGCTTGAACATCTGCGAAACCACCGGAGATCCAAACTCAACTTGCTTTTCTTGGTAGAACCCATTGACGCGGTTACGCCATTCTTTATCAAATACGTGCTCAACGATCCGCGGGGAAATTGCGGCTTGCGACATAAAAATTCCTTTCGTCATGACTTGAACGCGGTCTGGTATGGAGTATCTTGTCGGAAATCGCAACAGAACATTCGTTGTGAATCGGGCCTTTTTCTGCCTAATTCCAATGTTTCCGTTTAATCAGGCCGGCTACTAAGTGCTGGAGAATGGATGAATCCTATGTCGAGAGTAGTAACGTTTGGCGCCGTGATTGGTCGATTTCTGGACCTGCCGATTCACGACTGGTTGGTCGATGACGAAGGACTCCACTACAAATTCGTCAGAGCCCTTCCTGCAGTAACCTTGACTAGCGGGTTTGTGTGCAAGCTGAGTGCAAATGAGATGATCCACCCGCCCGGTCTCTTGTATCGTTCAACTGGCCATGCAATGCCGTGCGCCCGTGCCGGTGATCCTCCAGCCATGATGTGAATGCATCATAGCTTTGAGGTTTAGACCCGAGATATCCTTGCCAGTAGTGAATTTTCAGGCCCTGCAGGAGTGCCAGCTGGCTTTCCTTCTCAACTCCCTCAGCAATAATTTCAAGGCCCAGGCACTGCGCCAGCAGTGTCATGGCTCTGACAACTTCCAATCCGCGTTCATTTTCGACCTGGCTCACAAAGGCGCGGTCGATCTTCAGCGCGTCAACATTGAGTTTGGCGAGGATGTCCCACCCGTTGTAGCCAGTCCCGAAATCGTCAAGGGAGACACGTAGCCCCTTCTCCTGAATTTGGCCGACACACTTCGAGGCACACGACGCATCTTCAAGCGTATACCTTTCTGTTATTTCGAGTTCAAGAGACGAGAGCAACTGGCCATACTTGTCCTTGAGATGAGAGAGAACTGTAATCAGTTCAGGGCGAAGCAATGCTGGAGAAAGGTTGACTGCAATCCGAAGATTGAACCCCTTTGCTGACCATAAGGTAAGTGCTTGTAACGCCTTTTCAAACACCAGGGTACAAATCGGAAGCTCAATATCAGTGTTCTCTATGTGCTTCAAAAACGAATCTGGCGTAAGTGTCCCGTGCGTTGGGTGAGCCCATCTCAATAACGCTTCCGCAGCGACAACCCTATGCGAGCTGGCAGAAAAGATAGGTTGGAAGGCGAGTTGCAACTCTCCATTTGACAAGGCCTGGGCAACACGAGCGTAACTGTTGTCGAGGCTTGGTGTGAATTGGCTCGGTGTCATTTACACCCCTTGAATGTCGAAGTTCCTCGGGTAGTGTCGAGGGAATGGGATACTGGAGAGAAGAGATGGGAGTCATGAATGAGGCAAGGTCGCTTAAGCTGTCTGTACCATCCGGCCAACCTGGCTTGCGCCTTAGCACAAGCGCTGAGAGCAGATTGATACTTAGTGGGTCGCGCTTTCAAGCGCAGGAAGTGCTCCGGCTTGATGATCTGACTGTTCCCATTGGTATCCCCAAGGTGTCCGCAGCGCCGGAAAAGGTCGTCATCAGTCGGAGCGGATTGACGCCGGCACAACTTGCCGAGACTAAGGAGATCTCCGATATCGAGTACCACGCGGATAAAAGGACTGCGACAAGCACCAAGCTCAAGACCATTCTTAGGTCCGGCGCTCATTTGAAGGATATGCTCGAGAGCCCTCGTAAGGAAACCGATGCGATGCGCCTTGGTACTGCGCTGCATTCTGCAGTTTTGGAGCCTGACCGCTTCAAGGTCCTCTATGCGGTCTACCGCGGGAAGGGCGATAGGGGGACAAAAGAGTACAAAGACTTTGTCGCGAGCCACCCACATATGCGGATTTTGACCGCAAGTGACTACGGCAAGGTTATCAAAATGCGCGATGCTGTATTGTCCTTTAAAGACCCCACCCGCCCCGCCTTTGACCTTGGTTGTGTCATCAGCATGTCCGAGCGTGAGAAGACTCTTGAGTGGGTGGATGCCGAAACAGGAGTCCCCTGCAAGATCCGTCTGGATATCCTCAATAGAGCGTTTATTGGCGACATCAAGAAATGTCAGGATGCAAGGAGAGTGCCGTTCGGGTACCACTGCTTTGACATGGACTATGATGTGCAGGCCGCCATGTACCGAGATGGCGTCGAAAAAGTTCTTGGTCTTAAGCTGCCATTCAATTTCATTGCAGTTGAGGAAAAATGTGCAAACGCTGTTTGTATATACACCGCTCCTCAAGCAATGCTTGAAGAAGGCCATCGACGCTACCGGCAGGCAATCCACAGGTACGCCGAGTGCCTGGCGACTGATAAGTGGCCAGGCTATGAGTCTCCAATTGATGAAGGGTTTTGGCCTACACATCGTCGCCGCAATCAATAACCAGGCCGAACTCTATCAATTTGCTCAAGTGCAAATTCCTCGCCAAATCCTCCCTCAAGTTGGAGTTGTACACTGCCGGTGTTCGGGTCGTGGTACCAGCACCCCTGCGACCGGCCGCTCTCAGTGTTAGCTATGGCCGCGCGAACAACTTTCCGGCGCCTCGTTTCAAGTCCTCGATCAATTGCCATCTGCCTGAACTCGGGAAGTGTGCTTTTTGGGCAAAGACCCGTGTACATCATGATCTGTATGTGAGGGCTGGCTACCTGAACCGTATAACGTAGAGTGCCAAGGCGCTTTGGAAGATAGTGCGCTTTGAAGCCACTATCTGTATTTGAAGCTTTAGGTGCGCCAACTTGCTTCTCTGATCTCTGCTGAGGGCCATTTTGTACGCTAGACGGGCCTCTAGCGTCGTTTGGGGTAGAGGTAGGAGCGATCGGGTTCTGTACAGTGCTGGGGCCTAGAGCCGGTGCTGTCTCGGTGTTTAATTGGCCAGAAGGATCCAGTCGAGATGGCACCGAGCTGGACTTGCTCGTGCTCATGATTGACGGAGTTACTGCTTGGGCATAAGCGCTGCTCGTAAGAGTGAGCAGCATGATAATTGTTAACCTCTCCATGTTCTGATATTTCCTCGGTCCACGTGTAAGAACCTCTTCTGTTGGTAGATGCCAACACCTCCACCCCGGAGGTATCTAGCTAGTTGAGCCATGTAATCTACGGGAACATCCTCTATTCGGACGTCAGCGGCCCCTCCCCTTTTGTGCCAACTGTTCCTCGCAGCACCTTCAAGCCTGTTGTTTGTAGCGTCAGTTCGATATCCGCTGTTGATGGTGATAACTCGGTCCTGTCCATATGAAAGAAACCATCCCTGCATACCTCTCAGAATGTCGAGAAGCACTACATCCATTCCACACTGGACGCCGGCGGACACGTCTCTCATCAAATGGCAAATTCGATCGTATCCAGGTTGAACGATGCGACCATCTGCCCAGTAGGTCTCATATACAGTCTCACCGGTCTCGGCTCGGCGTAGCCGGAGAGTCCGGGGTCTGTTCCAGAAATCATTCCCAAGAGCCTGTGGGGAAAAGAGCGCTGGTACAGCAAAGCTCGCCACAAGCATGGTTTTGAGAAATGTGCGTCGACTGTGATCCATTCCTACAAGTTTGCCTGCTTTGTGAGGTATGTTTCTGACGTAAAAGGGCAATAAATTGGGCTATTTACAGAGAAACGCTCTTTGGGAAGTAGGGCAACATGGCTTTAGGAGGAAACCATGGTTGTTCACCCTATTCTCAATTGGACAGATTTCCCGTTGGCCCCAGCCATGAAGAGTGGCCTCTTCACGTACCGCAAGGATGATGGCAGTCCAGAGTTCTGCATGAGCGTAATGCATTGGATACTGGCAGAGGGGTTTAGAGGTACCCCTAACATTAGAGCCTTGATCCTCAATATGCCCTCTCCCAAAGAGGCGTATTCGTTGGCCTTGAAATTTGGCGATTATCTTGATGCCAGCTATGTGGAGCGTTTGCCATCAATTTTGACGTGCGGTCTCCTATTCCAGTTGGATCAGTTGCCAGGCCTCGCGAACGAAGTGAGTCTGCCGTCGAGGGTGAGCAATGCCTTACGACGGCCATTTTTAGGGAGGGTGGACTTGCTTGGAGTGTATGAGGCTGTAGTGGCTCGTTTGATCGATAGAAAAGCTTCCGGATACGTTGTAGCGGGGGTTGTCGGGCAAAAGGACCTAGACTCACTACAGGTCCGAGAAGGACTGGATAAGGCATTTTGCCGAGTACGCCCCGACTATGTTGCTCTTGGAGGTCCTCGTTATCTTGAGTTGAAGGTGGAGGCATGGGCGCGGGCTCGGTACATACCCACCAAGCTCTGTCATGACGCTGGACGAGGTAAATCAAATAGCTTAGGCCATCGAGTCGAGTGCCTTGTGAGTATGTGCACTCACCTCTTGCAGCTTGGCAAGGCAACGCCAGGATTTGTTGCCCTTGCCGTCGAGAAGGCCAAGTCGAACGGATTGATTGTTCGCCAGGTCCAGCGGTTATCGGCGCCGGCGCTCACTTAGTGCTTTGCCCATGAGCACAGGCGTGATGTTGTGAGCCTCACTTGTGTTCTGATATGATTGTGTGAGCCTCACGAAATATGGAGTCATAAATTGAGCGGTCAACCGAAAAAAAAATCGACCTCTGCTATGACTGATGTTCAAAGAGCCCAGAAGTACCGAAAGAGCATCAAGAATCGTGGAGGAATCAGAACGACCCTACAGCCGGAGGAAGTGAAGTTGATTTGCGAGGAACTACGGGCCATGCCGGAGGCGGCAAAGCTAGTCAAACGCTTGGAGGATGCCTACGCACGTCACGAATTGAAGCTGATGGGTATTACTTGAAAAAGGCCGCGTGCACTGCGGCCTTTCTTTCAAAGCATTACAGCCTCGCTGAGCGGTCGAGCTTGATGGTGATCGGCTCTGGCCGCTGCTTGAAGTGCTTCAGTATCATCTAGCCAGCCTGGCCCGCGCGTTTGGGGGGGCAATTCCATCTCACTCATTGATGGCATATCCAGCCCACTACCACCTAAGGGAGGATCAACAAACCCATTTTGACCTAGGCCAAGCTCTTCTAGCTCTAGGGAGTCTTCGGAGAGTTCTTCAACGGGGTTGCCTTCTAATAATGAGACACAAGCCTCTTCAAACGCATCTTGATTGAGCCCTGCGTCAGCCATATGAGTGCGGTATTCCTGCACTGCCTTGGCAGAAGAAACCAGGTCTTTCTGCAGCTCAATATCCAAATAGTAGAAGGTAGATTGATGGCTCCCTTTCGATGACTTTGCGCGCATTACCAAATTCAGCGGGAGCCCTACCAGGCTGCCGAATAATGCCCGGTATGCAACAAGGCGGGAACGGAGAGCGCGTATGGTGTTGAAACCGGAGGATCTCAGGATAAATAGCTCCATTGGTTTGTCATGCAAGGCGATCTCAAAAACGAACCGGCCAAGAGTTTTACAATGTAGACGCTTGCCGTAGCTGCAATACTGGCTTCCAGGGCAATGCTCCTCGATAAACTGACCATCTTCATTGAGTCTTTTGGCGATGGCACCGTCTCCAGCACAAACTTGCCGGCCTTCATTATCAAATGCAGCGTAGCTGTCGCGAATACTGAGGTTGGGTTCGTTAAAGACCACCTTGATTGGAATAGAGCGAAGCTTCGATTTGTCTGATGCCAATTTGGATTCGACTGGGTGAGGAACCCATGCGCCATTTTTCTTGACTTGGCTGGTAACCGAGAAATGATTGTTCTTTTGCGGACGATGGCGCTTTCCGTCCTCCTGGACGAGTTCGCCAATCACAACGCGACCAACAGTCGGCAGGGTATAAGCAAGGTTTTTAAGCATGATGTTCACCACTGATTGATGAACAGATCATCTCAAAAAAGACCGAAATTTCTAGAGGGCACAAGCGCTGCAAACACGGCAATGCTTTCTTGTCCTGCTTTTGGCCGGTTGTGATTGGCAGTGAAATTCTGCATCAAATTTCTACATGGTGTAGTAGGTATATCACACTAAAATCTACCTATTTCTCCAAGATAGTTCAACTTCCGAATTTGTTCGCGTGGTCGTGCCAGGCATCCATTTCGCGGTGAAGGTAGCGCTTTGTCGTTTGCAACTTGCTGTGCCTCAAATTCTTGCTCACGATATCCAGCGGCATTCCAGCGTCTAACTGATGTGAGGCAGATGTGTGCCTTAGCCAGTGAGTAGACATACTTTTAATCACTAATGCAGATTCCTCATCGCCTTGATCCAGCGCATATGCTACGGCATTTTCAACGCACTGCTTAACGATACGGTGGAGCGCGTTGCAAGACATTGAAGCGATCTTTGAGCATTGAGGAGTGCGTCGGATTTTAGGTATCAATGGAATGTCCGACTCGTGCCGGCCAGGCATCTGTGGCAGTCCCAAGTGCTGCCGGAAAGCCATCAGTTCCGAAATGAGGGCTTCAGAAATAGGAATATCTGCGCGCTTATTACCCTTGCCAAGAACCGAAAGCCACCAGCGACCGTTTTTCTCCCAAAAATCGGCCATTGTAACTGTTACGGCCTCCTCCCTCCTCAAACCAGATAAATAGAGTAGTTTGAACACCCATTTGGAACGAGCGGCATGTTCCCGTTCGAGATGCGTGGTCGTAGGCATCGCATTTAGTGAGTCGAAAAGCACATTCACCTGCGTTTTGGTTAGGTAATACTCAATCGACGAACTCTCCTTTCTGATACGCAGCTTTTTAAGGGCAAAAGGGTTTCGTTTTGCGTACCCGCTGTCCACAAGATATCTCATCATTGCCAACAGAACGTCGTTCGCTGCCTGGATGGATGCTGCTTTCAACGGACCAGCGAATGGACGCCATTCAGGATGAGTCCTTTTCCGCCGACGCCCTACCCAATGCTCTGGTGGGTTGGCCAAGAATCTGCGGTAATCGAGGACATCCTCGCGGGAAAAGCTGTTGAGTCCGAGTCCCCTACTTCGGAGCCAAAGCAAAAAACGCTCTGACTCCTTGCGGTAGGACGATAAGGTGTTGGTTGAGTCGGCATGCTCAGCAAGCCACACTAGGATGGCTTGTGCATCATCCTTGGCGGATATGAGAACCTCGCTTGGTCGACTTTCCAGAGGTGGTGATGCGCATTCGCTAAGGATGGCGGGGAAGTCCATGGTTTGGTGTCTTTTTGTTTGATCTGTCTATGTTACTGTATCCTTCATCAACTTCAAGGCGAAGGTGCTGTGGTTGCAACCGAAATGAATCACCAATTAGGAATGCAATTTGGACTCTACAGTTGAGGTTTTTTTATTAAACGTGGTTCTATGTGAAATAGAGGCTTAATTGAATACCTTCCAATTACCACCCAAGTCATACTCAAGCGCCGGAGGACATGTGGCGCCACTTTCTTCATCAGGTCTTTGTATCCAAGCTCTCCAACGGACAATGTATTTAGCCGGGTGGGAGGTCGATTATGTTGAAATCGATCTGTCAAAATCATGTCCGGTAGCGACTATTAAATGCCACCGTGCCGATGGGAGATGGCTATGGGCCAGAGTTGATTCGCGTGGACGCTGCACAATGGAGACATTCCACCGTGAGACGTGGATTGGGAAACCGCGTGAAGGTAAGGGACGGTGGCCGCAATCTCCACAGATAGACGATGTGTTTCTTGGGCGAGTTCGACCACAAGGCGCTCGGGCGTTGCTTCGCCAGATGACAAATTACATAGCTGAAAACGCCCTGTATCCGGTTGCGATTTCCCATATTCGTAAAGCTTGGGCTTCAGCTATGAGCGCCCCAACAGGGGCCCTGTTCTACACAACTGACCCAGGCATGCATCCCCCGGCGCTCTGACTATTCGCTAATTCCCAACACGTGGAGTATGTTGAGAGCAGTATTGTGCTTAACTTTGCGTTCAGTGCGACACAACCTTACCGGTGCTGGCAATGTGAGACTCAATGAAATCGGGGCCGAACCAATCGCACCCGCCCGTAAATCGAATCAGGTACTCCTCAGAGTCTCCGCTGTCCCGCACCTCCAGGACTATTCCTTCCGCCCCTTCATCAGCCACCTCCCCAATATACTTCTCAGCGACAACAAGCAAGCCGGGTACAAACTCCCCAGACAATCGATACCCGGGTGTGATGGCCGTTGTCGCCGGCGTGGTTCTCTTGCGCGGCTTGATGGCAGCAATTTCCTTGGCAAGGGCCGAGGTGTATTTCGGTAGATTCCAGATTGCAATATCCCAATGCCGCTTACGCGCACGATCGTTGATCATGTCGTAGAGATGTTGCCTGCTGCAGTCCAAGAATACGGCCGCGGCAGCAACAGGCCAGCCAAGGCTTTCAAGGCGTGCTAACAGCTCGCAAGGCTTCTTCTTGGTAAGAAGGCTTCCCATCCCAAATTCGCTCCTTCAAGTATCTAAGGTGATCTTGGCGTCATCGCTCATCCCTACTCCGGCGGGGACAAAGGTAAGCGATACGCCGATGTCGAAGTGTCAAGTATAGCTGACACCAATCCTCCGGTAAGGCCCACCATACAATCATCTCGCCAGCGAGCACCCATGCCCTGCTGCGATTCGCTTGCGTACTTCTGCCAATGCAACCAAATTAACTCAACATTAGAATCCTAATGTTGAAAATGTATCACATTTTGTATTGTTTACATCACAGAATGGTGTATAAATACAAATGAAATTTTAGAAATCCACTCTTGTGGCTAGTTTTGAGGTTTGGGAAGCAATGGAACGGAAAATGCACAAGATTTTCGTCATGCAAAGCACTGCCCAAACCCTGTATCGCGGGCTTAGGGTGGAAGGCAAGCTATTGGGTTTGTTCAGCGCTATAAAATTTAACTTATTGATTTTGAAAGAGCCCCCAAAGCAGCATATGCAAACAACCAAGGTAAAGGAGAGAGATATGAACGTTCTGAGCTATGTGCCTATGGCTAACTGGGCTGCACCAATGGTGTTTGTTCTAGCCCACGTTGTGGCGCTTCGCACAAAGTCGAAAACCGTCATAGGAATAACTGTTTCGGTGCGAGGGCTGGCTACTCTAGTAGCCCTCGCTGCGGCGGTAGGAGCGCTCTACTTCAGTAGTGTGAAACTTACCCTTAGCGAGGGTATCCTCGCCGCCCTTGGCTGGGTAGCAATGGGATGGTTTGCTCCGAAACTGACAGAAGATCAGGGTCTTGGCTGAGAGTCGACAGGTAGAGGAAGAATCAATTTTGTGAGGCTCACGCATGGGACCGAGAATAAGCCCTGGATAACAAGCCAATGCCAATGCTGAAAGGTTGCTTCTGATTGAGGAACGACAGGGATTCGAATCCCTGCCAACCCTCTGATTCAAGAAATGTTACCCAAAGTCCCCTAGATGACTGATTATGCGTATGAAAACCCGTAAAATGGTCTCAGTCTCCCACTGCTACATGGGTTTTGAACTTGAGAGGATAGGAAATGAACTTGAGAGATTTGGCAGGAAGCAACTTGCCGACCGGTCAGATTAAAATCAATCTTCTGAAAGACCAATCGGTTCAAGTGATGGCATTTGAGACCATCGACGAGATCCCTTTCTTCTCGATTACGGTTCCGGTGTTCGACGTCGACGAGATCAACAAGAGGGCTGAGGCTACACTTGATGCCGTATACCTTGCGGCATTCAAGCATCTATTTTCGAAGATGTTGGAGGCGTTGCGAGAGCACCCATAGGTCGATAAAGCATAGTGACTCTACTGCGCGGCAATCGTAGTGATGGTTCGGGTGAGGTAGTCAAAGCTGTGGATTTCTACTTCAGTCTCTTGATCCTCGTGCTGGATATGTTTCGCTCTGACTTGCATGCAATCTTAACGAGGCTGGCTTTTTTCCCCATACCAACGCGGATAAGTCTGTGGATATCTAGCGCAAACCCCGCTGGTAGAGTCTTTTGGGCATGTTGTCTAAAAATTAAGCATTTGGGAATCTATGAACATCAGGGACAAGATCCGCAGCGCGATCGGCGACCTCGTCAAAGAAGGGGTCTGGCCAAATCAATCGAATGTGCGAGAGGTCACCAAAACGGGCTCGAACACGACTATCAATGAGGAACTGAACCGGTGGCGTGACGGCGTGATGCAGACGCTTCGCGGGAGAGCTCCAGAACAACCTGCTTGGGACGGACCATTGATTCAGGTGTTCGAGAATTTGTATTCCCTCCTCTATGAGCATGTTTCTCGCGGGTTCGATGGCGCTCGCCAGGCTTTAACATTGGAGCGTGATGAAGCATTAGAAAGGTTGAATGATGCCACGCAGGCCAAGGCCCAAGCCTTTCAGATTGTGGATGAGCAAGTTCGTCTTCGCGAGGCCTCCGATCAGCGACTACAGGAAGTTTTGAAAGCACTGAATGCTGAAACAGGCCGAAGGGAGGCTGCTGAATTCCATTCTCAGGAAATGAGTCTGGAGTGTCAGCGTGTCCGTGAGGCCGCAGCGGAAACCGTACGATGTGCTGAGACTAAGCTTGAGGCAGAGAGAGAACGGATGCGCGAGGAACTAGCCGGTGTTAGAGCTGAATGCGCTATGGCCGTTGACAAAGCGCGTGTCGATGCGGCTGAACGTGAACGTCTTGCTTATGAGCGGCTTGAAGGTGTACGGAAATCTTTGTACGAAGAAACCAATAATCAACGTGAAGAGTACCGTCGTCAACTTGAGTCAGCGAATCACGCCGCTGCGACAGCTCAACAGCAACAAGAACTTGCACAGAATAGTTATCGTCTCAAAATAGCAGATAGAGATCGTGAAGTGGCCAAGCTTGAAGCGGCGACCAAGTTGTTAGAGAGGCAGTTTGAAAGCGCTGATTCAGATCGACGAGCGCTGGCTACAAGGGTGGAATCATTAGTAATCGAACTTGCCGTTTTGAGAAATAGCTTGCAAGGTAATGTCTCGAGTATTCATAGGGAAAATACTGAAGCCCTTTCAAAGTACATTGTTGATTGGATACTAGAAGAAATGAAGCGTCAGGATGCTGGCGAAGATGGGCTGGCAATATTTGATCTATTGGCAGAGCTGTCAGAAAATGAAAATCTTTCTCGGCAACTTGCAGTTACTGGAGCGGCTAACGCTGATGTTATACGGGCTGCCATAATTGAGTGTGGCCCGCAACTCAACCTGATGATAGAAAATGACCGCGTACATTTTGTGAGGTGATTTGATAGGCGACTGTTTGAGCCAGTCATGTGGCCATGCTGTAGTTGTTCATAAGGGAACTGTTCCATATAAGGAGGCTCGATGCAACGCGGATTTATGTTGAAAACAACGCTGAAAAACCGGATTTTGCTGCTGGATCCCTATAGCGGCCGCAGCAATCCAAAAGTCGGAGAACACCTCTGGCCTGCGAGCGAAGACACAACCCTAGTTTTAGCAGTGGAAGAAGTCGCAACTCCTTACTTAGATGCGCTGCATGTTGCTGCGAGCAATCAAAAATTCAGCGAAAAACGAGGAAGCTTTGATATTGGTAGAGTGGGTGAGGTAGAACGCGCCAAGTTGTACGATGCGTTGGTCGAGTGCGCGACTATCTTCGAGTACCACGCAGTACCTGTTGCTGGCGGCGAGGAGCGTAAAACTTTAGTCCGGCGCCTGATGAGCGCGCTTGACGAGCTTTACTACCGGGAGTTCTATCTTAGACCAGAGCGGGGACTAGAACAGGTGTCCGGAGATGATCTATTCCATCAACTCGTAAAAGTTGAAGCCTGATCATGGCTCGCCTCGTTCACAATCGAATTGGTACTGCGCATGGAGTGGCGGAAAACGGGAAACTGTTTTTTGAATGCTCGCTGGACAGTGAGTATGCAAAGGCGGAAACAGGGACTGTGATCTGCTCACGCCGCTATCACCACAAATTCCCACGCGGTACATCACAAGCTGAGGCGAAAGTGCTACAAGATCGCTGGCTTGCAGAGGGGGCGTACGATGAGGTGGAGGAGTACTGCATTGTTGGCAAGGGCCGGGCCTACTATGATTTGGACGAAAACAAAATTGTCCGCGTATACGTCGAAGGCGTCGGCGTCAATGCCAGTTCAAAAGCTGCTCGCCGGCGTGTAAGCAACCCCAAACCGGAACCCTTCATGTCACGTCCAGAGGTCTTTACAATTCAAAAATTCCAAAATAGGCTTTGGATGGTGCATGGTCCGGCTGGGTTAAATTCCCGCCACATCCGAAGGGACGCTCAGAATGCAGGTGAAGCCGCGGCCATTGCGCTGCAATGGGCAATCAGTGGTGGGCAAAGATACGTGATTGTTGGGCACGACGAGGCAATGAAGCACATACCAGAGTCCGTTCGCTCAAACCTATAAGGTATTAATCCGCCATCCTGGTAAGGAACGGCAGATTTATTAGATGGATCAGTTATGCCTGCACCAAAAAAAGCCTGCCATACCCGCATGAAATTACGTCACAGCCCGGAAATGGCTGATGAGACAGCCTCCCTTTACCCACGTGTCGAGGAGATATTGCGTAAGACAGTTACAGAGCACAATTCCACATGCACTGCAGGCGAATGCAGTGCGGCAACGCGCTATCTAGCGCGCTCTCTTGCTGAATTCAGTTTGCGGAAGAGAAAATGTATTCCGGATGCTAAGTACAATCCTGAGGATGAAGTGTATTGGCGCGAGGATCGGGCACTTAAAGGCGACTGGGTAGCTGCCACGGGATTCCCGGATGGCTCAAAACAACAAGAAGTTATGAGGCAATTCCAAGGGGAGCTATCGGTAGAGCGGATCAATAACGCAAGAGCGCTTCGAAACAAAATCAAAGAAACTCTGAGGTGGAAGGCATACAGTGAGGGTGGTGCTAGGCGTGCGCTAGCAAATGCAATACGCCATGCCTGGCTGGTATGTCATGACGGCAACGAACGCATAAATTTTGGCCGGAGGACTGACAAGCATGGTGATCACACAGGCCCTCTGCATATCTTTATCAAATCTGTTGTCGCACTGATCCCTGTGCACGTCAACATTGACGAACTGCACCGACTGGTCCGCGCGATATCTCTGGAATTGCAGGTGGAAGAGTGTCCGGATCGCCTGGGCCCTGATTCCCCCATGACTCCCCGCTGAGTGGCTACGGCACCCTCTGGCCTATGCCATACAGGCCAACTCCACGAGGGATGTCAAATGCGTAACAAAACTAATTTCCTCCAGAATGCTTCACAAGCTCTGCAGTTCATTGCTGCTGTTCTTCGGCTCTGGAATACACTCAGCAATATCATTTCTTGCCATTCCTATCTGCCTGAGCTAGATACCGATACGCTTACGGAACTGCTCCCCTATCTGCTTCAAATCCTGCTGGTGCAGCCGCTCCAGGTGATGGGTGGGCAGGCCCTGCTGTTGCAGGAAGCTCTTCTGGTTTTCAAACACCAGTTTGCTTTTGCGCACCTGCTCAGCGTAGTCCAGCGCCAACTGGTCTTGCCGCATGCGGGCGGAGTTCTGGGCGATCAAGTCTATCGCTTTACCCTGGGCCTTGCCATAACGCGCCTTGCTGCCCACGAAGGTGGCGCGCTGGTGGCCGTGGCCGCCCACTTCGCGGCGGGTATTGGTCATGGTGGCGGCAATCACGCCGGGCATGCCGTCGGATTTGACCAGGCTGAAGTAGTCGTCGTCGCTCACCACCGGGAAATTGGAGGCGTCGATGCGGCTTGGGTCTTCCGAACTGCCGGGCGCGCTGTCCAGCACCTTCTGCTGATACGGGCTGGTTCCGCTCAGCGGCAGGCCGCTGGGGCCGCCGCCCTGCTGGCGTTTGGCCTTGCGTGCGGCGGCCACCCGCTTTTGCCGCTGCCAGGCGGTGGTGGGGCCTATCATGTAGAAAGAGGCGTGGGAATCGTGAACGTGCTGGTCAAAGAAGTCGTGCACCTCCTTGGGCAGCGTCAGCTTGGCCGCGGCCAGTTGCAGCCGCACCAGCTCCGCCGCCTCGCCGCCGGCCTCGCCCTCCGCCTTGCCAAGATCGCCTTGCCAATCCTGCTCGCTGGCGCGCATGTCTTCCAGGTCCTGCTTGTCGGCGCGCGCGCTGCGCTGGGTGGCGCCCTTGCTCAGTTGCTGCATGCAGTCCTGCTGCATGAAGCGCGGCGAGGTGGCCACCCGCCAGTGCCAGTATTTCTTCAGATGGTGGTAGAGCTTGTCCTCCACCAAACTCCCGCCGCCGCTGGCCCAGCCCATTGTAATTTCTACAAATAAATGCAAAAATGGATAGAGTTTCCAGCGGAGCATGCAAATGGGCCACCCCCTGCGATACACCCCTGTCAGGGACATCGTCTACAACAGCCGCAGTGTAACCGGTATGGTTCCCCTGCTGGGTGAGTACGAGTCAACATTGGAGCGCGATCTCATGGAGATCCTGCGCTTCGATCCCAGTGTCGAGTACTTCACCGCTCAGCCGGTCACTATCGGGTATGTCGACCCGCTCGGGAAACTGCGCACCTACACCCCAGATGGTCTTATCCAGTTCAAGCCAACAGCTTCGCAGACCCCGCAACCCGTATTATATGAGGTCAAGTACCGGGCTGATTTCCGCCTGGACTGGCGCAACCTGCTTCGCAAGTTCCGAGCTGCTAAAACCTATGCTTTGGATCAGGGGTGGCGCTTCGAAGTTTTCACCGAGCGCGAAATTCGTACTCCCTACCTCGACAACGCCAAATTCCTCTGGCGTTACCTGGAGCAGAGTCCATCTCCTGATGCCCGCCGGCAGATTCTTCAGGTGCTCTGGGACCTCGATGAGACCGATCCGGAGATGTTGCTGTTTGCCCTCTGCCGCGATGCCCACAATCGCGCCCGGCTGATTCCCACACTTTGGCATCTGGTGGCGATCGGCGCCATCGGCTGCGACCTGAATGTGCCGTTGACCATGCGTTCCCGACTGTGGCCAGTGGAGGAGCACTGATATGAAAACCATCCGCCCAGGCCAAGTGGTCTATTGGCGCAATCAAGCTGCCATCGTGCTAGAGCTGAAAGGCTTCTCAGATGCCATCCTGCGCACCATCGACGGTTCCCGAACCGAAATCGCCGCGGTCAGTGACCTCAGCCTTGCCCCAGTCTCATCCTCCGATCCTACAGCCCCCCACCTACTGGCTAAAGACAAAGACTGGGATCTGGCAGTACAACGCTACGAGTGCATACGTCCCTTGCTGGATCTGCCCGGCCGCAGCACGCAGGACGTGCAGCGGGTGGCCGACGCCACCGGCAAGAGCCTGGGCACCATCTACCGCTGGCTCAACCGCTTCGAAGAGACCGGCCTGGTTTCCTCTTTGCTGCGGACGCCGCGTTCGGACAAAGGCGGCAGCCGCCTTTCCGAGGAGGTTGAGCAGATCATTGCTCTGCAGATCCAGCATTACTACCTGAAGCAGGAACGGCCCTCCGTTCTCAAGCTATACAAGTTGATCAAGCTGGCATGCCAGGAGGCGGATCAGGAACCACCCAATCAAAACACGGTTTATGCACGCGCCTACGCCATCAACCAGCGGGAGATGCTGAGCAAGCGCTATAGCCCTCGGCTGGCACGCGAGAAGCTCGAGCCGCTACGCGGCCAGTTTCCCGGCGCCGACTACCCCTATGCGGTGGTACAAATCGACCATACCAAGGTCGATGTGGTGATCGTGGATGAAGCACACCGCTTGCCGATCGGCCGCCCCTATCTGACTGTGGCCCTGGATGTGGCGACCAAGATGATTTCCGGCTTCCTGATGACGCTGGATCCGCCCAGCTCGCTGTCGGCCGGCTTGTGTGTGGCCCACGCGGTGATGCGTAAAGAACATTGGTTGGCAAAACGCGACATCGTCGCGGAGTGGCCGGTCTACGGCAAAATGAGCAAGATTCACGTCGATAATGCCAAGGAGTTCCACGGCAAGATGCTCAAGCGCGCCTGCGAGCAGCACGGGATCATCCTGGAACACCGCCCGAAGGGGCAGCCGAACTACGGCCCTCACATCGAGCGCGCATTCCGCACCTTCATGGGGGAGTGCCAGAGTCTGCCCGGCACGACCTTCTCGAACGTGCAGGCCAAGATGAACTACGACTCGGAAGGCCGCGCCTGCATGACGCTGGCCGAGCTGGAACTGTGGTTCACGGTCTTCGTGGCCTACTGCTACCACCACCGCGCGCACAAGGGCATCAACGAGGTGCCGCCGATCAAGCTGTATCACCAATTCGTCCACGGCACCACCGAGCGCCCGGGCATCGGCCTGCCGGCACCGATCGAGGATGAGGAGAACTTCCGCCTCGACTTTACCCCTTATGTCGAGCGCACCATCCAGCGCCACGGCGTGGTCATTGACAACATCCACTATTACGCGCCGATCTTGCGCCGCTGGGTCGAGTCCGAAGTCCGCGCCACTGGCAAGGGACGCAAGTTTCTGTTTGCACGCGACCCGCGCGACATCAGCGTGGTGTATTTCCTGGATCCGGAAACCCGCTGCTACAGCCCGGTGCCGTATCTGAATAACACCCGACCGGCCATCAGCTTGTGGGAGCTGCGCGCGACGCTGCAGCGGCTGAAACAGGATCCGGTCAGCCACGTCGACGAAGAGATGATCTTCCAGGGCATCCGCCGGATGCGCGAGATCGAGGCCGAGGCCGTCGAAAAAACCCGCCTGGCCAAGCAACATCGCGCGACGGAGAAACGCAAGCGTCGCATGGCGGAGCGTCGCAACGGCTGGGTCGGCGTGCATGCGTCGGTAGTACCGGCGCCGCTCCTCCCGGTGCAGCCAACAGCCGATGACGACGATATCCAACCTTTCAGCGACATCCAGCTCGGCTAAGGAGACCCATCATGAGTAAATATCCTCATCTCCATCCCAGCACGGCCGAGCAGGTCGAACTGGATGCAGCCAGCCGTATCACCTGGCTGAAACGACCGCGCTGGATTGGCTACCCGCGGGCCCAAGATATCCTGGCCAAGCTGGAAGATCTGGTCGATCACCCCCGCGAGGCACGTATGCCTAATATGCTGTTGATCGG
The DNA here is from genome assembly GCF_011602385.1 of Chromobacterium fluminis. Taxonomy (NCBI): domain Bacteria; kingdom Pseudomonadati; phylum Pseudomonadota; class Betaproteobacteria; order Neisseriales; family Chromobacteriaceae; genus Chromobacterium; species Chromobacterium fluminis. The sequence goes on along the minus strand of NZ_JAAOMA010000004.1, from coordinate 105,493 downwards.
TGGCAGCAACAACGGCAAGACCCGACTGATCCAACACTTCGCCCAACGCCACCCCGCGGAAGAAAACCCCGGCGCCGAATACATGATTGCGCCGGTGCTCTACGTCCAGGCACCGCCTACGCCCAGTGAGCCCGGCTTTTATTCAGGCATCCTCAATGCACTGTTCGAAAGCGTGCCGACCTCATCCACCGATGCCAAGCGTGCCCAAGTGATTCGCGTGCTACGCGGCATTCAGCTGAAGGTGCTGATCATCGACGAGCTACACAACGTGCTGGCCGGCTCATCGGTGAAACAGCAGCAGTTCCTCAACATGATCAAGTTTCTGGGCAACGAGCTGCAGATTTCGATTGTCGGCTGCGGCACCGGCGATCTGTTGCGCGCGGTCAGTGTCGATCCACAAATCCAGAACCGTTTCCTGCCGGAGCTACTGCCGAAGTGGCAGATGGACAAGGCGTTCCGCCAGCTGCTGATGTCGTTCGAGCGCGTGCTGCCGCTGCCGCGGCCGTCCAACCTGCACGAGTCGATGCTGGCCGCCAAGATCCTCGCCATGTCGGAAGGCACTATCGGCGAGCTATCGATACTGCTGAACCAAGCAGCGATTTATGCCTTGCGTCATGGAGAGGAGCAGCTCACCGCGGAGACGTTGAATGCCTGCGGCTACGTCTCGCCCAGCGATCGCACCCGCCTGGCCGCGCATGTGTAAACCATGCTGCCGATGCACCCTCAGCCGCAACCAGGAGAGATCCTCTCCTCCTGGATGGTGCGGCTGGCATTTGCCAATGGCTTCATGCTCCATACCTTTTACGACAAGCTATTGGGCTACCACGCTCCAATCTGGAACCGCGATACCGATCGTGATCCATCTATCGCGCTTCTGACACTGCTGGCTCAGCATACCGGCCATGCTGTAGCAGAACTGCAGACGCTGACGTTGCTTCCTTACCAAGGACGGCTATTCGATACGCCAATCAATGGCCATTGGTCCTGGATTCGACCGGTCGGGGTCTATCACCGCAAGCGCAAACGGCCTGGCATGCAGTTCTGCCCGTTGTGCTTGGCACAATCCCCCACCTCCTACTATCGCCTTCCGTGGAGGCTGGCCTTATACGTCGTCTGTGAGCATCATCAGTGTGTGATGGAGGAGTGCTGCCCTGCGTGCCACGCTCCCATCGCCTTTCACCGGCATGGCATTGGACGAGGCAAGACAGTTGACGATGAGGCCTTGCGCTTCTGCTGCCACTGCCACTTCAACCTTACGAGCATGAATCCAGTCTTTGCGACTTGGCCAGACCCACCATCCTGGGAGCGGCTGCGCCGCATCATTGCTGCAATCGAGCAAGGCTACTGGGAATGTGGCCCCCTGACCCCACCTTGCAGCCTGCCGTTCTTTATCGGCTTGCGCACCTTGGTCAGTGTGCTAAGTGGTCGCAATGGACGGCAACTACGCCAGCGACTCGGCGATACCCTGGGCGTGGAGATTCCTTGGAATTCTCCCGGCCAACACGATGAGTTCGAATACCAGTCACCCGCTACGCGCCTCATCTTGCTGCTCGCAGTCGCCTGGCTGCTGGAGGACTGGCCATCACGCTTCCTCTCACTCTGCACTAGGGCCCATTTCACCCGTTCCCGGCTGGCGGAGCGTGTAGACCAGCTCCCCTTTTGGTTGGCCAGCGTGGCGGACACACATTTGGATCGGCGTCGCTACCTACCAAACCCAGCGGAGACCCTGAGCGCTGGACAGTACTTGCTGGCACATGGCCAGAAGGTAATACCACGCGCGCTGGTTAACATCCTGGGGCTGACAGCCGACTGCATGGAACTGGTATGGAAGCAGTGGCATGAATCCGACAAAGCGATGTGAATCGCCCCTCCTTTCCTAGACACCTCAAGAGCCTCACTGGGCAGTGATCCCACGGTTAACCCGTAAGAGGTTAACCGGGTCGATTTCTAAGCCGCATAATGTTATGATAATTCGTATCATACGATGAACCATAAGACATGAGAGAAAAAGCCCTTCGTTCAGACCGTTTACGTCTTTTGACCCTCTTATTGTTATGGGAGGGATTTCTCGGCAATGCGCGCCTTCGCGAAGTAGCTGGACTCAGCACGGTTCGCTCCAGCGAGTGGATCAAGGATTTTCGATTGGAGAGGCCCGGTTGGACTACCTGGGATAGCCGCCAGCGCGTTCATCTTGTAACCCCAGCGGCCTACCAGGCAACAGCGGGTGAAATGGAAAATCTCGGCATCGCCCACTACATTGCCCTTGCCGGATCACCCGCGGATGAATCAATCGTAAATGGGTTGCCTACCTTCGGCCGCCCATTCCCTGAGGTGTTCGCCACACTCCGCCAAGCAATTAAATGTCATGGCGAAGTTGTGCTCACCTACATGTCCCTCAGTAATCCAGCTCCACATGCTCGCCGAGTTTTCCCACAGGCTCTAGTGTTTACTGGGCAGCGCTGGCATGTCCGTGGCTACTGCGTTGATCATCAAGACTATCGCGACTTCAACCTTGGACGCATTGTTACAGCCAAGGTCTCAATGGAATCAGCGCCACCACTGGTGAGCGACACCGCATGGGACACCATGGTGCCTATCAGACTGGAGGCCCATCCCAATCTTTCACATGAACAATGTCATGTTATTCGCCACGAGTATTTTGCTGGTGCAGCCAATCGGACAGATCACTGCCGAGCGGCTCTCCTGAAGTATGTGATAAACGCCATGAGCATTGCAGTTGACCCATCTCGTGAGCAACCGCCAAAGTATCTTTTGCATCTGCGAAATTGTGAGGAGTTGGCGCCATGGCTATTTCTATGAACGGTCATGCCGTGGCATCGCTGTTCTCTCGTCTGCCCCCCCGGTTCTTTGCACCGTTGGTTTCAGGGTCACGTGAGCGGTATTGGGCTGTCCTCGTAGAGTTGCTGGATCGTCGATTCGGCCCAGATGCTCCGATGCCTCCAGTGCAAGGTTATCCGGTTCGGATGATTCAAGACGACATTACCGCAATGCTCGAGGGTATGGACTACTGGGATGATGATTCCGACGGGGAAGATAGGGGTTTGGGGAGCAATGGAACAGAAACTGCACTTAAGCTCTCCTTCGCCCTCACTCACTAATCTTCAGACGGGTTGCGCAGCGGCCGTAGTTCCCCTCGAGCGACTTCCTCCGGGACTGCGAACGAATACCGGCCAAGCATGTTGATGTGCTCGTAAATCAGCGGCGACAGCCGTGCCACATCATCATCCAGCACTTGGTAGCCTTGCCGGCGCAACTGCTCGAGCGCAGCGGTCATGTAGATGGTGTTCCACAACACGATGATGTTGACGACCAGGCCCAATGCACCGAGCTGATCCTCTTGACCCTCGCGGTAGCGTTGCCGTAGTTCCCCGCGCTTGCCGTGGAACACGGCACGAGCCAGGCTGTGGCGGCCTTCTCCGCGATTCAACTGGGTCAGCGTCGCCCGCCGCTTGGATTCATCGTCGATGTAGGTCAGCGTATGCAGAGTCTTCTCAATCCGGCCGAATTCGGCCAGAGCCTGCGCCATCCGAGTCGGGCGATCGCCCGTCTGCAAGGTGGGGGAGTAAGCCCAAACCCCAGATTTTTTTGTCTACTTGTTTTCTCAGGTGCGATTGAGCAGTTTTGCCCCATCCGGGCGCAGTTCACCCTTGGGTGAAAGGTGGCGGTACAGGGTTTGTCGTGTGATGCCAAGTTCTTGGCACAGATCCCCAACCTTGGTCTCCGGCTGCCCCATGGCAGCCATTGCCAACCGTAGCTTTGCAGCGGTCATCTTGTATGGCCGTCCGCCTTTTCTGCCGCGCGCCCGCGCAGAAGCCAGCCCCGCTATGGTGCGCTCGGCAATCAGCTCACGCTCGAACTCAGCCAATGCGGCGAAGATGCCGAAGACCAGCTTGCCTGCGGCGGTCGTTGTGTCGATTGCTGCGCCGTGGCCAGTCAGCACTTTCAAGCCGATGCCCCGTCCTGTCAGATCATGAACCGTGTTGATGAGGTGGCGCAGATCACGCCCAAGTCGATCTAGCTTCCAAACCACCAAGGTATCGTCTGGGCGCAGCGCCTTCAGACAAGCCGCCAACCCAGGGCGATCCTCGCGCTTGCCTGACGCCTGATCTTCATAGAGATGGGCCGGATCGACACCGGCGGCCACTAGGGCGTCGCGCTGTAAGTCAGTCGCCTGTGAGCCATCCGCTTTCGATACCCGCATGTAGCCAATTAACATATTGCACCTGTCACATATACGTTCGATTATGTGACAGCTTGCAGCCGATGAATTGGCTTGTCAAAAAGTGTCACTTTACCCGTTATTTTAACTATATCTTGCAAAAGGTTTCATTCTATAAAAGTGACATCTCAAGACATGCCTAACCTTTCCACGTTATGCATTTTCTGGCATTGTATCCACATGGCAAAAAATGAATTCTCAAAAAATGCTTACGGACTTCCGGTTCCTAGTCACAACATCCGCGCGGTTGTCTTGGACAAAATCAAGAGCCTACTTGCATCTAATGACTGGACTCAGATCGAAGCAGCACGGTTGTGTGGGCTGACTCAGCCCCGCATCAGCGATTTATGGCGGGGCAATACCGGCCGCTTTTCGCTGGATGCCCTGGTCGATATTGCCGCCACCTTGGCGAAGCATTCTACTCAGCTTGAGGACATGAATATGCAGCAACACACAGCAGATGAAGGCCAACGTCTTGTGGCCGAATTCATGGCACGAATCGCAGCCAAGCCGATCCAGGCTGCCTATCCCGTTGCCACTGGCGCATCTTTTACGGAGCGCGGCGGCAAGGTGATGGCCACGTCCCCCATTTATCTGCTAGATGTGCGCGTGGCCTTGGTTGGCGATACTGTTCGCTACCCGGATGGGACTGTGGCCAGGATCATTAGCGGCTCAGGCGAAGCCGGCGTGGTGGATGGTCGGCCAATGGCCATCGTGGGCAGCGAGCTGGATAATGGGGACCGCGTAATAGGCCCCATTCATAACGATTTCACTATCACCCAGTATGCGGACGAACCGCCCATTGCAGGATTGCTCGATCCTGCGTATGTGCCGGAGCCGAATGAGAGTGCGCAGCATGGGTAAGCCCATCATCCGTGAAGGCGATACCACTTCGCACGGCGGCACGGTTCTGGAGGCGTTCCCGAAATTTAGCGTCTACGGCAAAAACGCCTCAGGGATCGGCCATCAGGTTTACTGCCCGAAGTGTAAGGGAAGCTTTCCTATCGTAGCAGGGGCAGCCAACTACACGTTCATGGGCAAGAATGTCGCCGTCGAAGGAATGCAGACCTCTTGCGGGGCAGTGCTGATCGCCTCGCAGGCGCAGGCCACCGTGGACAATACGCCGGGCGGCACGGCTATTCTAGGAGCCGCCGCAGGCATGGCTGCGGCCTTAGCGGCAGAAAGCGTAGTCCAAAACGGTCCGCACTGGATTGAGTTTGCACTACCGGAAAAAGAAAACTATTCCGGCATGAAATGCACAGTCAATTTTGATGATGGCAGCTCGAAAGAGCTTGTTTTCAATGAAAATAGCTGCGCAAGAATTGATTCCATTTCTGAGATCACAGGCGTTAAAGTTGAATTCGATAACAATGATAACGCCGATGGCAACAGCTTGGGCGTAATGCTCTCAAAATTGATGGGGTAGGTGTAATGACTGATGTAACTTACGGAAGCACCAAAGGCGGCACATCCACAACTAGCGCATCGAAACCACCCGAACACAACATAGAATATCTTGGCTCTTATCAAGTTAATCAAAAGCATGAATTGGAGTCACCCCTCAAAAAGAGCCTTGAAGCCCTTGAAGCATCAGCTGCGCGGTTCGCAGCTGATGCGATCAGCGATTCAAAAGTCAGAATATCCTATCAGAATAACATCGAGAGAATGTCAAAGGCTGTTCTTGAAGAAGTGAACGCGGGACGGTTAACTGCTAAAGAGGGTATGGAATTTGCATCAAAAATGCGAAATCAAATCATGGTTGAGCATCGCGCAATTACATCCGCACACGTCCTGGCCTCTGCCGAGAAGTACAAGGGGAAAGGGAAAACCACAGCCGAACTACTAGATAAATACTCTGATCAGCTTTTCAATAAGAAGTTTGAAACCCTGAACCCATCAGAAAAAAACAAGGTTTACTATAAAATAGTAGAATCGTCAGCAAAGTCTAACCCTAACTTTAATGTCAAAGCGAAAAGGCTTCAAGTAATTGGAAAAGTCGGCTGGATTGTTACAGCCACTCTTGCTGCCTACGCAATTGCTTCCGCTGACAACAAAGAAAAGGAAACAATAAAACAAGGGGCTGTTATTGGGGGCGGCATGCTTGGAGGCTTTGCCGCTGGCCTTCTCGTTTCCACCATATGCGGGCCGGGTGCGCCATTTTGCGCAGTTGCAGTGACTATCGCGGGCGGAGCGGCTGGCGGCATAGCAGCAGGCAGCCTTGCCGACACCTTTGACGATGAACTGGAAGAGTTTACAAAATGGAAAATAATGTAACTAGCCTACACTACTGAGTAGGTAGATATCGGAGATATTACGTGGAAGCTGAAGACGAACTGAAGGAATTATGCATAAGTCTGTCTGACTTATTCGCTGCGAGCGACATTGATTACAAGCAAATAGCAAACAAAGCTGCTAAATATCAAATTAACCAAGTCGAAAACGCTCTTTTCAACCTAGTCGGCCCTGTCTTATGGCGCGAGTGCTATTCAACAACCCCAGAAGTATGGGGGTATAGTGGAGATTGGCTCTGGTCTGAAATACAGAATAATTTAACTGAGGAAAGAAATTCAAACACCATCAAGAAGGCTTATTTTGATATTAGAAGTATGTTTATAAGATGGACTATTAGAGATGAATGGAATCGCTTGAAAGATGAGATTCATGCTTGCAAATCTCAAGCTAGCCAGGGCCAATAAGGGCGACCAGGATTTAAGGATACCGTGTATGCTCTATGCCAAATCCGGTTTGTATGTGCACCGGCATAGAGTTTAACGGCCAGCGCATCCGCTGGTCCGACCATCACCCCATGTTGCCTGTCCTGATGCACGATGGTTCGGTCGAATGGTGCCAATGGGGCTTGCCTGGCGTTGCATTGACCACAAGCACGCCAAGCGGTGGCCAGCTGTCGCGGCTTTGTTGCATAACCCCACCTTAGATTTCGAGCGGGAACTGGTACCACTGGACTTCGGTATGCGCATCTTGGCAGAGGGGTAACGGGCTCTGAACCCCTGCCAAGAAATATCAAAAAAATCATCTTTTAATCAAGCACTTAGATTAATTTCCGCTGTTTTTCTCACGTTCTACGTAGGCCCTGAGATATAACAATTTACCCGGATTTCCCTGCTGGCCAAGTCCTTCTCTAACCCAAAAACCTCCTCTAGTTCCCTGATCGGATAACCATCCGTATAATAATTGTTATGCGTGCTAGGTACCCACTAGGCCTCAGCACACTAAGGTGGTCTGCTCTGTAGACTAGGTTCTGATTGGCGGTTCACCGTAGTTCCGCCCAGTGCGGATGGTGCGATGGACTGCGTCAAAATCGTTGCCCACATTCAGCGCAGCAACGCGGGTGTGCTGCAAGAGATTCCTGTTCTGCTGACGGATCAAGGAGTGTTGCAGCCACTGCTTGAGTATTGCCTGGAGCATGCACATGCCCGCAGTACGAGCTGGATGGAGTTTCGCATCCAAGCGGTTCAACTGCTGCTGGCCTACCTCTCGGCCAATGTGCAGTGCTTCGACGACCACCGACGCTTATTTCGCACATTCGTGCAGCAACTGTACAGCGGCACCATCGGCTCTGATGGGCTCGACCCGAGTGGTCTCTACTGGCGCCCACGCTCAACCAGATCAGCGAACCGCTTGATTGGCAGCCTGACGGAATTCTCGGAGTGGATGGCCGACCGATACGACGTCGAGCAGTTGAACCCACTGACTTCTTCCAGCCGCTACGAGGAACAGTTGCGCTGGGCTGCGTTCCAACAGCGACATGCTCGTGCCTTCCTCGCCCATACTTGGGACAAGGCTGCTGCGAAAGAGAAGGCTCGCCAAACCCGCACCGCGATCATGCGGGAGCCTCCTCGATCTCACTATAACGGCGTCAAATACTTCCCAGACAAGCGGTTCATCGACTTGCTGTTCAGCGGCTTTGTGCGGCCAGGTCAAGCCTGTAATCCCTTCATCGACCGGCGCCTGAACCTGCGGGACATTCTGATCACGCTGCTCTTGCATGGTGGTGGCCTGCGGGTTAGTGAGCCGCTGCATCTTTATGTGCACGACGTCGGTATTGATCCGCAGGCAAAAGGCCCGACAGGTCGTGGTGTCGCCCTTGTCCGCGTCTTCCATCCCTCCGATGGGCGAGCTCCTGACGACTGGCCTGAACAGTCGTCAGGTAAAACACTCAACAGGGAAGCCTACTTGCGCGGCAAGCATGGACTGAAGCCCAGAAATCAATACGTGAGCCGCAGTATGCGAGCGGGCTGGAAGGTTCGTAAGCTAGACGACGCTGCCGGCAATTACATCCAGGTGCAGTGGTTTCCGAAAATCTTCGGGGAGTGGTTCCTCGATGTGTGGAAACTGTATCTGCGCCAGCTCCGCGAAGTGCCCAGAGCACACCCGTTCGCCTTCGTCGTGTTGCATGGGCCGGATCAAGGCAAACCGCTGTCGATGGACGCCTACCTCGCCAGCCACCAGCGAGCGGTGCGCCGCATCGGTCTCGAACCTGCCAAGCTGAACGGGACGACCGCCCATGGCCATCGTCATGCCTATGGACAACGCCTGGTCGATGCCGGCGTCGATGTGCTGGTGCGGCGCAATGCCTTGCACCACGCCAGCCTGGAATCCCAACTTCCCTACACGGAGCCCTCCGCTGCCAAGGTGTCGGCGGTACTTGAAGCAGCTACAAACAGGCTGGAAAACGGTGACGGAAACGCTGCACTGGAGATGGCCGACCTTCTGGCCTATGGCTTCGAGGACGTTGATCCACTGGGCCTGCTGTCCGGCCTGAACCCCAAGCTATAGGAGTGTCATGAGCAACGAGTGCTTGCCAATACCACGCAGTTACGACCTCACCCTGTCCTGGATAGTTGATATGTATGGATCGGAGTGGAAGCCATGGCAGGAGCTTGCTTCACAATGGCTGGCGTTACATGAGACATCCGTTTCGCAGCGTCTGCAGGCGTTGACCTGGTTTCTGGAGAACTACCTGGTCGCATTGGGACTGCCGTCACCGCCAACCCAAATTCTGGTGCGCGACTTTGAAGCCCCCAGCTTCATCAGGCAACTGACTGAGCCGGTTCAACTGTCTGGTCGGGCGAAGGGGTATCGCCGGAAGGATAGTGCAGTCCGCATCAACAACATCGTCAGCGAATTCCTGGACTGGGTATTGCAGGAACAGCATGCGATGGATGACGACGAAGGTCGCACCTTGGCTTCCAGTGGCTATCGCAATCCAATCCCGCGCCTGGCATTCGGCAGCAGCATGCCGGTACCGACCGAGTCGGTCCGTACGCCGTTACCATACCGCTATATCAGCGAACTGCGGCAAATCCTTTGTCCAAAACCGGAAGGCCACTTCCGGGACTGGGTCTGGGCGCATGCCAAGCGAAAAGATGAGCGTGAAGGTGGAGATTGGATACCGGTCTACTATGACCAGATCGATCCCGATGATCCAGACTGTGTCTGGCGCAGCCGTATCGCACCGAAACATAATTCCAACTTGGCCGACATCGGTAATCGTCGCAAGGTCGTCGAGATCTGGTCGCCAGTGCGCGCAGTGATCCTGTACCTGAAACTGGAACTTCCCCTGCGTACGTTTCAGGTCCGACTGCTGGACTCTGGCGAAGCGGACACCTGGCGCTATATCCGGGGCGAGTGGTCAGCCAATGCAGGCCCCTTGGCCCAGGGAACACCCTCCAAACCCTGGCAGCGTGGGGTGTTTCGCCGGCTGATATACGGCGACGATGTGCAAGTCGGCCTTTATGTAAACACCAACAAGACGGCAGACCTGGGCAAGGATATGCTGGATCGCGGTTACGTCATTCCCTGGCGGCACGAGCGTGTCCTGTACTGGCTGGAGAAGCTGCGCAACTGGCAGGAAAAATACAACCCGATTGGACGCTCTACACCATGGGCCGACCTGCTGCCGAAGCATCTCGATGACGTGAAGTCTCCCCAGCTTCTGCAACGCATGGGCGGTTCATGTTTCCTATTCCGGAATGCGGCCGCAGACCAGCTAGAGGATCGCGCCAAACCCATCCCCTCGTCGCAGGTAGTGGATTTGTGGATCAAGCTACTCCGCGAGTTGGAAAAACGGTGTCGTGACCGCGACGAATACTCCCGGAGCGGAGAGCCGTTGAGCTTCGTCAAAGAGGGGTCACGGAGGGCCTGCCATTACCCTTTGCATGCACTTCGCGTCTCCTTGCTGACCTCGTTTGCCATTGAGGGTGGTGTGCCGATTCCGATCCTGTCGAAGCTGGTGGCTGGCCATAGTCGCATCATCATGACTCTGTATTACACCAAGGTCGGGCAGGCTCACATGAATGCCATCATGGATGAGGCGGAGCAGCGTCTCATCGACCGCGAGCAGGCGCAATTCGAGCGCTTCCTGCTCAATGCGGACTACCAGCAAATCAAATCGATGACGGTCTTCCACGATGAGTCTGGACTTGGCATGATCGACCAGTCGCGGCGCCCCAGTAGCTGGGAGGTGCTGGACAAAGGGATCTGTCCAGTCGCATGCGCCGGCTGCCACAATGGTGGACAGATGCTCAAAGCGCCTTCATCCGGCTACGGTGGAATCTACGAAGCCGTGCCCAAGGATAGCCAGGGCAATCCTCGTAACTGCGTGCGCTGCCGGTGGTTCGTCACCGGCCCGGCGTTCCTGGCGGGACTGGTCGCGCACTTCAATAGTCTGAGCTACGAGGCTTCGGAAACGGCCACGCGGTATGGCCGGTATGAGAAACTGGTTTCCACCCTGGAAAACGAGCAATGGGATTGCTCGGTTCTGGGGCGGCCATTCCTGCAGCAAAGCGAACTGGCACGGCTCCATTTGCTCCTGGCGCAGGAGGCGGAGCGTGCCGATGCCGTAATGAACGACATGCACGCGACGATGAAGCTGATAAAGCGCTGCCTGGAGTTGACGAAGTCGGAGCCCGGTAGAGAAAACCCTTCGGCCATCCACTTGATCGGCTCCGACGATTTGCGCCAGATGCATGTGAGCCTTCGAGAAACGAATGGCGAACTGCACCAGTTGGAGGTGGTTTGCCGTAATGCCGTGGTGTTTCCAAACTATGATGCGACGCGCGCAGTCTTGCGCCGGAGCCAGGTGATCGACGCCATGCTTCAATTGTACAAACGGCCACCTGTGTTGCTCAGACTGGCGCCGGAAGAGCAACTGCACGTCGGCAATGCCGTGATGCGGCTGATCGAGACCCGCACAGGCTCTCTGGAGTCAGCGGTGCATTTCGTCAGCGCCGAAAATGCGCTGGTTGATGTGGGCATCCTAGATGACATCGAGAGGTTAGCGATCGCCGCCGGCGAACTGGTCGAGCAAGTAACGCTGCCAGATTGGAGCCAATTCGTATGACCACTCCCGAGGTTCTACTTGAACAACTCAAAGCGAAGTCCAACGCCCGCAAGCAGCGGTCTCTGCAGGTCATAGACGACATCTGCCGGGAACAACGAGAACGCGGCAGCGACGACTTCACTATTGCAACGATTGGCAAGCTGTCCGAGCTACGCTCCGGTCCGGCCCACCAGGCAATCCGCAACAAGAGCGGCGAAGATTACCGTGCGCTGATTGCGGCATGGGCTCAACATGTTGGTGTCCCGACCAAGAAACCGGCAACTGGCCGAGTTTCTCGTTCGTGTGACGACGCCCTGCTCAAAGGGATCAGCGACCCGGTGATCCGGGCTGAGGTCGGATTCCTACTGGCGGAGAACCGCAAGCTCAAAGGACAGATTCGATTACTGCAGCAAGCCTCGCAGCATCCGATTGTGATTGACCAGCGGACTAGCGCCGGCATCTCCCCACCGGTTGAAGTGATAATGGGCGTCGATCTTACCGAGCTGGAGTGCGAGGCGTTCGAGCATGCCATATCGCCAGCCTGCCTGGATGAGAATGGATGGAAGATCGATCAGCGCGGAGCAGTCTACGATGCGGTGAGCGACCGACGCATCTTCAAAAACGGCTTTGCCACCGGGGTGCGCAAGGTACTGGCCCAGGCAAAACGAAAATGAATAGCGAGGACAACATGAGCGTGGCTTATAACCTTGCCTGCCTTGAGACTGGGCAATACGTTTGGGTGGGAGCGTTAGCTCCAGGTGGTCATACTGTCCCAGAAGGCCCCGCCGGCTCTATTGCACGCTTTGCACTCGATCATCGCGGTAAACCGCTGATCGTAGTGAACGATACGCCCCCGATTCTGATGCACGGAACAGAATGGGGAGCTGGCACAGGGCAAGCCATGCATGACGGGAATCGTGGCATTCTGACGTGATTAGCGCCGCCTACCTATAAAAGGAGCCGATATGCAGTCTGCCCGCAAACCAAATCTCCAACCGCTATCGATGCTACCGATGATTGCCGGCGTCGTGGACGACCAACTGGCAAGTCTCCAACAGCAGTTGGACAACCTGGAGCGAGCACATGCTCGCCCTGGCTCAATGGACGACGTCACCATCGACCGAGTGTTGTTGGCGTTCGGGGAAACCAGGGATCTGCTGCCCGTCTTTGCGCGGCAACTTAATCACTGGCGAGACAGCTCGCCGTCGGCGGCTCAACGCGATGAGCTCGACAGACTCGATAGGCAACTGACCAAATCGCGCAAGGCCCTCGACGCCATCCTGGCACTCGCGCCGGAAATCAAGACTCAGACGATTGAATCGTTGATAGCTCGGAGCGATGCCATACTTGGCCTGGAAGGGGTCCAAGGAAGTGGAAGGTTCGACGGATGAATCAGCCAAGCAGGATTTGTTCCGATGCCTGGGGGGCGATTCGTGACGGCCTCGAATGCCTGACCTTCCACCAAATCAAGGCAACCGCCGCGCTTGCAGGAATGGATACGTCCAAACTTGCAGATGTAGATGAACGTCCTGGCAAGGATGGAAAGCCGGTTCGGCCCGCGAAGGGCGTGCTGATGGCGGCGGTCGACCAGGTGCTGGCGCAGATGCCGGACGATAAACAGCGCCGATTCATGTGCCTCACCGCCGAAGAGACATTGCGCCATAAGCCAGATCTGTTGCCGAAACTGGAAAGCGACCTGGCGCGGTTGGGTTGGCAGTGGATCGATAATACGTTGCTGCCGATCGAGCTGTTCGATCCGGCCGACCTGGCGGCACTACCGGAAGGGTTCCACGCCGATCTTGTGAAAGCCGGTCAGCGGTTCCGCGATGGCGACCTTGGTGGTGCTATCTCAGCGGCCTGCGGCGCAGTAGATACGGTCACTGCCTCGATCTACCACAGTGCGGGTCTAGGTGACCCTACTGCCGACTCGTTCCAGCAACGCTGCAACCGAGCCCTGGATGCTCACAAGGTGATCGAGCATATTGACACCCAATTACGCGAACTCGGCTGGGAGGAAGCGGGGCTCAAGCCGTTGCGCGAGAACTTCAAAGGCGCGCTCAATCAGGGTGCGTACGTAATGCAAAGCCTGCGCTCGAAAATGGGCGACGTACACGGTACAAAACCGATCCTGAAGCCGCTGGTTTACGACGCGCTCAAATGGGCAGAGCTGTTCGTTCATACCCTGGCGAGGGGCGGCTGAGTCAGCCGTGCGGAATTGATGTGTCTTTGACTGAAATTATTATATCTTAAGGTGTTATATAACAATCGTAGAAGCCTTACAATACAGGCTTGCTAGCGAGATTGTTATACGCCACATACGTAGACCGTGAGAATCCCTGCCAACCCTCAAGGGGGTGATTCACATCCTGCTCAATGGGCATTACACCTTCCATAGCGAGGGCAAGCTCATCAATCTGGATGAGTTGGTGGCGGAGCTGGATCTGGGCTGACAAAAAAATCTGGGGTTTGGGCTTACTACCCCTGAATCGGGGATGGCCAGCTGCCGGCACAACGAGTGCAGTACGATCTGCGGGACGGACGAGAACTCGTCACAGAACGTGCCAAGGTAGCGCACCGTGGTCAGTTGGGTGGCATAGCCGAGCCGGTTGTGATCGCCGCGCAAAGACCCAATGGTCTTGTGGTCGTCATCGCTCAGATGGAAATAGCGTTCGAGTTCTTCACGGCTGGGCTGACCGACATACCGGCCAAAGCCGTCGCGCTGTTCTTGGGTGAGAAATCCGACAGGCATCGATCTTCACTTTCTTGGTGACGACAACATCTTTTGCCGCAGGGCGGCCGCTCGGCGTCCGGCTGATGCGGAGTGCAGTCTACTCGGGGTTTGCACTCCCCGGTCCTGCCCACTCGATCCGGGCAAGGGTTTCGATCAGTGTGGTGCGCTTAACGCCGAAATTGCGGCACACGGCCGCCTTCGACATCCCGCCATCGAGGGCGGCAAGGATCGTTTCCAGCTTCTCGCTGTCGATAGCCGGCGGCCGCCCGCCAGTGCGCCCGCGCCGCTTGGCGGCAGCCAGGCCTGCGACCACGCGCTCGCGCGTCAGCGCGCGCTCGTACTGCGCCAGTGCGCCGAACACATGGAACAGCAGCTCGCCCGACGCCGTGGTGGTGTCCATGCCTTCGGTGAGCGAGCGGAAGGCCACCTGCCGTTCCTTCAGCGTGTTCACGATGGTGATCAGATGCGACAGAGAACGGCCGAGACGGTCCAGCTTCCAGACGACCAGCACGTCCCCCGGCCGGACGTAGGCCAGCGCCTTGGCCAGACCGGGGCGGTCGTCCCTGGCGCCGGAGGCGTGATCCTCGAACAGGTGCCGCTCGTCAACGCCAGCGGCCAGCAGCGCATCTCGCTGCAGGTCGGTAGACTGGCGGTCGGAGTCGGACGATACCCTCATGTAGCCGACAAGCATGTGCGGAAAACCCATAGCGAAAGATTTCCGTATGCTATACCATGACGACAGAGTTTTCCGCACATTTTTAGGCGGGTTGTGCACGGGACTTCTGACCATTCGCGCCCCGTGTCGTAAAACATGTGTTTCCCGACAGCCTTGGGGCCGATCAATGAAGAACCGCAGCGTCACCGTACACGGCACTGTTGTTGCCATCACCACCCGCCATGAGCAGGACTACATCTCCTTGACCGACATGGTGAAGCGCTTCGGTGATGAAAGCATCCTCTACAACTGGCTGCGCAACCGCAACACCATCGAGTTCCTCGGGATTTGGGAGCAGATCAACAACCCGGCGTTTAACCCTATCGAATTCGAGAGGTTTAAGAGTCAGGCCGGTCTGAACAGCTTCTCGCTGTCGCCGAAGAAATGGATCGACGCTACCGGAGCCATCGGTTTATACGCCAAGGCCGGCCGGGGCGGCGGCACCTACGCACATCGAGATGTCGCCTTCGAATTTGGTTCCTGGCTCAGCCCGGAATTCAAGCTGTACCTGATCAAGGAGTTCCAGCGGCTCAAGGATGAGGAGGCGCGCGCCACCTCGCTGGAGTGGAACTTTCAACGCACCCTGGCCAAGGTCAATTACCGCATCCACACCGACGCCATCAAGGAACGGCTGATCCCTCCGCAACTGTCCAGGACGCAGACGGTGACGGTCTATGCCAGCGAGGCCGATCTGCTCAACGTCGCACTGTTCGGCACGACGGCCGCTCAATGGCGGCAGGCTAATCCTGGCCAGTCCGGTAACATGCGTGACACTGCCACGCTCGAGCAGCTGGTCGTACTGTCCAACCTGGAGAGTATCAACGCTGTGCTGATCCACCAGGGGCTACCGGCGCAGGAACGCCTGACCCAACTGAATGCGATCGCCATCACGCAGATGCGCTCCCTGGTCGGACTGCCGGCTATCAAGCAGCTAAACCAGATGCAAGGACAATTACCCGCTTCCCAATCGACCCACCAAGGAGAGGATGAGAATGGCCAGGCTAACTGACGACGAATGGAGCACGGTGCAGGATGGCCTCGACACTCCGGCCATCCTGAGCACGATAGATGCGGTGGACCGTCTGCGGCACGCGCTGGCCGATTCCGATAACCCGGACTCGCCCTCGCTGCGCGATGAAGTGCTGAAGCTGTACCAGCTCGGCATGGCCGTCCAGCAATACCAATCCGATGAGCAGGCAGCCGAGTTCTTCGAACTGGCCAGCGACCTCGAGATGCAGGCGGTCGAATTGCGTGAAGCGCTCGACGTGATTCAGACCATGCTGTCGAACATCACCGAGCTCTACCCGGAAAGCCTGTCCTATGAAGACGGCGACGACGAGTGAGCCGATCGAGGGATTAAGCGACAGCGAACGAAAGCTACTACTCAAGGCGTTGTGAGCCTTGCGTATGAACGCGAGCGAGCATGGCTGAATGCTTGCCATTCAGCAGACACAGCTGGCCGGCCAGAGCCGCCCATCGAGTGCTATGGCATCGATGAGATTCAGCAACTGGCACACCGACTCGGCGGGCGAGCGTTGCATTGGACGCAGTGGACCGAACCGCTGTGATGACCAGCCAGCGCCAACTGGCATTTTTTGAGGGGACAGATGGGTGAGGCAAAACGACGCGGCTCGACCGCAGAGCGGGCAAAACAAGCCAGAGAGCGCCGGGAGATCCCGGTCGCCGACCTGATCCAGGAACTGGGCTTGCCGCCAGACAGCAAGTACATGGGCTACGTCATCCACAACCCGGATCAGGACGATTACCTTGCCACGATTGAAGAACGAAACGACCAGACCTTCCGCGCCTACGTGAGGTCGCCGGAGACAGCGCTGCGCTTTACCGACTATGCCGAAGCGTGCCGGGTGGCCGAAGACATCGCCAAGAAAACCCTGATCGGCGTGCTGTTTGACGTGGGCAACCAACTCTACGTGGCATTCAACGAAGAATAATTATCCATTAGGCACGTGCTGCGGAACCGCACGCGCCCAGGATGTAACCATCGACCAAGGAAAAGCAATGACCATCAAGAGCTGCATCATGAACCACATCGATCTGGTGCTGTTTGTAGTTTTGGTCGCTGGCGGATGGTACATCTTGATATGTAGTGAGCAAGATAGAGCTGCTGCTGCCGGTCTCGCCGGCGCCCTGTTCGGTGGCGCCGCGCTCTTGTTGGGCAACTGGATCAATCGGGCCAATGACAGATCCAAGGCTGCACAGGAACAGGCCGACCAGGTAGAAAAGCTCAAGACACTCATTGCGGCCGAGCTGGTCGATGTGGCCTGTGGCCTGATGAATTCAAAGCAGCTTGTCGATGCGGCTATCGTCAGCCTAAACGCTGGTGGGCATGTAGATGAGAGCCTGGACATGAGTGCATACAGGCCTCGCCAAATGCCTTTCACCGACAGCCTTGGGGCGAAGGTGCTGGTCATGGGAACGGGAGCAATCGACGCAATTGTGATGTTACGCTCGAATCTGGCCGTTACAAGGCAAAGGATGGATGAAGTCACAGCCGGAGCCCGCTTCGGGCTGCTAAAAGCCACCTCACTATCAAGCAGCTTAGGGCATGACATGGGGGTGTTGGCCGAGACGTTCGAGCATGTCGCACCAGATAGGAAGCTCCTCCTACCTGATGCCGGCGAGCCAGAGCTTGTGACTGAAATTTTAAAGCGCGCAGCAAAGCCTCCGGTTATCCCTGCAGCCGGGCAGTAGCCCAAACATTGTCCGCCTAACATCTGACTGACGGAAATTTCGAGGATTCCGGCTTACCCCGCAAGAGTACGAGCGAGCGCACGAAACCATCAATAAGGCATCGTCATGTAGTGGCCTCAAATTGCAGCTTTGCTCCCACGAGGGGCTTAAGTGCAGTTTCTGTTCCATTGCTCCCCAAACCCCTTAATCGGAATTTCCTTGCGTGCTCTTGCCTGTTTAGCACGATCCGCGATCGCACCTCGCCGTTTTGCTTCTCCCATAGAACCTCCCCACTATTAAATTAAAGGCAAAGACATGGTACGCCATAGGCCGATAGAATTGCTACTGCCTGAGCGGTGTTCAAGTTCCAGATTCTGAGCAGGGGATGCCCCAACCACTACTGTGCTATTTTTGGAGTAAGCTTGCTCAACATATCTCGGATTGTTTCGCCCATTTTGATGGGGGAAAAGGTGGCCAGGTTTTGGATTCTGATGGTGTCCATTCCCAACACTCAACACCCGCGGCTTTGTATTCATTTCGCTTCTCGCGCTTGCGAGCCTCGTAGCCCATGTCGTCAGTAATGCCGTAGATTTCCATGTATACCTCGTGGGGCGTGTCGAGAAGGATGAAGTCTGCAAAGGGTATGCTCGTTCCAGCTTCGTAGCGCAAAGGCTTCATGAATCGGCGCTTTTCGGAGACCAGTGCATGCGCAACTTCTAATTCATAAGTTGAATCAACTGGAATGAAATTTCGTGAGGTCGCCATGAGCCCTGCTCTTTGAATTTGTAGAAGTCCTTTCGCTGTTTCCTTAACAAGGAATATACCAATAACCTCACCAGGCCATGAAGCCTTAACCTGGTTGATAGGTTTGGGGTCTCCTTTGCTTAGAGCATTGATGGCATTTAATAAATCAGGCTTATGTGGTGCAAGACGATCGAGAACGGCGATCTCTGTGGGGAATGACCGACGGATGCGATTGAGTCCTGACGTGTCGAGCCATAAATTGTCCTTCAACCCAACTACTTTAATTCTTCCACCAAATCGGGCATCGTTAATCGAGTCTACCCTTCCAACTATAATCCCCTGAGGCTGCTCCTCAGATTTTGTTGCAAGGCGATTTCTAAACAAGGCCCAGAGATTCTCCTTTTCCCTACTCTGATCATCCGAGATTGTGCTCTTGGACTTTCTGGGACGATGGGCAATATAAACGACTTGCTCAGCAGATCGTGATCCAAAAGCCGTAGTAGCTATTTCCTGCGCCAGTGCTGGTGCAACGTCATTGTCCCAGTCTAAGTCCCACTGACGCCGTATTACAAGTGCGGGAGAATAGTGATCCAACTCAGCTCGTGCCCACCAATCATGAAGAAGTCCTAGAAGGCCAATAACGCCACGTTTTTTTGTATCAGTGCCGGATCTGGCTCTTGGTTCGTCTTCTGAAGCACTTTCACCGACTTTTATACTCAAAGGGAAGGAAAGCTTGTAATCAACGTATCCATTAGGCTTTATCTGAATAGCCTTTTCATACTGGCCGGCACCACTTTTAGAGGGGTCTGGCCGGTAGTGGTCGCAGTTCAACTTATGGAGATGACCAAGGTTTGGAAAGCCACGAAGGTGGACATCTTGGCCTGCTTGAACAATTACAACTGATGGATAAGGGGTATGGCACAAGCACAGAGGGTAGCGCTGATCCTCCTTGGCTTTGATCAGGCGTGCGCGAAGCCCATCTTTGTCGGTTTTGATGTCTTGTAGAGTAAAGTCTATGCTGCCCAGGCGATAGCTGTGGATACTTCCGGTCATGGTAGGCTCCTTATAGCGGATACTCAATTTTGACGTTTAGTTGTTTGGAATGCCAGACGCGAATCGCCCAAATTTTTGGCTATTTCAGTGGGTTATACCTTGTTGGATTGAGAATTTGGGCATAGTTGGGTTTGATATAGTGCCCTAGACTCCACTGAGGAAACGCTTTACTGCAGTGATGAATGCATCAATGGTCCGGCATTCAAGGATGACCAGATATCCCTCGGCAGAATAATGCTGTATCCACTCAACTTGGTCATCACTTACGGCCCCCGTGCTCGACTTAAGCTCGATCGCAAAGCCGGCCCATTTCCCACAACGTGCGTTCAATAGGAGATCCGGTACACCTGATTTTACCCCCATTGCCTTGAAGCGACCGGCTTCAGCTTTAGAGCGCTTTCCGCCGTTAGGTGTATGAAACATCCATTTTAGGATGGGATACACACGGAGGTGCAGTTCGACCCAACTGACACAAGCCATTTGTAGATCTTCTTCTTCAGTTTGGCGCTTTCTGACCAACTGTGCACCCATTGATTTACAGTTGAGATTTTTGAAATCAGTTGAACTGATCCTAGGAGTTCCAGACATCAAAGCCTCACAAAAATGCAAAAAAGATTGTGAGAGCCTATGTCATCGAAACTAATTTTCAAGAGGGGTAAAAATAAAAAAAGGCGCCGTAACAGGCGCCTTGTTTGGTTGACATTCAAGCCGTGTTCAACTTTCTTTGAGGTGGCTTGCGATACGTACGGTGACCAAAGCGCTTCCACACTTCCCTGTCAATCGGAAGGGGGTTTACGCGTCCGGTGTTCAAATTAACGAAAATAACTGAGTGGTCTAACGCACCGCGGCGGAACATAGTCCACAATAGTTGAAGACCATGCGTTGCGATCCCCTGGTTGATGAAGAGTTCTTGCTTTTCCAAAGCTTCTGCAAGGCTGCAGGATGGGAGGTCATCCTCAGGAGCATCTTCTTCCAGCACGGACGGGAATAGCTCAACCACAGTGGGTAATCGCATATGCCAGTCCTTTTGTTGATTTCCTAGAGGTTCTCCCAGAACTACCTGGCCATCGCCTGCACGGTTACCAAGATCGAGCCAGTAATCCGTTCGAACCCGACGACAGTATCCCAGGATTGCTCTGCGGGAGGCCCGCGTATCAACACAACCAATCACGATTTTCGCACCGTAAGTATGGTTTGTACTAGTACCTTCAGTAAACCTGCAGGGCATAGCTTGCCATCTGGTGCCAAAGGCCGCATTAACCCTTGTCACTAGGACGGTTGCTTTGTTCTGACCAACGTCCTGTGGGTAAAAGAGTTGCCTGCCGACATTTGCCTCGCTCACATTGTCCTCATCGTAAACGATGACTTTGAGACCGTGGCGGTGACCAAGGGCTAGCAAGGACGTATGAAGACGGCCTAATCCGGTGAGAATCTGCGATCCGGTGCCGCCGCATCCGACGAGAAATACTGTAACTTCGCCCTGAAGACGGTGACTGACTTGGTGTTGGTGCATGATGACTCCAGAAAATGCTGGAGCCATCCTGCCGGATGGTCCCCAGCGGGTTTGATGAAGCCCCAGAATACTACTTGGGGCCAGGTATAGGGATGAAGATTCCAAGCAGGCAAAGCCTGTACGCCTGCTCTTGAATGCTTTGGTCGCAAAGGCCGATACATCCAGCAATTTTGACCTCGCCGGCATCATCCCGATTATCCTTCGGGGAGAAGTACGCTCCTCCTTCTCCATGTGAATGTAGATCCAAAACTAAGGATTCATCTTCATCAAGGACTGGACGAATGTAGTTCAGTTCATCTTCACTGGCATGGGTGATGTCAAGCCCCCGATATCTAAACTCCCCAGATTGACCATTCCAGGTAATCCAGGTGCCATGCTCGACTGGACTCGCCGCACGTGCTTCGGCACAAAAGCGTGAGATTAGGTCGATCGGTAGCTTCTGGAAAGAAAACTTCACTTTCCTTGACAGCGTTCCATAAGGCATTGCTACAGAAGACTGAAGGGCTACCGGCCAAGTTGCATGAAGCCATGGCCGGAGGACTTCGACCCAGATGCCATCGGCCGCTATCAGATACCTATGCCCATAATCTTGCATGGGGCAAAGTTCCTGATGTGCCGGCACCATGATGGTTGGTACGGCTTGCTGTAGAGCCTTATCGATTGGGTTGAGCATGAGATCTCCTAATCAACAAAGCTAGCTACCGTCAATGGGCATCCACCCTTCTTGAGGACGGGAACCAACACCGTTTCGGGGATGGTATCAATTACACCGGTGACTAGGTCATTCCACAGCCCAACCAATCCACCATCGTACTTGACTGCATCAAAGGCGTTGGAATGAGTGAACAGTGTGTCAAAGAAGCTGCTTTCCCATGATTTGATCCGCTCGATGAGCGTTCCGTCTGGGTACTCAACGTTTCCCTGACACATCCGCCCGCCTTTCCAAACATTGAAGAATGGAGACTCGAAGCATTCTGTATCAGGGCCAGGCCGAGTATTTCCTTTGATAGCCAGAGCAAATAAATCACCAGGGGTGGCTTTGAATACCAGCCCGGGGTGGCTCACAGAAAAGGATTTTTGCTTCTCGTCCTTTCCTCGAACAAACAAGGTTCGGCGCCCGGGTGGGCACCACCAGCACAGCTGAGACGGAGATCGAGCCAGAACATTCTCTGGCAAGTAGCCTGAACCTACGCCATTTTCCTCAGCCAAGTCGTGCAGTGCTTTCGCAATGCTCTCCATGGTCAAAGGAATGCCTGCACCCAGTTCTATTCCATTCTGGCCTTCCTGAATGGAATGCTCCAATGCAAACCTTATCGGACCTCGGTGCGAGGAACGGTAAAGAATAATTGCAGAATCTGGGTAAACAGAATCCAAAGCAGTTCTAACACTTGCACTTGGTTGTGTCATGAAATTCCTTCAGGAGCTTTAGAAGATTCTCGGTCTCCGCAAGGAGCCGAAAGCCAAGTTGAAATTCATCAAGACTTCTGATGAGATCGTTGGGAGTAGTGATCGGGCAGCAACATAGGTAATCCGTCATTCCATTACCGTTTCGCGCTCCCTCGTAGATGTCGTCCTCAATACGCCTTGCGAGTAAGCCATCATCCCAGGTAAGTACAGCAGAAGGCTCTACGCAAAGATCAAAACGACAATCAAGTAGCCCTGGAAAGCAGGCCCCCTCGTTTAGGAGGGTGAAGATCGCTTTCAGGGTTGGTAAAACCCGATTACAAAGTTTGTCGATAGGTTTTGATCCAGAGATACTTAAGTTCCACCAGTGCTTGTGCCGTATCCACTTGATGTCTTTTTGGTAGCTTCTTTTCAAGTGGAGTTTCTCCAGTCGAGCTGGATGAAGTGCATAGCGCGGTATCGAATCGGTGAAGTCCTTGAGTTTCACCATATCCTCTCGGACAACCTCTTTTGCGGCCTCCGTATTTGCGTAGTGGAGTTGCTCATTTAGTGCAATTTCCTCATCTTCCTCCCCGTACCAATGTAAGCTTTGGGTACGAAATAGTAACTGTTGAGGAGTGACGAGGAACGGCCCTTTTTCGACAACTTCTTCAAGGAGACTCATTAGCACATATGCCAGCACGGGGATGCGCGTATGAATGGCGGAAACTGCTCTGCCAATGTTAATAAATCCCAGGTTCGGAAGGGACAACCCAAGCCAATGCTTAGCCTCAGGTTTGCAATCCACTTCCTCTGCTTCATCCTGATAGTCATCGTCATCATCGCCGGGGAGATAAGGTTTGATGTCTTCGAAGAGGAAACACCCCCCCCAATAGGAAAAATGTGTTTGCTCGAGCCAATGTTGTAGAAGCTTTTCCAGGATATCCGGTTCGAAAACTTCCTTGATCTCTGCGAGATTGGACATCTCGGGTCGGTCTAACATGGAAAGAGCAATTAATGCATATTCCCTTCGTTTGGTTTCGAGCCCTGTCCCAAGTGTGACCTTGGGGACAAAGTTTTCACCTAACTTCGGGATTATGGGAGCAGAACATCCATTCCCAAAGGTAATACCAATGGGTGGGATAACTTCTCTTTGGTTGATAATGAAGTCAGGGCTTCCCATTTGGGGGCCTCCTCATCTTTGGTTAGATAAAAGCCACCCTGGCCGTTAAGCGGATGTGGCATGTCAGAGTCGACGACGGCCTGGAGCCGCCGCCGGAGTGACTCCTGCGGCGATTCCATGATTAGCCTTTCGTTCCTACTGCTTTACGGAACTCGTAGACCAACACTCCCCCTTTCTCGACCGGGCCTTCGACAACAGCCGTGATCAATTCGGGGTAAGCGGCGGCATAGGTATCCAACACTTGTTCTATCGATAGGTTCGAACCAGGGTCGGGCAGGTTGATAGAGCCATACTTGAACGTGCGCTTAAGAACTATGGTTTTGATAGCCATGATTCTCATCCTTTAGAAAAGATCGCCAAGGCCACCAACCGCGGCCTGCGGATTTGCGTCATTAGCCGACTTTTCTGCCCCTTCACCTTCACCACCTTTTGATACCGGTGGCATTGGCTTGGAAGCATTCTCAGCAGCTTTCTTACTTGCGTTCTCGACCGCCGTTTTGCCGGCGGCCTCCATCACAAGCTTGGACGCTTCCAACTGCTCAGCCAATGAGCTGCGCGACCCCGCATATTGAGCAACAATATTGGTAAAACCTGCATCCAGCTCAGCGGCCGTAGCCGTGAGGGATAGCGGAGTTGCCAACGCACTGCCGATATCCTTAACCTTCGGAACAACTACAACAGTGATGTCGTCGCCAGAAGCGCTGAGTTTCAGAGTGAGATCTGTGCTTTGCAGCAAGGGCTGCAGATTGGAAAAAATCATGATGAGTCCTAAAAGAAGTTGCCTCGCTCTCCCTAGGGGGAAGATGAGGCAGGTTGAAAAAGCCCGGAGGCTTACTTTTTAGTAAAGTCGAAAAATGCTGGAACCTTCCCTGCGAGGTGAGTACCGCTGAATGTGAGAAGGGCTTCCACTATGGCGCTCTTTTTACCCGTAAGAAGTTTTTTCAGTGCTTCTTGGGTGATCACATCTCCAAGGCCGACTTCATTGCAGTAGGCTTCGATCTCGGCAACCGTGAGCAGCTCAAGGAATGCCTTGTCGACTTTCCAAAGTTGCGTCAGGTCTGCTTGAAGGTATGACAGAAGATTACGAACATGCCGTATTTCAAGTTGGTGCAGAGCATAGCCGGCCATCACATCGCGCAGCTTGTTGAACACCTCAGGGCTGATTTCCCCGAACATGGCCATGCCGGCAGATGGTTCTTCTGTAGAGGAGAATTTCTGCTGCGTAAGCTTGGTATATGTTTCGCGGAATCTGTTACTGTCGAAATGACGGATATTCCCTGTTAGGGTCAACCAAGTAAGAAAGTTGGCAGAGGTTGCTGAGTTGGCGGTTGTCAACATAAAAGCAATCCGGCGCCATGTTTTTTCGACATGATCCTTGATTGCTTGTCGTGTCGACGATGCTTTTGCGACTCTTGGGGCTGAAGTGCCCCCCTTGTCAGCTGAACGCTTAGTACCTGATCCGCCTGTCTGCGAGCTTACCCCCTTCTGAGAATCAATTTTACTTTTCATCTCTTTCAGGTACTCGCCCTGCTTCAATGTATGGCATTGGGAATCGAAACAGATTTCTCTCTCAATGACCCCCATCGAAGCCGGCTGCGCAGAAACAGTTGCTCCATAATTGGCGCAACTGCGGCAGGCATTCATCTGCACCTCGCCAACAGCTCGGGCGCCGGAAGATACCAACTTAATAGGTATCGTTTTCCCCTCACCAGGCTCAAGATACTCCACTCGCTGAACCTCTTGTTCGAGTTCCGCCTTGATCTCGGCAAGCCGACCTATGGTCTTTTGCTGATAGCATGACGGGTGGGAGCAGCTACCATCTCCAATGTTCTCGGCAAAGAGCGCCGCCTGCAACGAAGAGTTGTGTCGGCAATTGGTACAATCTGCTTTATCAAAAATTGCCACGCTGAGCTTCTGTGTGATGCTCATCAGGTTATTCTTGAGGACACCGACTGACCAATCTTTTTCAAGCACCCGGGCGAGTACAGCAGGCTGCTTTTCAGCATCCAGAATCGCAAGCAACTCGGCGTGTCCGAGTTTGATTTTCCTCTCTGTAAGTGCTGAGCGTACCTCAGGAATACATTGCATCAACGCCAGGCGCCGATCGACCATACTTCTAGGCCAACCAGTGGCCAACGCCACTTCGTCCCGATCCTGGTACCGCATGAGCAGCTTATGGGCTGCTTCTGCTTCTTCGGTAGGGCTCATTTTGGCGCTATGGACGTTTTCAATGAGTGCAATGAGGTCCGCCTCTTCGTCAGAAAGGATCAGGACGTTTGCGTCGAGCTCAGAGTTCGGCCCGAAAAGCTCGCAGAAATTTGTCCACCGCCTTTCGCCGGCGACCAGTTCCAGGTCAGTGCCGTTGGCATCGATTGGGACAGGACGAACAGTGATGGGGTGGATCAGATAGCCAACTGCACGAATCCCCTCCTTCAACTCAGCCATTTCGGCTGGATCAAAATAGGTACGGGGATTACGGCCGCGGCGTATACGATTGCACTTTACCTTCTGATGCCCCAATGAATGTAGGGTTGCTTCTGGTGGAAGTGGTGCTGTCATGGGCTTGCTCCAGATGAAGAGGGGAGCATGCCCTGAAGGGGCATGGCCCCCAAGGGTGGGAAAGACGGTTGAAAGGCAGGATGAAACCCGCTGGTACTGCTAGATGTACTTAGATTATCTGGCGTAGGGAGCTAGTCGTCAACATAGAAAGGACCTGAAATTACTGAGCGTGACGACTAGTCGCCCCCGGATTAAGCTGAATTATGCTGGTTTATTAGACCAACCCGATTCGACCTTAAAAACAGGGAGTGTCAGTGGCCCGCGCTCATTGTTCTGAAAGACCAACTCAGGGATCCCAAACGCCTCTTTGATCTGCGGAAGTTTCGCCCAGTCGGCCTTCACGACCATGCGATATTTGAAGGTCACATTTACCTTTGGACCGGCGGAGCTCTCTTTCACATCGGATATCTCTATGACTTGAGTAACTTCGCCGGCTCCATAACAAAGCTTGCCTGCACCAGGTTTCGGCTGATATTTCTTCCCTTCTGGAGTCAGCTCAAAGAGGGCGAAATTCTTGACGCCGGACTTAGATGGTTCTTGCTGGGTGCCCTTGGCATGTATCAGACCGACCGATTCAAGCGCCTTGTATGGCGCCAGTGCCTTGGCATCCACGTCCTTAAAGGTTTGACTGCCTGGGTGGCTATCAGCGAAGAGCTGAACACGCTCAAAGGACGCGCCACTGGGGAGCTCTACGCAAAGTGGTTTTTCATCAGCCAAACCATTGTTGAGGGCCAGCTTCAGCTGTTCGTCAGGTTTGCTTGAGTTACAGCCGGCCAGGGTTGCGGTCAATATTAGAGGTAGCGAAAAATGGGACAGAAGTTTCATTCTTAGTTGGTCTCATCAAAGGGATTTTTTACGGTATACGGTTCTATCACCGTGATGGCATCAGGCAGGTTTTTCTCCGATTCCAACGCCCTTATCACATTGCTAAGGAGAGTGTGCAGCTCCTTGGCAAGAACAAGGCCTGCCTTGTCTTTGGTCACGACCGCGGAACCATACATCGCTACACGATCAACGCGGTTCTCAATATTCATGTCACCGAGAAGAAGCGAGTCGGCCTCGTTAGCAAACGGCTCAAAAAGGTCCTTCATCAATGTGTCCTCAGTGCAGGTTGATCAACTTTTTCAGATAGTAGGCGCTGCGAAAGATCTGCCGATCATCAGGGAGTTTGGGATTTTTCTGCCCCTTACCGGCATATCCGCTCGGTTTGGGCTCCGGGAGCGAGAGTTTACTGCGCTTTGAGGCGGTTGGCACAACAGGAAACACATTCAAACCTACACGCGTCTCGAGCTCTTCGAGCGATAAGACTTGGTAATCCATCCCTGGGGCGTTTTTCACAACATACGCGGCGCCCATTCTCTTAGTAGGATCGTAAATGGCCTTGAAGATACCTGTCGGAACAAGCACCTGACCACGGTCGTACCCGCTTCGGCTGTAGTCTTTGAGCTCGGCACGATCACCGGTACGTAGTTGGTCTTCAGGGTGGAAGCTATTTCGGCGCTTGAGGCTGCGTGCCGCCTCGATGCGAGCACGGTTCAGGAATTCGGCCGAGTAGAGACTGCTTTTGGTGACGCCACTATGCAAGGAGGAAAAGGCTTCAAAGCACAGCTCTTGTGTACGGGGGCTCAGTCGGCTGTTCGTCAGTTCAGGAGCCTGGCCGCCGGCAAAGTGAGCCGGGCACGAGCTAGGCTGGCCAAATGCAGAACCAACTAGCATCAAGCAGTTGGTAGCAAGGAGAAGAATGCGTTTCATGGTTGGTCCTGTTCTTGGTGCAATGGATGCATCGTGGCAGACACCGTTCTAAAATCTAGGCGGCAAAAAAGCCGGAATGGTCTCCGGCTTAGATCCCTCGGCTAACATGCCTACTTGCCACGGCTAGGGTGACTTGCTTCCCATTGCGCCTGGCAGCTTAAGGCTGGAAGGATGGCGATCTGATGGTATTGGGCCTTGTCCGTCATGTTCTTTTGCACATAGGCCCAGATGGGGCGGTCATCGCTGTCGTACTCGCTGTGCCAAGTCCCTGCCGCGACACGCGCTGGCTTGGCTTCATTCAATATTTGTCGCCGTAGGGTAATGTTTGATTCAGCTTCAGCCGTGTAGATCCCGTATCCGGACATCAGTTTCCATCCTTCGAAACCTGCATTGGTGAACTCATCACCTGGTAGTGGAACGACAAACTTACCTGAGGAAGGCATTTGGTCGCGATAAATTCCAATGGGGGGATATAGTCCCCCGAAATACCTCTGCCATCCCCTGTCCGTCCAAAAGTATGCTTGGTCTTCTCTGGGAGAAGCTAAGCCGATAAAGATCATTCCTGGTCGGCTCGAGTCCCCTTGCTGGGTGACCATAATCGATGGGCGATAGTCCTGATTACAGAAAAATTGGCCTGAAGACATTGTGGGCCGGAAGATGCCGGCGGAAATGCTGCTGACGCCCGAGTCCGCGTTTGTGTACATTGAGGAACTCAGGGTTACGGCCAGAATGGACAGTTTAGAGAATGCTTTCAGTTTCACAATCTTTCTCCATATGGGGACTCACAGAGTAGATAAGGTCTTCATCATTAGGAGCCCCAATCTCAAACTGCTGGACAAGGGAACCGTCTACGACGCTCTGATGAACAAGCCTTCCATGTGACACGACTGTGCCGATCCCCTCCTCTTCATAGACCTCAAGGAAAGGCCGACCAGGAGGATGGATCAGCATCAGGGCGGACCCATCACTCACGGCCGCTTCGGCCACAAGCCCCCGATCAAGAGCACTACCAGGGATAGGGGGTTGAGTCAGTGAAACTAGTCCAGAGCCTCCGTCGGGATCTACTTCCGCATAGAACTGGTGAGCACTTGGCTCGATTTGAAGAAATGCGTTCGGATCATCAGCGGGAGGAACTTGATATAGGCGTGAATCCAACAGGGTCGCTGCGATCGAATCGGCGCCGCCGGCGTAACCGCTTTCATCGGTCCGCTCCAGGATGAAGTTCCAAGCATCGATAGCACGGTGTTGAACGTGGAGGATTCTAGAAGAGGACAACCCAGTACGTTTCTGAATCTGGTGTATCTGTTTTTTTGTCAGGCCAATATCCGATAAAACGGCGAGCATCCGCGCAAACTGTACTTGATCGTTTTGGAAGGTCTCATCGTTGTGAACAATGTCGGCTGCGGACAGACGGGTGCCTGAAAAAGTAAGGCTAAACAGACCCTTGAGACCCATTGGAACCCTTTCGAATCGATCGTGAGAGGAGGAGTAGCACGGCAAATACAATGACACCAGCAAACATTACTAGGCTCTTCCCGGGGGCACTGCTGGCAAAGGACCACCACATAGGAAGCGTTAAGATGGCCGCGGCCCAGATGGTGATGAACTGCGCTTTGGGCCCTGCCTTGCGCACAGTTTTGATGAGCCCCGGCCAAACAATGTGGGTGGTGATGGCAATGAGCATAAAAAATTGGATGATAATCGGCATGATTTGGATGCTACCTGACTAGCTGGAGGCAGTTCACTCGCGAATCAGCAAGATTTTGGGCTAATTACAAGTCTTTAGGCATGAAAAAGCCCTCGATCGCCGTAAAGGCAACTCGAGGGCTTGCGGGTTGATAAATGTTCAAAAAATTGGTGAGCCGCAAATGCCAAAGTTTCAGGTGCTTACTAGATCTGGCACATTGGGCATGGGGTGCGCTTTTCATCAAACTCATCCTCGACGGCCACCTCCTCAGGGGTGAACCACATGGAGTTGATCATCACCCCAGTCTCTCCAGATACCTTGTTTAGTGCAGAGTGGTTGAGTAGCTGCTGCTCATGCTCCCATGACAATATCGGGGTTCCGTCGTATTCTTTCATCTGCTGTCGCATACCTTCGGCGTGTAGCATTCGTGTCGACCAAGTGACGATATGCTCCATCTGCTTGTACGATTCGCCACTATGCCAAGTATATGATGCCTTACTTATTGGCCCGGACGGATCGAAAACTTCGCTCGGGGCCTGCAGGTAATAAATAGCAAACCTAGCCTGGTTGCGTACTTCATCTGCACTGTGCAGATGCAGTGCTTCGTAGGTGGACAGGAGATGGGCGAAACGCCCTTGCAACTGACGTTTGATCCCAGCCAATGAGCTAGAATACGATACGATGCGCTTGTGCCAAATGAAGCTTTGCCCGAACTGCCAGCCATCAAAGAAGAACTCAGCCCCAACAAATATGCCATTTTCAGGAATAAGTGATAAGCTGCGCTGACGCTTTACGCGTCCAGGTATCGTGTCTTTGGTCGGCAATGGCAAGCTCATCCAGTTCAGTGCAATGCCTATTTCTTCCGTAAGCGAAGGTGCTGGCAAATGCCTACCTTCATCGACTGGAGCAAGTTTCTCGTACGACATTACTCGACGAAATTCAATCGGCTCCGCCTGCAGTAGACCAGTACGTTCAGATCGTCGCTGATAAAAACATCCGCTGCAGCCACTGCGAGTACGGCGTGCGTAGTACTTTGGAATTCCGATCGTTTCTTGAAGAATCGAATACACGTGCTCTCTGGAAATGCCCATCTCTATGAACGGCATTTCTGTTGAGACTTCCTCGATTGTAAAAGCTAACCTGCTGCTTTCATCGGCCCGAATTGCCACAAACATGTGTTTCTGGATTCCGTCGTAACGTTTGAGCCACTCCCGAAACGGTTCAAGTTTAAGTGCACGAGTACACCATCGGTCTGTAGCTGAGGGAAGAAACCCCCCCCACGTATCAATCAGGTCGTACAAACCCTTCTCCCCAACTATGCGGGTGATCGGCTTGCCAAGAAATAATTCAAGCTTGTCCAGGGTACTGTAAATTTCAATTTCTTCGGCTTTGGTATCCGTGAAGATGTATTCAAAATTCACTTTGGGATACAGAAGCTTTAGTACTATTGCCAACGCTGAGCTGTCACCTCCGCCAGATAAGGGCACTAGATACTTGTCAGTTGGTGGATCACCTGGCAACGCATACTGACTCGGTAGAGCCTTGATGCTGCTTAGAACGCTGGGAAAAGTCATGAGGTGTCTCCTGGTTAATTCGCCTGGTCCTTCCCTACAGGGAAAGACTGCAAGGTTAAAGGTAGATTGGGTTTAACTGTGGGTTAGAGAATTGCTAGTTAAAGGGCTCTCCTCTTCGGTAGGCCAAACCACTGGCCATCGATTTGAGTTATTTCATAGTCAGCCAGGTCTTGTTTCAGGCGAGATATCTCTCGTTTGACGTAGGCTTTCTTGGCATAGCCACAAAGATTTGGCCCCAAAATAGAAGTACCTTGGTTTAAGATTGCAGTTTTCGTGCCATCAGGATCGAGATTCTCCCGATGAATGGATGTGAATTCACCTCTTACGCGTGCTCCGCACTTGTTGTACAAACGCAGCTGTATGCGATGTTCGACATCTAGCTCTCGTTTATCTACAAAAACGAAGCCTCCTCGGGTTGTACGAATCTTGGTCAAAATGATATTCATCTGAAACCTCCATAAATGCTCATGTGTGAATAAACCACACATGCAAAGTGCTAGCCCCGCCACCTTAATGGCGGCGGGGCTATGTCATAACTACATCCAACGAAGGAAAGGGCGTAGGGCCTTGTGCGGAGGGACTTCCCACCGCTTCAGCTCCCTATTTCGGACTGCCCCCAATTTCTGGGCCTCAAAGCGTTCCGAATAGGGAACCTTGAGAGGCGTAACGTAGCTGCGGCCGAAACTGAGCTCCCACTCCCGATCTTGCTGCAGATGTTGATTAATCTGGCTTTTCAGGTTCTCACGAACACCAGGGTCAGTTGAAAGGTTAAGTTGCTTTTGGAGGTCGCGGAGAATTGCGGCACGGTAGGCTTTTTGGTCATAAACACGACGGTGCGTGCGCATGGTTGCTTCCTTGGTTATGCGCAGGCACCTCCCCTGCGGGAGATAGTCCCGCGCGGGTTGGTAATTCATAGATAATCAGCTCATACCAACGCCGGAGTTCGGCGCCTTCTTAGAGCTGAAAATTGAGTTTGTCGATGACATAGTCACCCTCCATGCCAAAGTAGGCTTGTAGGTTGAAGTTGACTATGTGACTTGATGGCAAAATGGCACTGGTTTCTACAGCGCCACACCAAGTGGAAAGTTCCACTGGTGGAAAAGGATAGGTGCGAAGACCTGGTTGACATGCTCGTTGACAAGGCGGAGAGCTGCCGCACAAAAGACGTTCATATCTTATGTCGTACTTTCATCTTATACAAGCCGCATTTTAGATTCGGCCTCATTCGCCCCCTTGAATTTAGACTGCCCCCACGTAGTCTCGGATCTGAAACCCTGAGGGTGAACAGGATAGCCTCCACTTTAGAAGCGCTGGCCACCTGCCCCAAATGGTACCCATCAAGATGGAAAACTGTGGAGACGCTATGTCCAAAAATGACAAGCAGCTCAAGGTGAGCGAAGGTCTTGTTACCCGCGCGCAGATCCTGAGCAAATTGAAGGAGGCCGACCATGACTGGTTCAATGCTCGTTATGGCATCGGTAATAAAGAGTTCGATGTAAGCACATTGTCCCTGTTGGACATGGTGCAACTCACCGTTGGTGGGAAGCCCATGTCGGTGGCGCTTATGTACATGCCCGTGGTGCTGTGGTCGCTGAACCCTATCGCGGATCTTCATCTTCCCGTGGAGCAGCTGCGTCCACTGATCGCTGATCTCTTCGATGGCAATGCTGAGCTCTGCTTAGTGGAGAACCTTAAATCGGTGACGGAGCTAGCGTCCCTGGATCCCGTTGATGTGTATGGGCTTGGCCAGGAGGCTGCTGTCTCCGTCCTGGAGGACACTCCGATGAGTCATCTCATCCCGTTCGACCCGGTGGATGATGTGGAGGAAGCCTTTGGCGGCTACATCTATCGTGCAACGCTTCTGGCTGCCGCGGTACTCAAGGGGAGTGACTGCCGTCTTGACATCCAGGCGACGTACCCGAAGCTTGGCAGTATTTCCGGATTACTGTCCCTGCACTATAAACCAGGGCCAAATCAACTGATGCCCCTCGCTTACGTAGGCTTTCCCAGCCCTTACAGCAATTTCATGGCGAACCAAAATATGGTGAACGCGTTTGCTGTAATGGACTTGGTTGGTATGCGTGAACCAGGGGCTGTTATCGAACTGCGGCTGGGAGAATCGCTCGGCCCCTATTCTGTCGAATACGACATTGAGGTTGACGGCCGCCACGTCGCCTCTATCACTGTCCCGAATTGGCGAGCTGAGGAGCTTGAGCGCTATCTCCGAAACCAGTCGGTGAAATACAACCGAACATATCGTTTCGCGCCTCATGCGGGCCCTCTTCACTAAGCTATCTTAACGAATACCTATAGGCATCAATGCCAATTAATTGAAATTAAGCGAGGAAATTATGTCGAACTTGAGCATTGAACAGTTGATGTCGATGAGTGATGCGGATTACATGAATGCAGCGCAGTTGGAAGCCTTCAGGCACCGGCTGGAAATCCGTAAGGAGGAACTGCGAAATAATCTGGACGAATACGCCCACCAGTTGGGGGCACATGAGAACGTCTCGGATCCTGCAGACCGTGCGACTCAGGAAGAAGAACGCACCGGACTCTTCAGGCTGCGCGATCGTGATGCCTTCGAACTGGCCAAGGTCATTTCAGCCCTGGCACGAATCGATGATGGTGAGTTTGGTTTTTGCTGCAATACAGGGGAACCGATCGGCGTAGCCAGGCTCTGGGCAAACCCAACTGCTACTTTGACGATTGCTGCACAGGAGCGGCATGAGCGAGTCTCAAGACAATACGCTTAATGAAATAGATCGGGGTGGCGCATAGCCACCCCTAGTTGCATTTTCCGCCTCTTCGTCAGAGAGCTTTCCGCACCGGCTCCCTAGCCTCAGCGCTTCACCAACAGGGACCTGACATACTCAAGTTCATTGATGTCGATGCGTTGTTTGACTTCCATTCTGTATAGGAGAATTTTCCCTTCGGCAGCACAACGTACGGTGCGGCGCACACGCTCACCTATCGCTACGTCAAAGTGGTTCAAATACCCCGGCACCCTGCCAAACAACGCATGGAACACGAAGTAGAGCATGGCGAACGGTAGGAGCAAGCCCACAAATGCCGGTATCCAAACCATAAGCCTTTCAGGGGTTATCATTTGCAACTCGTTTATGGAAGCAAAGAAGGTTTTGGGAGCGAAAATAAGGCAGCCTGCGGCCAACCAGAAAATTCCTGTTGGAATTACCTGAAGTAGCTTGTCGCCCAGCTTTCCTACTACGGATGCCAGGTTCAGGAATTGGGCCATATAGATTCGCAGGTCAAAAAACACACTGCGTCTAATTGCGGCGTAGTAGTCATCCCGAATCTCTCCAACTCGTACATCATTGATATCCACTTCCCAAACAGGGGCTATGGCGCCAGCATCGATACGTTTTTGCAGGGCGAGATCGTATTGGCGTAGTAAGTGCACCAGGAACGTGCCGACGGCTAGGGTCAAAACTGCAGTCAGGCCAAGTTCCGGCAACCCAAGGCCCGGTAGATGTCGGGGCACAACGAAGATACTGGACACCAGGAAAGCTAGTAGCCAGACCATCCCAGCCACCCCGGGGTAACTACGCGTGAAATTCAGCACATCAGATAACGGATTTTTTATATGCATGGCGTTTTCCTTGTCGAAGGATGAAATTGCTCAGGTCTCGAGGCAACTTTCCTGGACTCTGCACCGAAGGTAATAAAGGCCGGCCACCTATAGTTGGTACTTGTAAGGGTGGGCCGGCGCCGGCGTCAACGAGGCGTAGCATGGTGAAGTCGCCGATAGACTCCGGTCATACTACTTGCTTGATGGATACGGGCTTTCTCGGGAATATGGGTGTTTTTGGCCTAATTCCGTGAGAATACTGTGAGAGGGTTGCCTCCAGTGGAGAGATCAGCGCAACCGGATCAAGATTTGCTGAATATCTGGGGCGAAGAAAAACCGCGGCCGCTGTGGGCGGCCACCTTACGTCAGAGCTCCAGATGGCGGCGAAGTCCTGACGAGATTGCGCGATAGCCGACGCCGGCGGTTTTTCCTCACTGCAGACGCGCGTAGCGCCCTCTTTTCCTACGCCATTGGGACACCACCAGGCTTCGCCCTCTTTATCTGGATGTTCACATGGCACTTGATCTTATTTCATAATCTGGCACCCTACGTGGACTCGGCGGTAGCCCTAGATTGGGTATAACGGACCTTCATACCCAGCCTGGCCATTCGATTACGCTCTCTATAAATTGCAACTAATCGTCAGCCAAGGACAGAACTATGCACACCCAAACACTCTTCGACTCCTCGTACTCACTCTGGATGACTGATCCTGAGGTGGCCTTTTCTTCTTGGCTGGCCAGCCAAAACATTAAAAAAGACTCGATTGAGGTTTACTGCTGGATGTGGGGAAAGTTCTGCCGATGGATGGCCGAACATAACTACCGACTCGACACGTTGGAAAAGGATCAGTTGGGTCAATTTATTAATGAGGAAGAGTTGGTAAAAAAACAGGGCTACCGCTACGTCCGCTTAATTGAGCGGGTATATCTACGGATAAACAGCCTTCCTGATGCGCCGAGAAATACAATCAATCCAGCGAAAGACGCAGCCAAAAACCGGTTAGCGATAGGTAAGGATGCCCCAATGGGCTTTTTCAGCGTAGAGGACCGCCGTCGGCTCGCCTTAATAGTAGAAACGGGTCAAGTGGATGATGGAGGGGGAAAAGGCAAAACCGGTAAATCATTAAAAGGAGAAGCTGGGATATGGAAGCGAGAAAGGGACCTCGCCCTCCTTGGAATGTTCCTCGGAGGGGGACTCAAGGTGCATGAGGTAAATGGGCTGACGATTAGTTGCATTTTGAATGCTGAAACCATCGCTCTACCTTATGATCCAAAAGCTCGTGGAAGTGATGCCATAGACGGCGCCGGCGCCGGAACCTTCGAACATCAGGTCAAGCTTGAGCCCTTCGCTGTTTTAGCCCTGCAACGGTGGCTGCACCAACGCTCGCTGAATACGGAAGGAAATGTGTTGTTCCCCTCCAGTACAAAAGGAGCTGCCATGGATCCGTCCAGTATTTTTCGTCGAATCCAACGTCTGCTCCTTGAAGCTGGGCTGGACCAGATCAACGGGGCTCGCTCCTGCTGCCAGACTCTACGTAATTGTTTTGCGGCTACCCACCTCGACCGGGAGACGCCGGCAGGCGAGATCGCCCAGTTGATGGGATTTGTAGATGTGGTTACGGTAGAGCGAGTACGTTTTGCCTACGAACAGTGGAAGAAAGGCAAATAATTCAACGAGTAGTCTGACGATGCAGTGTCGTCCCTCGCTGCTCCCTCCGGGTCAAGTGGGCTGGTTCAAAGCGAGTTGGGTCCGTGCCAACTGACTCGATTAGTATGTTTGCACCGTGCTGCCCGAGTCCTGATACCCGCCTCCCCTGCTCCGTCCTCTGCGAGTACCGAAGGCTTTCCCCTCTGACGCCATCACTAGAGAGGGACAGTCGTCTAGTTATTTCTAATCACAAAACCTGTCTGCAGGAAGCAGCATAGCTGGCCGCTTTGGGGGAACCCACCACTGTGGTGGTCATGACCAATTTCTTAGTGCGCTGCCAATTTATGCAAGCTCTGGAAGCTATACCTCTCATCGGCGTCTTACACGCCGCTGTGCACCATTACCGATGGCATGCACAACATTCCAAGGAGTAGCTATGACAGTATTTTCGATGTACTTGGTGGGCCTGCTGTTGCTGGCCCTGGGGGTGGACGCTTACTCGCCGTGGTTGAAGCGCGCCGGTGGCACCATCATGATGTACGCCACCCTTCTGGCGCTGCTGACCTAAGCGTGAAGTGGCGGCTCACCGAGCGGTGGGCCGCCAATATTCTAACGGGCCGCGGAATCTTCCAATGGCTCCCTCCGATGGGTTAGAAGATTTTTGCTGCCGTTATAATATACATTCAGCATGTCTTGGTGCCCCACGTGTAGCCATTTCGCTCGACCAGGAGCTCGGCCGTTGCGTTGGCTAGGTCGGCTCCCTCATAGAGGCTCTTCTCATAGCGGGCATGCACTTCACGCTCGGCATGGATCACTTCAGGATCCTCAAGCATGACCTGGATCTCCCAATCAAAATCGATGTCCTGGCGCCAGATGCGCGCTGCCTCGTAGTGAAACCAGAGGGTTTCGACATCAGGGATGTACCCGCGGTGCCAGCGGCGACCTTGCCAAAAATCATCTGGCAGCTGCTGGGTTAGGAGGAGCGGGCGAAGAGCCGGGAGATCGAACAACGCCCGTAAGAAGTAGACCTGACCAGCCTTGCTGTCTCCAAGCAGAAACGAGCAAAGCGCCAGGATTAACAGAATGTGGCCATCCCCGCGTTCTCCCTTCTTTTGAATCTTGGCCATGGCTCTGAGCGCGGCACTACGCTTTTGGGCGATAGCGAGGAACAGGGGGAGATCGAACCGGACACCAAGGTTATCGTTGGGGTTTTGACGAAGTTGGCGGCGAGCAAGCTTAAGGGCTGCGGCAGTATCCCCTTGCCGAATATGCCAGCGCATGTAGTTGTAGAGCAGGCGATGGTATGCACGGTTGCCCTGGTATCCCCAGGAGATCTCTCCCTTGAACCCAGTGGGGATCAACGCTAGCGCACGATCCACCCCTTGCCTGAAGGCGAGGCCTGCCGTTTCTTCATGCCTCTCCAATTCTTGCATCGTGGCTTGCGCGAGCCACCCCTCCAAAAAGTCAGGGCGCTTTTTCAGAATGCTTGCAACATGGGATTGCGCTCGGGTTTGATCTGCCTTTGGGCGCTCATCGTAGCGCTGCCACCTGTCGTCCAGTTCTTCTACCAGGCTTGCGCATGCGGCCGAGCAGACAAACCGGCCATCGCCGTCGTCATTGACATGAAACTGGTAAAGCGGTGTAAGCGAGTCTTCCGGCTTGCGCGCCAGCAGATCTCGCCATGTGTCGGCGCCATTTAGCTTGGCAAGCGCGGACTCCACCTGGTGCTGCCCGCCAAGCTCACGGCTGAGCCGGGTCGCCAGATCGGTGAGTCCCGCGCGTTCCTGGGGGGTGGGAGCGATGTCAGGAGGGAGGGAAATCAGTAGCGGAAGCGCCGGGACAAGTGGCTGAAAGCATGTGTCTGGCGCCGTTTTGCGGCTGCCTCGCTCCGGCGGCGCGTATTCGGCGACGATTCTATCCAGCAAGGTCTGAAATGCGTGCCAGTTTGGGAAACCGGCCGCCTTGGCCACAATTTCGAGCATCTTGCGATGACCGAACAGTGGAAACTCGATCTCCAAGAATCGTGCATGGCGCTTGGCCGCCGCCATGAGTTGCTTGCCCATCAGGTCAGGGCAAACCCAAAATGTCTCGGCGCCAGCAACGCCGAGGGCGTCGGCCGACACCATAAAGTCTGTAGCCGAAAAGGACATCGTTGTCTCCTATGCGCCACGAAAGATGGAACGGCTCACTCGTCCACCGGGCGCAGGAAACACTCGATGAAGGATGGGGAATACAGGTTCTGGTTGATCGGCTTGGCCAGTGTGAGCGGCAGGCGCACCAGGGGCACCGCGACCGATTGTGCGACCGGGGAGCCAGGGCGTCAAGGAGGTGCAGTGCTTCTGATGCCGATTAGATTTTCGCCCTGGCCAGCGTGCTGATACGACAGCGTGGGGACTCAGTAGGCCTGCCAGGGCAGATGAAAATACTGCGCCAGGCCAGCGGACAGCCGACGGTAGCCGGTGCGGGTAGGATGAACATTGTCCGGGCCCAGCACGCTGTCCACCGGCTGAGTCAGGTCGCCAAACTCTCGCGCCACAAATTGGACGTAAGCCGCGGCACGAAACTGGGCAGATGGAATCACCCAGACCACCGTTCTCGCTTGCAGCCGCAGGCGCAGGCTCCTGAGCTCCTCGAGCGACACGCGGTCCTTGTCGTTGCTACCTGTGCTGATGACGATGACTTGAAACGGTTGGCCGGGAGCCACGGCGATGTTTTGACGCGTGGTGCGGCCGACTTTGGCTTGCGCCACGCAACCCGGCAGCCCGCGGCTGATGCCGACAGCCAGGCTATCGCCCAGCACCAGGCAGTCAGCCGCCTGCGTTGGCAAGGCAAGCAGGCCACCGACCAATGCGGACAGTCGCCACAGAGCCCTACTCATCTCTCTTCCTTGTTTGGGGCCAGGACTGCGCTGTATGCAGCACGCGCAACACTGTGATGTAGCCGGCGTCGTCCACTTCGTAAATCAGAAGGTAGGACGGGTGCGCAACCCGCTCTCGAGTGCCAGCGACGCGGCCCCGTCGCCCCAACTGTGGCTGGTTGATCAGCTGCTCGGCGCACCCCTCGATGCGTTCGTCCATTTCCACCGCGGCCACCGGATTGTCCTGGGCGATATAGTCCAGGATCGCATTGCGGTCGGCCAGTGCCAACGGCTTCCAGATCAGCATTAGTTGGCCTTGCCGGTGCGTTTAAGCAGTTCAGCCCGTTTGGCGGCGAACAACGTTTGGGCTTGCTCATGAGGTATGCCAGGCGCAGGATCCTCCTGCGCGGCTTGTACCGCCTCGCGAAAATAGTTGTCGTAGGCCGCAGCCTGGTGGGCGCGTTGTAGCGCTGCGCTTCGATCCGGGCGCTGAATACGCTGCGGACTCTTCGCATTGAATTCGGCCGCATCCACGTCAAACTGGGTGATACCGACGCCGGCGAGGTAAGCGACCAACGTCTCCAGCTTCTTGAACAACCGAACCTGCTTGCTGCGTGATGCTGCCAGTACACGTCTATAGGTGCCGTAGCGCACGACGACAGACCAGCCCCCGACTTGACCGATGGCATGCGCGCTGCGCAGGCTGCCGGCGTCAGCAAGATGGGTCAGCGTGGTGTGATCGATGGTTTCCAAGGGTGTCATGATTGCGCTCCCGCCAGGTGATGAATAATTAAACGGATGCGCAAATTATAGTTAATCGCTGGTGGCGCGACAATGGCTGCAGGGAGGCCATCGGAACCTCACCTTAGAAGAGAGAGGATGCGGTATAGTTGATACAGATATCAATTGTATAGGTTGACGCGAGAATGGATCTACCGAGTTTCCTGCCCATCATGACACCCGAAGAAGTCAAAGTTGAATTGATGCGCAAAGGATGGAGCAATAAGGCATTGGCGCTATGGTGGGAGTGCTCAGAGGAACACCTCAGCCGGTTGATCAACAACAAGCCCAGGCCCCGGCGCCGCAAAGACGACGACGCGATTCGGGGGCTTCCAGTGTGCCCGGAGAAGTTAAGAAATATTTGATCTATACATCAAATGCAAATTGACTGGCATCTTAGTGCGGATTGATAATGTGCGCTGGATTTTTGCGGTGAAAGACCTTTCACCTGCCTTCCAAGCTCATTCCCCTATCTGTTGGAGAAAGTATGACGCTCGAAAACCTAAAACTGGCCGTCAAGGTGGTGAAGAAAGATGAGGATGTTTCCGCCCTGGCCCAGGCCTTTGGTTTGCAGCCAGAAGACCGCTCCGGCAAGCGGGAGCAGATTTTGTCGATTCATAGCGGTGTGGTGGAAGGGATCCAGGTCTCGGTCTCTCACCGTTGGTACGACCGTAGCAAACCCTTCTCGATTCAGCCGGATGGCAACAAGGTGGAACTGTTCGTCGATGGGAAAATCGTCGCAGTGGGCAGCTTTGAGGATGAGGCCTAACGGTTTTGAGTCGCTTGCAAATATGAAGAGCAAAACATGGCCATCAACAAAGAAGCGCTGCTGGGGCTGATCGCCCAGCTTGACGACAAGAACCTGATCGAATTTGTCATCCTCACCTGTGGCATGCGGCACTACTCGTCCCATGTTGCGCAGTTTGAGGTTTTCGGCCGCGGCGCGGGCTGGGTCCTGGCTGTACACTCCCTGCCGGCCTCGGCGCCGGCACGTGGAACGGTGGCGGATTTGCGTCAGGCCATCCAGCTCGCGCCTGCCTCTGCCCTGGTTGGCATTAAGCTTGTCGACGCGCGGGGAGGCTGGGGGTGGGTCACTGGGCTGACCTACCCCTTGCTCCTGTCCAAAACAGACGACGGGACTCCGCTGATGGTGGTGCGCTGCCAGCTGGACGACTTCTGTGACTTCGACGGCAAAGCGCGCTTCGACGTGGCGTGTGAGTTCTACGACCCGCAAGGCCTGCTACTCGATTAAGTGGCCTGGGCCCAATTGTTCAATATTCTTGCCCCGCGCAAAGCCCGCTATTCGGGCGAGTAGATGACCACGCAAGAGCGTGATAACCCGGACGGCGCCAATCAGTATGCAGGGGGCGCTGCGACGGTGTAAGGCATCCTGCCTTGGTGGCCCGCTGGTTAGATTCATCTGCCCCTACAGCCGAGGTCCACACCGAAACCGGGGAGCGTGGGAGGGGCAAGCATACGCGCCGAGAGGCACCCGAGCCGGCCGGTCGCCGGCGTTTTGAAAGGAAAAAACATGAGTACTCAACCTTTCTGTGATGCGGTAGCTAACGCGAGCCCGCGGCCGAAAGGAGCAATGGTTTCATACTCCCTGTATAGCTTGCTCTCGAATCAGGGGCTACTTGAGCGTGCCCCCTATCGTCCACAGGGTATCACTTCGAACTGCGCAAATATTTCACTGCCTTCGTACCAAGGCAATGTATTCGTATCGATGGACCTGGGTCTAAACCCTAATGGGTTTGGTTTCAGACTGCTCTAAGCATCAATGGTGGCTAGCGAGTTTGAATCGTTGGCCACCAACAAGGAAGCAATAGCATGAAAAAAAAGAGGGTCAATCGGCCGCCCTCCTTCGACATTTCGATCAAGATGGTCGCGCCCGGGCTGGATGCTGTAGCGGCAATTCGCCAAGGGACGGTTGACCAGGTGCAGGTGGTCAACCTGCGCATGATGAGCAAGATTGCCAGCGCGGCGCGCCTGCGCAAGTTGCTGGCGCCGGATCCGGATGGACTGGAGGCGCTGATTTTGCCGCTGGTGGCGGCGCTGGACAGCGGCGACATGGTTCAGCTGGATCTCGATGAGCTAGAGCGCGCTGAGCTCTGGCTGACGGCGCTGCGCGACATGCTAGGCCGGGCGACGGCCCAGTCGCTTCAAGCACTGCTGGACGATTTGATCGTCAGTGCCGACATCCGTCAGCAGCTGAAGCGGATTGATCAGGCGGGTGAGCAGGCCTAAAAGGGGATGGGGATGGAAGCGACAAGACTAGGGACTCTGAACCGAAATCGTCTCAACGCGCCGCTCTGCGGATAAACCGAGACACCAAACCGGCCAGCGCTGGCCGACAACGAAAGGATGGAATCGTGAGTGAAGCTGTAGAAAAGGCCCAGGCGGCCTACGATGCTGCGGACCGTGAATACATGAGTGCCGCGTGGAGTAATGCCAATAGTGGTGACGGTAGTGGTGCTCAAGAGGCTCGCCGAGAAAGTCTCCTGGAGTCGTTGCGCGACGCAAGAGATCGGTGCAAGAGCCAGCTGGAGGAGGCAAAACACCAGGCTGCGGCGGATGGCGATCAGGCCTAAGTCGGCTTACCCATGCCGACGTGACAGGCCGGTATCAGCAAGCCAATTTCTGACACCGATCGCGGCTGCAAGGCCGCCCGCTGACGGCCGGAAGCCGTTAAGGAAACATCATGTACCTCAGCAAGCACGTACTGGCCGTGGCCACTTTGTTGGCGCTGGCCAGCGGCGCGGCAGCTGCCGCCGACTCTGGGTCTTTCCCAACTGCAAAGCAGATGCAAGCTGCGGGGGAAAAGACTTGCGGCAACGACACCAAGTGCTGGCGCGAGTTTGCCATTCTGCAAAAAACCCAGGCGCAGAACGCCGTCGGCCTGTACTGGGTGAAGCTTGAATGGCGCAATAAGAACAAGTCCAAAAATGCTCTCACAACCTTCCCCCAATGCAAGACGGAGGATCAGGAGTGCTGGAAGCGTCTGGTCAAGGTGGCGAGTGTCGCGAACGAAGCCGTCACCACTCTGGACAAGTTCGATGATGGGGAAGGCGTCCATAAACCATAGGCCGTAACGGGAGCCGGACAATGAACCAGGA
The DNA here is from genome assembly GCF_011602385.1 of Chromobacterium fluminis. Lineage (NCBI taxonomy): Bacteria > Pseudomonadati > Pseudomonadota > Betaproteobacteria > Neisseriales > Chromobacteriaceae > Chromobacterium > Chromobacterium fluminis. Next base: position 62,331 of record NZ_JAAOMA010000004.1, on the reverse strand, counting down.
CCAGCAGGCTGTATACCAGGCCTTGAAAGCGAATCCGCCCGTCAGCCGGTTGACCGGACTGGGCGCCGCCTTCTATCTCGGTTATGACCACCCTACCCTGCCGGTCGGCCAAGCGGGGCCCGCCGCGGGCCTACCAGGATCCAAAGCCCGGGCGGCATACAAAGCGGGGCAAACCGCAGCGAAAGCTGCCCAGAACCACACGAGGAAAAAAGCATGACTGGAGTTCAACGTGAAGCGCGCTTCGATCAACGCTCCCGCGAGGAGATCGAAGCGGAAAAGGCGCGCATGTCGCCGGTGCTGACGGCAAAAGATCATGACGATCTGGATGTTTTCCTGCACGACGTGCTGGATGATTTCAGCAAGGGCGTTCTCTCGAGGGACCAGGTTGTCCAGGGCTTGAGCCATATGATTGCCGCGGCGAGCTTGGGCAACTACGTGGAGCTCAGAAACAACTTCAAGCACGGGCTGAGGCCGCTGGGTGAAGAGGCCGAAGGGTGATGCGATTCGCGCGACACCTGAGTGAACAGGCATCCGCGTTGCTCGCCAGCCCCTTACTTTTGGTGGATAACAACAGAAACCATCCTCGATCTCCGGTACAACGCATCCCTGATATCCGGTGGGGCAGAACGAATGCAATGGGGGGTGTTCTGACTCGAAAATATGGGATTCTCCTCATGACGACCTTGTAATTTGGGTTTTAGAGTGCTGTTGTTTGAGAATAACTCCACGATGTTCTGTGTTTTCATCCACGTTGTCCGGTTTAGAGCATCCGCGATGTCCGGTCATAGAAAGCACCGTAAGCCAAACGATATCTTCCTGCTGTTGGCGGACACCTGTAAACGCGGGCCAGGAAAATGGCCGCCCGCGGCCAGGTACTGCGCACTCAAGATCCAAATCGGCGCCGGCGGCCGCCGGAATTGCTGACTAGCTAGAGTGCGCGGAAGCCGTCGACGCCCGGGCCTGTACGAGACCCTGCAGGTACCTCCTGCGCGATGCCGGCGCCGCAAGCCGATGATGTGTTCCTGCTACAGTAGGCTATCTCCCAGCACCAGGCATGCTGCGAGCGCGGGAAAGGCAAGAAGGCCGATGACAAAGGCAAACACCGTCCGCATAGTCCTACCCATCTGTCTTCCTTGTTTGGGCAAAAAGAAGGACGTGCGCGACTGGCGCCCGAGAGTAGGCCGCTCGGTCGCCGCGCCCCAAATAATGCTTGCGAACAACAGCTCGACACTAACGTCGATACGTTTGTCCATTTCAACTACGGACATTAGATAATGTCTGGACAGTATCGCCCAGGATCTCACACTGCTAACCGCTTCTAACTACTGGGCTGATGAGAGGTGGATTTTCGTACCTGGTAGTCATTAATAAACTCTGCACTTCCCGTGCGTAACGCCCATGCAAAGGCATTGTCCTGGTTACCCTGCAGCCGGGAGATTTCTGCGAGCGCGAATGCAGCGCTCTTATCGCCAATGCTCCAGCGCTTTATACCAAGCTCTTGGCCTGCCTTTAAATCTTGGGGAAAAAATGTCCCACGTAGAGCGATATCAGTCGCAACCTGCAGGAACTCTACTCCCAGTTTTTCCCCTTCCTTTTCGCGTGCAACGGCTACCACCATGCTGGCCAGCTTCATACGTAGCGGATCCAAAGTTTGTGTATGGTTGTGTTTGTAAAGCTCAATTACAGCCTCTGGCCTAAGGCTACTAGCTGCGATGGCCAATTGTCGGTACTGAGCCTCCTGAAGCCGTAGCTTCACCGCCTCATTTGGTCCGAATCCTAGGGCATTATTCAGGGCAGTGAAAGTACTCTGCTGATTCAACACCTGAGTTGCTGTTTGAAGTGTCTGATATCCTTCCCAAGCGCTCCCCTTTTTCATGGCGGCAACCCTCACAATGAGAGCCTCTATATCAGGCCCATTGCTGCAACCAAGCAATACAGCCGATAGAGAAGCAAAAGATAGAATTCTATGGATCCGCTTCTTCATACTGTTTCCTTCAGGAACTGGGGCTTCCCCCATCGACCTCTAGAGCATGCCAAGTAGGTTCTCAATTTCAAGGTGGCAGGTGCTGGAATCATGCAATCGTACCGCCTGGTGAAGAGAGGTGATTTCTGTGAATCGGCACAAATTCTCACTATTTCCTACACATCAAAAAAAAACCCGGCTATGCCGGGCTTGGTGGTTGGAAAACGTCCTAAAGGAACACTTGATTGTTAAATTTCAAAAAGGGATGGTTGCCCTCCCCTGCAGGTAATGTCATTGAAAGCAAGCTTTACCTCCATCGGGACAGATCCATTCGGAGCACACTTAGAAAGCAAGATATCTCGATCAACGTCCTTATTCAAGCCGTGACGAGCCTTGTGGCTTGTGCGTCGTAAATGTTGATCTACCCTTGAATGCTGGCCATCAGCGATATTCACAGTCCCTAATTGCAAGTAGTAGAATGCCGCATATGTTGGCGAGAGCCCATCGTCAGCCCAATACTGATCAATAAGTCGATCCGACTCTAGCATCAACACCAGCAGTGCACTTTCCTCATCGACAGATAGGGAATCATCGGTCAGAACATCCATGACGACTTTCCCTCCCTTGAGTTCGCGGGTACCCATGCAACCACTTCCACCAAATGTCTCCAAAAGTGGATTTCTCAACCCAGAGTTAAGCCGATCAGGCCCCTCATCCCATTCCGTTCCCACATGTACATACCTGGGGACGGGCATGGGAACCTGCGGGAATGCTTGAACTTCGGGCACTGGATACCTGGCACCCATGCTTACATCGCGCCAGATTTTCAGAGCTTCAAAAGGGCGCTGGAACCCGTGAAGCGACCAAACAAAGTCGATCGCGAGCAATGCTTGCGGGCTGATGATCTGGAACCTAGGTTTGATACCAGATTTACGAGCCTCCAGTTCTTCTTCTGCATCGATCGTTAATGCGTACCGGAGCAGCTCTCGTTGCATAGAAGGCCCATAGCAGTCCGGGCGGACACAAACATACCCTTTCTTGATGGTGCGCCCATACCACTGGCGCCGATTCATATCCCAACGGGTTGCGAACAAAAAGCCGCGCAAAGTGTTGAGTGACTTCAGGTAATGGTAGCGCTCGTCAGACTGGATCAGGTTCTCCATTGACTTGTCACTTGCCCCGATCGGGGTGCACGCCCAACATCCGGTACGGGCGCCGCAAGGCCTTGCAGACCTGACACCTTCAGTGACCATGTCAGAAACAACTGAACATGAGGTTCCGCCGGCGTCTCGGTAGATCCTTACCACCTCTTCGAAATCACTGTAGGCGGTAATTGCTCCCTGCATCGCCAAACCCATGTACTCCCAAACGTTCTCTATGGTCCAGTAGGCTATCGGGCTTAACAGCCAATCTCCATCCTTGTTCTGCCAGGGAATATCTGCAGTTTCGCCACGGGCGTTCATTCTAGCCGAGCGGACTTCAGACTCTTCAAACCGGGTCCCTACAATGCTGACAAGAGGAATACCGGGCTGGTTTCCCAGCGCAGCCATTCGTTTTCTCGTTTGCAAAATCGGGGTTATTTTCAGAGCCTCAGTACAGTCCTGGTTTGTTCCCGGAAAAGCTGGCAGCTTCAGCCCTCCAATGACACGAACCCAGAATTCATTACCAACCGATGGTGAAGCGATGAATCCCTCCAGAGAAAAGCCGTTCTGCTTCGCGAAAAGAGCCGCCTTTTTCAGCTCGGCCTCGACGTGGGTCTTGATCTCAGGCTGGTCCATCTTGGTGTCTGCATTGGCGATCATCACCTTCGGTTCAAAGCCAGCCTTCGCTAACTTCGCGGCACATTGCAGAACTAGGTTCAAACAGACAGAACTGTCTTTACCGCCGGAAAAGTTGACCGCTACCTGATGGCCAGCTAAGAAGAGTGACTCTATGTTCCTCTCCGCAGTCTCCACCAACTCCTCAATAGATTTGGTGGAGACATTCTTAAGACCAAGCTCCTCGAGCTCCAAAGAAAACTGCATGATGACGAGGCCTCCTAGTGAAAGCGGTCACCTCCCCTTACCGGGAAAATGACCGCAATGTGGTTGATTAGATCATGACAACACGAGCCGGGACTCGTAACGATTCCGGGTATTTTCGCCTGTCGAACTCGGCGAACAAGACTTCAGAAGGCAGATTTATGATCTGCTCAGGGAAGGTATAGGTTGAAACGTCTTGGCTAACTGCAAGCAGACAATCCTTCACGTCGACATGGAAAGGCTTCATTCCCTGTGACTCAGCCCAGCGCGTACTGACGACCGCGGCGCCATGAGCGTCTTGGGAACATGCGAAAAGGTAGATCTGCTTCGTGAATCCAAGGGCCTGAACATGCACCTGCTCTTCCAGGTTTACAGTAACAAACCAGATTGGGTAATGGGTATTGGGCATGGTTTTCTCCGGTGAGTAGAACCAGCCCCCCAAGGGGAACTGGCCCCGGGTGGGATATAAATATGGAAAATTAGGCGGTAAGTCGGAGCGGACTCGAGTGATACTGTCTGGCCGTCGCCGGCCTTGTACCACCCAACGGCTGTAACAACTCTGGATTAGAGACCAGAAAATGAGAACCAACTCGACCTGGGTTCGGAACAATAGACAGCTCAAAACCCACTTTCAATACATTACTGATCTCATTGACTTCGCTCTTCATAACTACCACCTTCTCTCCTGTCAATGCTCTATCAATCAGACGGCATGTTTTCAGGGGAGGTAGCTCAATACGAACATCATCAACCCAAATTTCCGGCCTATCACTTAACAGCATCGGGCTAAAACGGCATCTCCCCGATGGCCCCCAAAAAGCGAGCTCATTTGCATTGGCTTTTGGCTGGCCCGTAAATAGCCAGGAAACCTTGCGCTTGCAGTCTCTTACTACAAGCAGGCTGAGAACGCGCGTTGATACACCATTGGTTTCAACGGGCATGATCAGTCGGGCTGGCTTACCTCGCTTCGACTTAACCGAGTATGCGAGTCCATTGGGTTCTGCAGAGCAAATACGATAGCCCTGTCCAATGTAGTTGAGGAGATACTGAGCTACGAGGGTACGAACACTTTGCATGGTGCACCTTTAAGAATAGGGCACACCACACCGACTAGGCGAGTATGCCCAGTCGGGGATGGAAGAACGGAACGACCGCTCTGTTGGAAGGCGAGTGAAACTCGCAAGGCCAAAGGCCAAGAATGCAAGATGAGTTTACAGTAAGCTGAAATGGATGGGAATCGTCGGCTAATGCTCGGTCCGGCGTGAGGCTCACTATAAAGGTATCCTTTCCCAGGCGGCTTTGCAGAGGGAGCCCCTAAGCGACAGAAAAGGTCTGACCAACTGACCTCGAGCAGAGCGTTTTCAAGAAGGGGTTCAAGGCGGAGAAGAACACTCCGGGATGCTCGCGTAAGGACCTGGACGCATGAGCCCAAAACATCACCCTCACCGGAATCTGACGTTTCATCAAACGATTGATCAAGGGAACAAAGTCTCGATCACCCGTTACCAAGGTAATGATATCTCCATCTTGATAGGTTGTTAATGCGTCCTCGAGAACTGTCAGCGCGAGATCGATATCTACCATTTTTTCCCTGTTATACACATCTCGTTCGTGTGCAATTACCTCAAATCCATTCTGCGCGGCAAGCTCCCAGCGTGAAGATTGGCCCTCTCGGGTCGAGCCGAACAGTACAGCTCTCTTTACTTCCAGCCCTTGAGAAAGAACATCAAATAGGCGGCCAAAGTCGCAAAGCCAGTGATGATCGAAGACATTCCGGCTGCTTGCTTCATGAATATTTAAGGCATAGCCTTTACTTACTGCGGCCAAATGGCCACCCTCTATGTGCAGATTAGAATAGTCAACGTACAGCAGTTGGCCCATATAGCCCCCGATTGAAAGTATGTTTTATGCCCTCGAAAATTTGCGGGCAATTTCATTTGCGATTCTGCTATATGCCAAACAAAAAAAAAGCCCCAGAAACAACAATTATCTAGGGCATTAATTTCGTTCTTCTAGCGTCATACATCCGATGCCGGTGCTTTGTCTCGCATTGTCGCCCCAGCCCCTACCCTTTACGCTGACTTCAAGAGCGAGCAGGTATTGGTATTACAACCAAGGGCTCGAGTGAGGTTCGCTATCCGGCCGGCCGCGGCACCTATCTCCATGGCCTCCTCTTCCCTCACAGTCAACTCCTTGCCAGCACTGCGGTTTGTTACAACCAGATCGGTAATTACTTCGAAGTTAGTCTCGAGGTAGGCATTGATTGCGGGACTGTTGGTCAACTTCCTCGCCAGTGCTTGCACGTTTCGTCGAACAGCATCAACCCAGCCCAAGCAGAATAGGTCTGCGCGAATCACCCTATTGGCTTCTATGAGGTGCATGCAATGCTTCTTGCGGTACTCATTGCGCTGAGCCTTAAGTTGTTCAAGCATGACAACGAACCCGTATTGCGCAAGCTCGTTGGTTGGATAGGCACCAATGAACGCCCACCGAGCAGCCGTGCCATCAGTAACAAACAGGGCACGGCAGCCGAACACTTTGGCTACTGTTGAGGCAAGGAGGGACTCCCATTCGGATGGTCGGGATTTAGCGCTGGCGATTGCATCACAACGCGCTATTTCTGCAGAAATGAGCTCAAGCTCATTAACACCATGCTTCCTGATGAGCGCTTGAGCTTGCCGAAGGGCACTCGCTGCTTCATGTTTGTTCAGGCTTTCTGCGAGGGCCAGGCACTTTTTGATCTTAGAAATTGCGTTTTGCTTGTCCAACCAAGACATCCCTTTTGCTGAAAATCCAGTACGTGCGCGGTATGCCACGTTGCCTGGCGATGGATTCCTAACCCCAATTATTCCACTCCTGGACAAGGGCATACATGCGTGAATGACGGCAAAAAATGCTCATATCCAACGTAACCCCATGATGCCATGGGAGGTAAACGACACTGCGCGTGGTCCCTGCCATTGTGTCCCCATACAGTGGATATGGGCGCACCACCATTACCTAGGTGCTCAAAAAGCTGGCATCCTTCGTCGGGATAAAGCCGATATTTTTATCATTCAGTAGATTGTATTACCCTCTGCCAGCGCAAGACGTCGTGCTTAAGGTGGCGATGCGAACTTAGCGGAAGTAGGCCCAGACAACAGCGCGGCCCCTCCTACAGGCAACATCAAAAAGAGGAACATGCTCACGACCGCTCTAAAATTCTCCACAGAAGGCCACATCAAGGCCGCACATCTCACCATCAAAAGAAGGCCAATGAAAACGCCAAGACGCCCATCTCAATACCTGCCACAGCCGTGATACATGCACATGGTTGAAAAGAATTTTCTACTTGCTTTTGCATTTAGATTTTCCGCTTTGAAACTGTAGCTTGTTAAGGTATCGGTTCTAGCAATGCGGCGTAGACAAACAACTCTTCTACTCTAGCAGCCAACAAGGGAACACATGACTTAGCCGCGATCGACTCGACCAATTCATTGCCAATTGCCATAGGGAAATAACGGTGCCCTTCCATAAGGGTCTCCTCCCGGCCCCATATAACAACTCCCGCGAATTGACTATATGGTCCGCCTAGAGTAGCCGCAAGTGTACTCAGATAGGTTGGGTCAATGATCTCTCCAGTTTCGACGGTCAACCACGCATGAAGGTCAAACCCAACACTGGTAGTCATTGCCTCCAACTGAATGCCCTCAGCACTCCAGCGCTTGATGTCCCCCCAGGTGGGACCATAGATCTTCGCATCGCCCTTCCACACCTGACCGATTGTCACCCAAACCCGACAACCAAGTTGTTTTTCAAAGATAGGAGCAAGAAAGTGGCACCACTTCAAGCACTGAGCAGCTGACTTACTCGCATCAGGAATACCTGCGACCCTCATAACAGAGGCAATCTGTGATCCATCAACATCCAGTACACTGCCTTCTTTCCAGTCGACTGGGATTCTGGAAAATCCACATGATGCGGTGAAAGCAGAAGCGATCACAAAATTAGTAGAGTACTCTCCGATGTCATTGGCAGCGGTTGGCAACTTAGGTTCTTGGTTGAAGCGCTTAAAAAAATGTGAAAGGAAACGCAAACAAACTCTCCCATGTGAGCGTCCACTGGAATTGGGACGTGCATTCAGACGCAAATATAGAGAATGGTTTCGCCCATGGGCTATACGGAGGCGCTGGGCGAGTTAGTAGGACTATATTCGTAGACTTAGAACACTGTGAGAACCGGCCTTAGCAACTTTACGTGCTACAGAATCCGCCTCTGATGCTAAATCAGATGCTATGGGGTCCGCAAGGCATCTGCTACGAGGAAGTCCCCCTCCTTCATCCCGCATTCTTAATACTGGAATCAGTTTGGAGTCACTTTAGGGGTACACCATTCGGCTACCGTGCCCGGCCCCCGGCCTCTTAACGCTGCATAAAACAAAACCTGAGAATCTAATCTCACTCATGATTACCAGTACAGCGTAGTTAGCCCGCGACTGATGCATATTTCAATGCATCCTGCCTGGCATTAGACAACAACGAACTCTCTGTATTTAGCCTAGTATCCTGTCGCTTCTATTGGCGATCTGTGAGTGGCACAACTACCCTAACATTCTGTGCAAAGCACCATATATTTCTGCAGAAATCCGACTATTCACCTCTTCGCTGATTCCGTAACAGTCATGGAGAGTGTTCATTCCTTCAAACATTTTAAAGATCATCGACTCAAATTCTTTTGCATTTTCTACTTCGAAACCCACGGCACCTGAAACCGGCTTTACTTTGGTTACTTTGCAATACAGGAGCAAAAGAGTACTTATTTGCGAACCTCGACGATCAAGAAAATGAAACCAGTATGGCCACTCTTCTATCAGATTTTTCATGAAACACTTTACATCAGCGATCTCTGACAACTCACGAGGATCGTTGTCATAGCCAAAGAACACGAAAGAGAGTTTTCCTTCAAACTTGCGCACCCAATGCAGTTGGTCTGATAGTAGCAGTAGACGACTCAATGCTTTGCCGATCGCTCCCGCTTCCACCTCCTCGCGGGTAATGCCCAAAATCATAGAGTCATAGCTGGCAAAATCACTATCGTCGTGAGTCGTGTCGGTAAATTTGGCAGAAAACATAATAAAAACCCTTGCAAAAATTTGAGTGAGATGAATTCTCAAAGCGATTGGGGTGTCCATGTTCGCAAATATTAGAATCGCTACTCTCACGCAGTTATCAATGATGATGTGGAATGATACCCCTGTAGAAGTACTTTTCTAGGTCTGCGAAGGGCATTTCATCATCAGCATGCTAAAACAATTCAAAGCATTATTTATTATTGTTCATTCATAGCCAATGGGTCACTCCCCAACCCTTGCATCAGTCAAGAGACAGCGTTAAACTGAATGGGTACTCTGCTGTTTTACCAGCATCAGCAGGCTTCCCTGCATTCCAACGTTCACAAATTCTAACCAGCAACCGGGCGCATGCTCGAAGTATACCGATCTCGTAATCAGGTCTGCACGCAAGCTCTTCATCATGAGTGTGAGCCGATTAGTATTCTTAAGATCGTTCTTGGTTTACCAGAGAATTTCTACCTTTCGTCTAAACCCCTTTCAAAAAAACATGCGGGAACTTTGCCATCCCGCAAGGGTAGGCTCCGCGGCTTTATTTCAAGGAGTTGTAACATGCAAAATTTCAACCAAACGAACTTTCCTGTTGATGCTGATATGTCTCCCGAAGCATTTCAGACCATTCAAGATCGCCAATTCGTAAAGTCGATGATCAAGCACCTGTTGCCGCGGACATTCCACGTTTCCATCGAGGTTCAGTGGAAGGCACTCGATGAGCACTATGACGAATACACTGCTTCGGCGACACACTCACTTCCTGGGTGTTGGTTCCGCATCGAGTCTGCAAAAGAGCAACTCGATCTGGAGTACACCAACTTCCTTGCTGACATCTTCCAATCGGAAGGTAATTACGCCTACTCCGATGTTGATCCATGGGTTTCCAGGGTATCAATCAAGGATGACCTCGGCGAAGACGTTGCCATTACTTCTGGCGGGTATAAGTCCGGCAATTTCACATGGCTCGCTCCCATTACGGACATGGCCGAACGCGAAGCAGCCACAGCTCGCTTACTTGAGCTGAACGCTAAAGCATCGTTCGAGCGAGGCTGGGATAATTTCACTACAGCGAACCAGTACAGCGACCAGGCTAGAACTCTTGTATTGCGCTTGCAGTTGGGGGAATACTTCAACGGTCGTTCCGTTCTTTGGCCAACCAGCAACTTATTCGTCTGAACTGTTGCAGAGCCCTGCCCTCTTAATGAGAGGCAGGGCTTTTTTTATTGCCATCTGGCAATATGGAAAGTCTAAATAGACGTGAAAAGGCCCTCGATCGCATACGCGAGTCGAGGGCCTTTGGGTCAATAGCACATTGCTAGATTAACAAGCAAAGATCAAAACACTTAACGTTTTACTTCTGTCCTTTCAGACACTGTGTCAACACAAACACCGATTTTCTGGTGAGTACTGAAGTATGCGGATTAGAAACGGGTATCATATAAAGCCATATCGCCACTAATAACACTTTCGGACTTCGGATGTAGCAGTAGCCAAATGAACACCAAGGCCAATTTCACAATCAATAATATGAATCATTTTGTTGATAGTGACAATGCTGGACAACAGCATCAAACCCATTGCGCTGTATACATCATGAAATACCAGATCGACCACGGCTCCAATCAGACCTACAGTAAGACCACACAACAAGGTATACATCACCAATTTAAAGCTATTCATATTTGCCTCTATGGACAGGTTATTAATCCAATCGTATTAAATACAGTTTCCGTTTCTTGCATGGACTCAGTTTCTGCCTAGACCTACTGACAACCTGATGTCATTGCCGGAGTTTCATATTCTCTGCTCTAAACTGTATCATCAGTAAATGGACGATCAGGACTACAGCAGTTCAAACCGGCTCTCCCTGTGGCAACACCTGGCGCCGAAGCTCGAGCAGGCCATCGGTGATGATGACCCGAGTTCGCACAATGAGTGACAAAAACGTGCCATCTTCCTGCTTCTCGAAGAAAGGAGGTAATACGACTTGCTCATCATTTGCCAAGGCAGATACATGACGCAGGCGGTTTGCTTTGATTTCGGGAAGAATCGTGAATTTGCGTCTGGCCATAAAAGCCTTCAGCACTTTCTCAGGCTCCAACCCTGAAACAAGCATCACCTGGTATGCCAAACCTTCATCAAAAATCAAAAAGCAGAAGTCCTGGGTAACCCCAGCGATTCCTCCCCAAAAGGTGAAAAATCGGCCATCATCTTCAATTTTTGTCAATGGATGTAGCTTTACCTCTTTGTTCTGGATGCGCCTTATGAGTTCATGAAGATCGCGCGTCAGGCCACCATTGCAATAGCGAGCTGTATAGGTGAACTTTGTTCGGTCCAGATCATCACGCATATCTTTCGCCTGCAGGCGTGAGAAAGCACTGACGTTCAGGATGGGTATATCCAGCCCATCCTTCTGAAGCACTAACTGACTCATGTCTACATATGTAGGATGAGGACGTTGAATAACACTAGGTTGCATGAAGCTCTCCTTAGGTAAGGACAAGCCTCCCCCCTAACGGGGAGAAGCCCGTCAGGGGTAGCGCCAGTAAATGCCTGGCAAAGTTAATAGCGCCTCACAGAGGCATTTAGGTTAATCGATTGTCGCCAGCATCGGCTTCTCTACTGTATAAGCGGGATCACGGGCTCGTGACGGCGCTTGCACAGACCGATGGCCAATTGAATTCCGAATCATCCGTTGCCGAATAGGATCCAGCGCGGGCGGTACGACATGGCCTGGCGCATTCGCATGCAGCACTGTACGCATATCTGTTAGAGGGCCAAGGCTGTTGCCCTGGTACACGACAATCTCCCCCAACTGGACACCCCACACATTGCAGTTGGCCACCATCTGTACCGCAGTCATGCGAGCACAGAGGAGGTCAATGTCTATGGCAGAAATGCTGGTCATATAGAGCGCCTGATTTCCTTGCGTCGTCAGGATCTGATTAGCTGCTGCAAGCAACATCGCCCCACTGCCACACGCCGGGTCAATGATGGTTGTCAAGCGGTCATGTGATTTAACCGGATCAGTTCCGATAGTCATCATCGCCATCATTTTGCACATGCTCCAAGGTGTAAAAAACTGCCCCTTCGCATCACGAGACTTACCAGACACAACCTCCATGAAAACAGGGCCGAGGATATCCTCAAAGGGCTCATGGGTCTTGATTAGCTCACCGTAACATTCGAAGGCATCCTGCATACGATCACGCAAGGACGGTTGTGGCCGGTCCACCCCCGGCGCCTTCCAAACTGAAAGGGTGTGCTCTACAAAAGCCTCGAGCATGGTCCTGGGCCCGTGCTGATAGCCTCCGTCGAGAGCCTTGATTAAGTCCTTAATCTGTTTGGGTAAATGGGATAGTTTTGCCATGAGAGCTCCAAATTTAATTCCGGAGCCCTCCCTTCCGGGAAGAGCCCCGGCAGGGTTAAAAAAATCTCTAAAGCTGCTGGTTAATCAGACAACCGTGCAATCGATTATCCAATCACAGCCTGCTAGCTTTCTACGCAAACTGGGGGTGTGCTTGATCAACGTTTCAATTTCTACGAGAAAGCTTCGCTTCATGCGATCTTCAACGGAAAAATCATATTCGTTTTCACCACGCTCCAAGTTGCTCTCGTACACTTCTGAAAGTGGCTCTAAAGTGGCTCTTTCCACTAACTGCAGTAAGAAAGTTTCTGTCTTCAAACGCATTTCATTCTCCTTGACAGTCACGTACAAGCATTGCAGTGGGTTGGCCCATATTATGGTCTGATTTCTCCGGCTTTTCGGAACGCCAGTTCGAAATCTCCATAATACTTTCCATCATCCTTGTAGGTGGTATAGAACTGCTTTCGCCCTCAAATTCGAGCTTGATGCTGGTTAAGTATGAGATGTGAAAACTCTTCAACGGGCCAAAACACGGTCCCTTGAATCCAATTTCCTCAATCTCCTCGCAGTGGCCATTTCGACCATTTAGAAGTTGCAGGAAATAGCCTTCAACATGTGGCACATCATGCTCGTGCTGTTTAAGGATTTTAATCACCTCTTCTCGAAACTCAGAATGAGCACGATTGCGCTGTGCAATGAAGTCCTCAAGTTCCTCGGGTATGTACATGGTCCTACTCCTGTTAAGAGGGACCATTCCCGCGGTAAATGCGTCCCAAGCGGGTTTAAAACATAATCATGTGGAAAAAAATCCGTTTTCCATCCTTCTTCATCTAGCTCAATTTCAATGTGAAACTGGCTTATTGGAAGGATGACTAGATTGGAACACTGTCCGGCGGGCGGCAATAACAGACATGGCTTCAAGCATGGTCAGATGCGACCAGTCAGGATACTCAAACCCTGGCACCAGCACGCATAACGCATTGGCGACTTCGGGCTGTGCATCGTAGACTTCGGATATTCGGGTTTCGGCGCCAAGTTCCAATAAGGTCAATAGAGCAATCTTATCGGCACCTTTCCACGCGGCGGCCGTCAACAATGCCTCCCATCTGGAACGGGTCTGTTTAATGGTGTTTCCGCTTGAGCTACTCCAGTATCCAATTACTTTAAACCCTTCAGAGCCGTGCATAACACGAACAGAAGTAGGAAGATTGGTAAACGGATCTGGAAAGTCGACTGTGACAGTCATGGGAAGGCTCCTTATAAGTAGGGGACTTCCCTTCCGGGAAGAAAGCCCCGGGTGGGTCGATTACTGGTGTTTTGTTTAGCGATGGCTCAGTTTAGCAATCTGGTCAGCCTTGAGAGTGACCTCCCAACGTTGCTCCCCACTGTAATACTCCAGGACAAAGTAATACTGCCCAACTGTGTTACGTGGACGACTGAACCATGAGTTGATCTTCAGAACCTTGCCTTGCATGCCAGGCTCAAAAGTAGACAGGGGCCTTCCATTCAGCCCGCTACCTGTCGCACGGACAGGAACGAGTGAAGTGACTTTGTTCCCGACTCTGAACCCGCGGTAGATCTGCTTCATGGTGTTTCTCCAAAGAGTTAGGAGACCACCACCCACCGGGAGATGGTCCCGGTGGGAAAGCTTCATCACGGCAATCCGGGATGATAGTTGGAATGCAGGGGTAAGCCTGCGAAGAGCGACACGAAGGTCGCGGGGGAAATCTTGGCCAAGGGCCCATGTAAAATGCTGCTGCCGGCAGCTCGGTACGTCTACTTGCTAGGATAATCTCTCTGGTGGCACGAAGCAACGAGTAGTTGCAATTCGATTCGATCACTCAGTATTGGTGCTCCGTAATCACATTGCACCTGAGCCCACCTTACAACTCAGGTCGTAACTACTTGCAAAAAAACAGAATTTCCTCCCTCAAGCACTACTTGCACCAAAATACTATATCATTGCGTTGTAACAACCCGCAGATGTAAGAACTTGAATTCACATAGCCAAGCTATAGCCCAAACCAGCTTCAAGTGTTTGAATCTGTGGGCACCTATAACGGAGCACATTGATGAAAAAAAAGCGTGCGCAGCGACTGCCCTTCTTCGACCTCTCGAACAAGATGGTTGCCCCTGGACAGAATGCTTTGGCAGCAATGCGACAAGGAATAGTCGATCTGGAGCAAGTTTCGAATCTTCGCTTGATGAGGAGCCTTGCCGACGCGGCCCGTCAGAGCAGGATGCTGGCGCCTGATCCAAGGGGGTTAGATCCCTTAATCTTTCCCCTGGAGGCAGCGATGGCTAGTGGTGATGTGCTGCAAATTGATCTTGATGAACTGGAGCGTGCGGAGCTGTGGATGACCGCGCTGCGCGACATGCTTGGCCGGGCATCAGCCCAGTCTATCCAAGCATTACTTGATGAAATGGTTATAAACGCCGATATTAAACTTCAATTGGCTAGAATTAATCAGACAACTGATCAGGCTTTATAGGATTAGCCCCCTTCGATACAATGGCATCAACTCTACACCTGAGTGCAGCATATTCACGCGGTGAAAATTTTTCTTCGCTTTTTAGCTCCACCAACTGCTCTGCAATTTTATTTCCGGCTGCTGCGGCACGCAATGCGAGAATTTCTGTGTCATTAAGCTTTTCCCGCTGAAACTCAATCAATTTCATATATACGAAACCAGCCAAATACATCAAAATCGTGATAGCAAATATTGAGAAAGACATTGATAGTTACCCTTGTCAGAGAGAGTTGTGCCTAGGCTAAATTAAGCCATTAGCTTTGCATACAAACCTTGACAGTTATAATGGTTTCTTATATTTAAACCCGCAATTTTCGCATGTGCAGTCTTCAACTCCAATCGGCACTCTACTAACAAAACCACAACGACAACGAACGACTTCCGTAGTAAACGATATCCCTGCAAGTACTGCCAATATGGCAACAAATACTACTCCAAACACAACAATTAAAGAAATATTCATATCCCCACCTGTTCCACATTCAAGTTGAATTAAAAATATAACACCTTCCTACATTATGCAATCTCCCTATCGACGTAAGCGCTCTAGTTGTAGCATAGCACCAGGGAAGAACCCGATCAGGTATGACTTAGCCACATGCAAAGTCAGTACCTGGCAAAAAGTCGTTTCGTTATGCGCCGAAACGCATGAATATGCTGTCCCAGCAAAATTCAATGTATTCTTCAAGCTCAGACTCAAGTCGACCTGAGGCAACATCAATAGCCAGGTCCAACGGTGAACCGCGGCGAGCAAGGTTAGTGCCCTGAAGGCGATCATAGGCGTCTACCAGTTCTTTGGTTTGAACGCATTGTGCCAAGCACTGTTCAAAGCTCACTCCGTGACGGGTAGTTGACAACATGGCTTGCAGGTTTTCAATCATTTGTAACACACCGTGGTTAATTTGATTTGGTCACACGTTGACCAAGCGAAATCAATTTTCTCGGTTGGCTCGTAGTACTAGTGTATCAAGATGCCGCTTTGCCACCTTGGCTCTGTACTCTCTCGCGAGCCTATCCATACAGTCCTCAAGCTCTGAAATCTGTAAGCAGACAACAAATTTGCATCGCAATGCCAACATAATTCATTGATTTCAATGCAGCATTCGACACATACCGAAACCAATGCCTCATCTTAATCGTCATTGAGCTAGTTTCCGCGTTCCATGTCTGATGGCCTTCAAAACACCATGTATGGTGGCTGAGCATTGAGGCACTAGGAAACGCGGCAAGCCCTATGCAGGTTAAGATATCCAACTCCTCCGCGCAGCCTTAGTGATAGGTGCGGTCTTTGTTCACCGGGATGCACCTGAAGACGGGCATAGCAACATCTGCCCTGGCAAATTGAAATCCGTCACTCAGTCTAGCCATGCAAATGCACCATCGACCGAGCCCACGCGCCTTACGATGAGCAGGCGCGAAGCCGAAATACTTTCCACGAGCAGCCCGATAGACAATTTTTTTGTGTACGATAGGTGCAGCCATCTGGATCTCCCTTTTAGATCTCTGGTGGTCAGATGGATGCTGTGTTACCAGCACAGCATCCATCGCTTTTCCCATACTTGTTTTGTTGAAGCAGTTGCATGCCAGCCCGTTTCGTCTAGCTGACGACTGCAGTACACCTGATGCGCCCCCCTGCGTCAGACTAGTAACTTTCCAGCGGATACCACACAGGTCACGGCGATAAGTATGAATTTCGTGCGGCCGCCGGAGCCAATCTATGCATGGCTTCCACTCCACCCCCGAGTCCATGCGGCCTCGCTCAATCGGCTTTGCCTATCAATCACTCTTGAAATGGAGAAAGCGACAAATCACCCTCAAATTCTTCATCTGGTATGTGGCATTCAAATGTCGGATTTTTAAGCCAATCATTGACCTCTTCTATCGTTGCGGCATCCAGGGCAGACTGGTCCCATGGAAAAGCAAAGTCAATCTCTGCTCCTTCCCAACAATATATGACCTGGCCGTCCAGTATCCACACATGACCCCCAGTAGGTAAGCGACCTACAGTACCCTGAGGCTTGTCGGCAAGCAGAGAGGTAAGAACAATGGCAAATTGACTTAATGACTGAATTTTATTCACCACTAAATCCTCCAATCAATTTGGGCTCTTAAAATTGTATGTCCTCGTTCATTAACGCGTTTGGAGAAGGAACCACTTTATATGCATTCGTGTTCTCTATTTTTACTTGCCGACAAAATCTAAGCCCTACTTTATAGAGCTTTTTGAAAGCAGCATTATAGATCAAATTATCTAGAGCAAAGTATTCACATGCGACATCTGCGGGCACATCCATGTCAAAAAAGGCAGCATGCGAATCAACTGAATATTTCAATAAACTAACATCTCTTTCATTACTCGAATTGAAAAACTTATAATCGCCAGCCATGCTGCCGTAGTCTATACAGTATATGGTCCGCAAGTCACCGCCCTCCGCAATCAACCCTTCTAGGTGTTCAAGTTCCATTTTCAACCTACTCAATTACATTACGTTAGGTCAATTCTAACAGTTCCTTCAATAAATTCTAGCCATTACATTTTTTTGCATACGCGACGAACCAACTTAGTCCCACCACACCATAATGCTCTTTACAATCAAATGCAAAGACCCATTCGTAGCGAACGGGTCTTGATTTTAAAACTTTGCACGCACTATATTGACTAACCCATATACATCAGCAAAAGAAATCACTATACCCACTTAGTATCTCTGTAGATCAAAACACTATTTTCAATTTTCTCCTGAGGAATGTTACTAATTCCCGCAGAATTAAGCCGCATCAGACACGTACGCATCGCCTCTCTCGGAGATTCAAATGCGTCTGTCGATTTCGCTAATTCCTTACCAGAAAGCTTATCCTTAATTGTATAGACAAACCCATCTCTTTTGCTGTCATATTCGAAGTCTATGTTTAAAGTCATGATCTTTATTGCTTGTGTGAGATTTAATATATAGTATGAAAACGCAGCTCAGACTTCGACTACGTGATAAAGAACATACTCGACTATCCTGACTACAACACCCTCTTTCTTAAGGCTGCTAATATTCATGTTTTCGACGCTTACCGTCCAAACCCCATTGACTCCGGTCAGACCAAGCTTGAAGAATAAAAGCATCATCAAGAAGCGCCATGCCTTTCGCTGAATTCAACGGCGCAAAATCATCGCAGTACACAATACCGTCGACAGAATCTTCATCATTCACGTCATAGACAATTACACGAATATGCTCTGAAGAATCGACTTCCAAGGTCACGAGATCGTGAGCATCTAGCACTCCCTGCTTCACTACCAATGAACGATAAACGCTCGGCAGTGCATCTGCTCGGCTTGTTAGCCCCATGATGACTGGCGCACGCTCTTTGGGGAAGCTAGCAAAACCAGCCTTGGCGAGGTCTTGCAGTAACTTTGATGGAAGATTCTTCATTAATGTGCTCCTCGATGTTTCAGGCTTTGTGGTCGGGGGTGTGGCCTGGGTCTGCTCACCCCCGGAGAGAAAGCCGCCAGCTGGCCCCTTCCATATTTGTACACGAGCCTCGAAACGCCACTTTCCGGATCTGTTCGCATAGGGGTTTCAAGGACTCAATGAGTTTAATTCTGTCTTTGCACATATCAAGTGTAAACATATGGCCACCGAAGTGATAGTAGCCTGGTCGCATCGATCCACTTCTAGCTTCATCTCAATGCAGAGGAAGAAAACTGCATGTCACTGCGATGTTACTTTGGTATTCTCACTCACTCCAACTGTAGGACTCAGCAACTCAATTTCATGATTAATTTTATTGACCAATCCAGAGAGCATCAGAACCGCCATTTCGCCATCCCCTCCAGACGATGCTGATACGTATACCTTGGCCAGGGCCCTGGCCAAGACATCGGAAGATTGCTCAAGACCTTCACGGGTACCAAGTGCCTGTATCCAGGGAAACACCAAATCTCGCAGGCCTCGCTCTATTTTTTTATCACTACTCATTTTGTTGTTCCCAATTAATTCTTAAATGCATATGCAACCGATCTTCAACTCCGACAAGCCGGACACTTGAGGATCAACGACAACCGTGAGCTGCTTCGCCTCTAATTCTGTAGCGACTATGGTAACTTTCTTGAATATTATTGAATTTTTGTTTATCAGTCTGATCGGTTTAGAATCGTTACGCTGAAGGCAGAGGGCCAGCCGCGGGAAAGGACCCCTAACGCATCCTCAACAATCAATTGGGGGCAGACATCTTCATAGCCTTCACCCTTAGGTTCTATAAGAACAATTGCGCAGTTCCTCCCTTTGGCGGTTGCGATCTTTCCTGCTAAGCCTTGTAGCTCCATTGTCCAATCTGCGACTTGGAGGTCAAGCAGAGCTTGTTCTTCATCTGTTGGCATCGCAAACTCCTATTTTCTTGACTACTGGTCGACGTGGGTGCGAACGCACATCAACTTGACATTTATACAATGGAATCTGCGTGTAGTTGCCGGCTACGAAGCCGGCAGCCATCTGCAGACTATTTATTGAGTCGAAGAAGGAATTCCAACGTTTTTAAGTTGAGAGTCTCGCCAATCATAACCGACACAGGGAGCCGTTTCTTTGCTTCTTTGGGAATTACTGGGAGGATCGCCTTTAAGTTCATTATTCAGTTCCTTTTTTGGCTGCCAGCGGGCACTAGCCGCAAGATTTACGATTACTACCCACCTTCCTCTAAGGGCATTTAATTCCCAAAAGGCTTCTCTCATAAGACGGGAGCTGAACTATCCCGAGCGGAGTTTTATTATCTTTAACGCTTAAGCCAGAGCGCACTTCCTGGAGGCAACTTCCGTTCTTAGTCTTATAAATTTTCTCACCTTCCCACACAACATCCTGGATGATCTCCATCGGTACTCCAGGCTTTATTTCCTTCACGTAAGATCGCGTCCGAGCATTTCCATATACCACCGCTCCAACAATTTCACCATTTGCATCAACAAATTCCTTTAGATTAGGGGGAATATTTGACGCAACCGTCAACGAACTGGCTCCAACGACAAGAGGGCTCATCAGCAATAAGCCATGCAGAATTTTCTTCATGATGTTTCCTTTAAATTTGAGATTTCTTGCTTGTTACATCGAGGGACTGCCAGAGTTACTCAATTTGCCACTTAGTAGGTCTCACAGATTTGCCTTCACTTGAATTCAGTGATACCAAAATTCGCTTACATCTGTCCAATATTCACCAATGGAAACGTCAATAAAAACGATGGCTTTTCCTCTAATGAATTCATGTTGCTTCTTGGCAGCAATTGGCAGCATGGGAGCCATGGCTCTCATAAATTCTTGAAAGAGATTAGTAGCTAATTCGTTTATGCATTCTTTAGACTCAGGATTGAATGCCATGTAACGCCCATCCTGACGATAAATGACTTGCGCAAGTTGGAATTCTCCGCCCAGCATTTGTCTCAACGAGGATGGGTAAATTTCGGCCATCGGAATCTCTTCCATTTCGCTGCCTTGATTCAGAATCACAAGCAGGCCCATTCAGCATTCAGTCCTATTCATCACAATTACTTTCCTATTCGTCCCCCCGCCTATCAGCCATCCGGAGCGGATCTTCCAACCTTGGAGTTGCCAGGCGGGTAGATCGTGATGCCCAGCAGTCTGCCCCAACATAGAGGCGCTTACGCCCTTTTGGCGGGCTCTCTTGGGTATCAGAACGCTATTGAGGCAGCCAGCGCGAGCATGGTGCAGTTCGGGGCATTCCTCGCCAGCATAGCGTTTCCCCTAAGCGGCATGTTCAGAGCTAGCTTTGCCCGCTCACGCGCAACTCCGGATTTAAGCCCAAGTGAGATAGCGAATATCGTCGAAACTACAACGAGTGTGAAGTCGATAACGAAACGTTGTTGAATTTTGGCCACCATTACTGGTGCCCGCGGGCGCCATCATGGCGCGTGGTTTCACGATGGTTAGTCTGTTGGTTGCGGGGTACTGCGCCACACGTTGATCATATGTGCCATCCACTTAGGCCCTACGCGATCAACCGCGTAGGCAATCGAGTCAGAGGGGCAAAGTTCACGCATTCGCCCCGAGGCCAGTGCGACGTACAACCGCTCGCCCCCTGAAAGCACACCAACATTTTCATAATTTCCCGCCCAGGCTTGTCGTGCTATCTCGTCCAGTCGTTCGAGCTGAGGCATGTTTTGATCCTTTCTCATTAAATTTTTCGTTGACAGGTATTCGCTAGCCGGCTGGGAGTACATCTTGATAGAGCAGATAGGTTCCATCCCTAACTCGGTTATGTCTGCCTTTTATATCAGTTTAAAAAAGGAGCCAAGTATGGGAGTGCCTGAGCCGTAACGATACCGCCTGCCGCATTCTCTAATATCGATTTGATACTGTTTGCCGTAACCTTGAGGACTTGCCACTTTGGCTTGGGAGAAACTGCCTGTGCCTGCAGGGTCGCCAGCTCTGAACGCAGCTCTTCGCACGGCTCACCTGCAACCTCGCCTCGATCGATGGCTTCTTGCAAAACCGCGATCAAGGCTTTGAGGGCATCAGTATTGACCGTCTTGTTTTGGATTTGATTGGAACTGTTGGATCCAATCTGAATCTGCGATCCACTAACGTCTCCAAAGTGGTAGTGCAGTTGCTGAACCATTTGCTTTTCCTGAGAAGTGAAAGTCATGCCTTCCCCAAGTACGCCACGCTCTTCGAGATCGAGCGCCCACTCCAAAATGCGACTGCGAACTTTTTCAACGATTCCGTGGATTTGGACTGTAGAGAGACTGATGACCGGGCGCATTGGCACTTCCATGCCTTGCATCAGACGTTGTTCCATGCCGGCGGTGAAATAGGAAAAAACCCCGTGTTTGCTTTGAGCTAATTGCTCCAGTTCGGGCACAGATTGGAAAACCCTAGTCCACGTCAGGTGCTCTGTGGACTCTGCGGTTGGCATCATCAAAGGTATGGGGCCGTTATAGGGGTTTAGGGCTTTCAATTGGCCACGCAACAGACGGTAGTCCGGGAGCTCCTTGCCAATGTATCCATTCAGTTCTCCGTCGATCCAATCGACAAGCTCAGACACCGCTAACCGGCGAGCGACTACCAGCGCCTTGCGCAATAAGTCAACAGTAGAAACGGCTGGATCTGTAGCCATATTGACTAGTTGATGTACGATAGCTGTCATAAGCATTGCCTGTTTTGATCGATTTGCCAATCTTCAGCGAGTTCCATGTCAGTATCCATTCCTTGAATTTTCCGATAATAGGGCTATCCACCAAAAATCGATCCCGAATTCAGCAAATGTTTCGAGCGACGGTCAAGATCATTCGGGCGCCAGCGCATGCGCAACCGGTGCAAAATGTTTGGCCAGCTGTTGAAAATCAACCGATCCATCAGGTATTCCGCAAGGGTGCCTGTTCTGCTTGTTCGCCCCTGCGCCTCTGGATCAGCACAATTTCATCGGGAGTCAGATCACCAAGTTCCATGTCATTTTCCGATTTAAGCACTACAAAATACGATTACATGCCAGCACAAACGTACAAGCCGTACAAAATGAAGAATGCCCCAACCCACAACAAAACAATCTTGACGATGGCATTCCTCTTGAGGCGTCGAATTTCGCAATCAATCTCTTGCACTGTTCTCACGATATTTTCCGTTTTACGTTTGTTGGTCAGCGTTATGACTCTTTACGATCTCTACCAATGCTTGAACTCTGGCGGCTAAGTCAGTCGGCGTCGTGCCACTTAAAATGCCGCTGTGTACCAGTTTGTCAGCAACAACCATCCAAACGTTTTCTGCACCAAACTCGTTAACCAGCCTTTCCAAGCCAAGAACAATGTCTTCGTCAGAATATTTTTCATAGGTGAAACCGTCCGGCAACATGGGTGACACATTACCTGGATCATCGAACGGTACGCGAGTGTTTTGGCTCATGCTCATTTTCCGTTACCGTAGGTGTTTCACTTGGACAGGCGTTCGCGCAGCTCATCATCGGACAGCCCGGTGGAAAGTTCCAACAACAGTTGAAGGCGTTTTGCCAGCTCGGGCGCTTGATCTTCCCGCGATTTGTCAGCCTGAACAAGGAACGAAAACTCATTCCTGAACACCGGCTCTCCCTTGCGGTAACCGTCCTCCATCAGACGATAAACCGTGCTTCCCTCAACCTGCCATTCAGTATTCATGTTCACGCTGTTGTCTCCGATTTTCCGAGGGCTCACTTGCCCTGTTCAGGGGAGTGGAATGCCACACCCGTTGTCACTTCATCGCAGCCATAAAGAGAAAGTTCTCGCGGCTTGATGTCCTCGGCTTTGACTGCATCAGCCTGGCCAGTGCGAACCATCATCACCTTGCAGATGGTTTTCTTGCCGTCTCGCCTCACCATCACCATTGCGTCATCGTAGAGAGGCGAAGGCACATTGATCTTGGTCACTTTGCCCATATCAAAGCCGTCCACCGTTTGGGTGGACGCAGAGGCTGCACTGGCGGGCAGGAACAGCACGGCAGCAGCCAGAGAAGTGAGTGTCATTTTGGACCGCGCGGAGCCAGTCGGCATCATCCGAATTCGTCTTGGCGATGCCGTGGCCGCTGACGCGACGGACTTCATTTCGGCGTCAGTGAGCATGTCGTATTTCAGGGTCTGTTCCGCAGTCCAAAGGTCTGGCGGGTTTTCGACGCACTCGGGCAGGAACTGATCAACAACGCCGCTATGCGCCTGGCGAATCGCCTCCACGATCTGTTGCTGCAACTTCTTCGATACCTTGGCCATGTCAGGTTCCGATGTGTCACTGGCCGCGTGCTGCGCGGGCCTTGTTGACGATGTTGACCAGTTTTGGCCTGTAGTAATCATTCCCAGGCATGCCACCAGGCTCCCAAGCTTTTTCGGCATACTCGGCTTGGAACGAGATCAACTCATCTGCTACCACGCGAAGCTGCTCAAGCTCCTCTAGCATCTGCTCCTTGGTCATGCCGTCTGCTCCGGCCTGCGCCGGGCAGCCATCATCGCCATACTTACAACTCCCCACGTATTCGCCCTGGTTGCAATGCTCCAGATGCACACCTTTCTCATGCTCATCCATTGAGGTTCTCCAAAATTATTTTCCGATCAGCCGTCAGGGTAGAGTCGTTTGGCTTCTTCCTCACGCTGGCGGTCCCATTCTCGCCGCACCGCGTCACGGGCCTCTGCCATAGCGTTGGACAGCTCGATCAAGCCGGGGAACGCTTCGGCCACATAGCGGCCGGCAATACGCAACTCCTCGGTCTCACCGCGTTCGGCGTACTCTTTGACCATTGCAATGACAACGCGGGTATATCGCTCGTCCAGGGGCGCAAGAATGTCGGATATTGCAAAGGCGTTGCGGCTGTTGTAGAGCGACAAAATGCACTTGGCCAAGGCTCCCTGCCCACTGGTGCCGCTGTGCTGCTTGACCAGTTCCAAACCGGTCAGATAGGGGTTACTGTCCATTGCTTCCTCCTTGGTAATCGTCTTGCTGATACCGCCTGGCTGGCGGCATGGGTAGGGCGAGTTATTTGGTATCGGGCTTGGCCACCTTCAGTGCGTCGTGATGCATGATATTGATCCAGTCCCGGCGGCCGGCCGGCGGCGGACGCCCTACCTGGGCGCAGTGGTTTCAGTGGTTAATCTTGTTTAACAGAAGCCGCCAGCTTCAAGCGTAGCTCTGCTACTTCATCATCCAGTCGTTTGGCCGCCCGCGTCACAGACACCGCATGTCGCCCTTCACCGGCCATGGCTAATCTCTTGGCCGATTTCCAAAGCGAATCCGACTTTTTCATCTTGCGTTCGATCTGAGCCGACAGCTCACTGATGATCATGGTCATTTTCCGAGGCTACTTTTTATCGCTGGCGTACAGCGATTCCAGCGAACTCAAGCACGCTGGATGCCTTGTGCTGCGCCCGCCGCTTGCATCGTGACAAATCGATTCGCCTCTTCACTTGTCATCACATGGACAGTGCCGTTGTCCCAAATTTCAGCCAAAGCTTTGGCCAACACATCCTTGGCATGGACGATGTTGTCGGCGGTTTCGTCAGCGTTGTAGCCGTCCAGCGCCAGCTCGATCACGGTTTCATTGCGGCCAATGCCGGTGGACGGGTCGCCATCATCCCAAAAGTGCAGTTTCGTTGTCATGCCATTCTCCAGTTGATTGGCCTACTCACTGCTGGCGGCAGTGCCGGGAGCGGCCAGCAGACTTTTTCGATCAGTGGTTCATGTCGGTGATGCGCTTGCGCGCGTTACCCTTTTTCACACATTCCCGGCAGTAATCGAGACGGCCATATGCTCGCCAGCCGTATTTGCGCAATTCTGCCCGGACCTGTTTCCGAGTCTCATTGGCCGCGCCGGTATACTCGGTAACACCGCAGCCATCGCACGTATACTGCGCCCATGTCTCAATCATGATTTTTCCGTTACTTGGTAGCCAGGCGAATCCAGCGCCAGCCACCTGCGTCTTGATGGTCGTAAAGTTCTTGTGCCTGCTTCATTTCTCGCAGAGCTTTACCGAAAACCATCGCACAACCAGGTGGTCCACCATTGGATTGATAGCGATATGCCTTGGGGTATTCATCGAATGGGAATACAGCAAGCATCAGGTCGTGGTAGGTCATTCTTTCACCACTGGCCAGCGCAACCCTGATCCTGTCTTTGAGTGGTACTTTCCTTGCCATGATCTTTTCCGGGGTTAGCGAAGCGGCGACCCAAGAAGGTCTTTTCGCTTCAAGTAGTCCAGTGCCCGCGCCGCCATTTCGTTGTCTGGCGCGGCTTTGCAGAGCGAGCGGACGAGTTGCTTGATCAGCATTACCAAGTCGCCCACTTGCGACGGATGGGACTCAAACTCATCCATCAGTGCAATGCGCAATGCAGTACGAGTGTCAGCTGTTGGCCTCTCGTGATAGTCATCCACCAGCGCGAGGATTCGCTTCGAACGGGCAATCGCATCCATGAAGAGTTTCCGTTCAGGCGCGCCGGAATCGCGTCAGGTGGTCAATTGCAGTAGTGTGACTGCGCGAGAGGCGGGCTTGGCAGTAGGAATACCAGCCAATACCAAGCTGGCCAACCTCATCCAGTTGCTCCGCGCCAACCGCTACAATTCGACCTTTGCTAACGATCTCGATGCTCTTATTCATGGTCATTTTCCGACTATTTCTCAGGCGTCAGCGCATTCGGCCAACGCTGCTCGTTTTCGGTGTCAAAACCCGCTGCCAACGTCGCGCTTTCAATGAACGCAGGCATCAAAAGTTGACCACACGCATGCCCCAGCCAGACGTTCCAGGGATAGGTTGCAGAGTGAACCTGGCAGTCCCCAAGAAACGCAGTCAGACGGTAGTCTCCATGCTTACCAGACCGCTGGTGCGCCTCGATACGCAGCTTAGTGTCCGGCCCTGCCGGCGTCGCAACTTGATGCCACATACACACCTTCCTATTCAGTCAGTTCGCCCAGTTCGGGCGACGGAGTTGTTCTCAGCGTCAGCTTCGCCAAGGAAACCGACCGTTGCTCTTTCTTCCAAACACCGTCCACTTTGCGAGCCACCTCAATAATCGCCCGCTTTGTGGTGAGCTTTCTCACAACCCCGGCAACCTTGATCATGTAGCCGTAGCCCCCTCGCGGGGCATAGTTCCAATTCACGCGGTCGCCGGGTTTCATGGTCTTTTCCGATGGTCCCCGTATGGTTTATCACCAGACGCCGCCGGCCGCGTCCAGAGTGGCATCAACCAAGATGCTATCCTGATCGCCTTCCTCACCAGGAGCGAATTCACCTGAAAGAAGGTGAAGGTTGTTGTTGCCATCCAGATAGGCAAATGGGATGTGAAGCTCGCCCTCGCAGTCCTTCTTGCAATCAGCAATTACTGCGTTTAACTGCTTCACAGCCTTCTTGAACCGCTTGAGATTGGTGTCGCTTACTGGCATACGACTCTTTTCCGGGGTTAGTGATCCGTATACATCACGGTGCCGATAACCTTGCCGTTGGCCACCATGTCAGATGCGGCATAGTTGAACGGGCATTCTTCCTCGCTATTGATGCGTTCGCTCTTGCCGACCGTGACGGGATACAACTCACCATCTTCATCACAATACAAGAACTCGGGGAACGGGCCATCGTTGCAGTCGGCCAGGTCATACGCGCTGCTGATGCTGCGCTCGGTCGTCGGCCACAGCTTCTTGGTGCCATTGTCCAGCACGCGGCGCTCGAAGAAACGGCTGTTCCACCACCCATCCACTTCTGCGGCCTGGCGACGGACGGTATTGCAGGCTTCGTCATAAGCCGCGGCCACACCTTTTTGCTGATAAACATGCTCGATATAAGACGTGCTGCTCATGGCCGACTCCCTCTACAGGTGCGTTGTTGATGTCTCAATTATACTCTATTTATTGTTGCGCGCAACAATAATTGCAGCCCACTCAACAAGTGCTGTCTCAAATGCAACACGATCAGATCCGTAATGCTGGGACAGCATCTCCTGAGCATCCACGCCTTCCTTACTCAGCCTCACGCGGTTGACGATACGCCCGCCGGCCGCTTTCAGTGCCTCATCGGCAGCCCTCCCGCGCTCCGTACTACTCTTTGCGTTGCCGGTGGCCGGGCGTCCCCGGCCTCGCTTCTCTTCAGCCAATCTCTGCTCCTAGTGCGACAAAGCCGCCCTATCCTGGGCGGCCTGGTGAAAGGTCTTGCTGATACCGGCGCGGCCGCCGGCATGGACAAGGCTTTTCCGCTATTCCAGACGGGTGACTACTTCATGCGACATCAAGCCAAGGTAAGCTAGCCCAATCAACACTGAATTCGGTGGCATGTTCGCTGACACTTTGGCCGTTTCGATACGGGGAACCGTTACAAGCGGCTGAGGGAAACCGCGATACACCGACCCGGTTGCATTCCCGTCCTGGAAGGTAAACGCGTACCAGTGAAGTTCTTGTTCCATAATTTTCCGAGGGATTTTCACATTCTCATTCGCGGCCCAGCAGACGGCCTACATGCCGGGGCCGCCTTCGGTGCCGGCGTAAGGTGTTTTCTTACCGCCATAAGTGCCTCTCCCAGCAAATTACTACCTTGCCACTTGGCAGGATTGAGGGCTCGAGGGTCATCCTTACCGAGGCCGATACCCCAGACACGGTCATAGGGGCTTGCCTCGACCAGGACTGTATCCTTGGTATCTAGCAAAGCTTTCAGCAGGACCGGGTTTTGCCTGAATTTTTCACGGCACCCAACGGTGACAATACTGAGTCTCTTTGCTGCCCAAACAGCGTCGTCGTAGTTCTTCACCTCCCGGCCGAGCGCTTTCTGCTTCCTGGGGTCGTGCGTTTCCATGACTTTCTTTGCTGTTTCCTCGTCCCCAAATATTTTGGCTTTTGAGAACATCATGAACTGCTCAACACAGTTGAACTGAAAGCCCTTGTAGGTGAATGGCGAGGGATGCCAATTGGAAAGCACATCGGCAGCGCCGTGAAACAGGCAGAGGGTGGCCGTCGTATTCATGGAGTATTTTCCGCGGCCTATTCGACCATCATGATGATTAGTTTTCGGACCCCAAGTCCGGCCAATACACTTCCTCCCAGCGCCAACAGAAGATGCGATGACACCCAAAATGGAAGTATTCGATCAAAAACAGATTTAATCTCCAATACTCGAAGCAGCCACGCTATAAAAAGGACAAGCTCAACGGCGTAGATTGCATAAAGCGCTGCAATCAAACCAACTCCAAAAAATGGAAGCTCACCGAACCGTTTCATCACATTGGCCATATTTTTCCTTATGCTTTTCCGTGGCGTTTACTTGAGTGCCACGCAGTCGTCCTGAGGGCGATATTTGAGGTCGGGGAAACGCTCGCGCCAGGCATCAACTTCTTTCCGGAGCTGCGCCCGTTCTTCCTGTACCGCGCGGAGCCAGTCGGCATCATCCTGATTCGTCTTGGCGATGCCGTGGCCACTAATGATCCGGTCCATCTTCAGTTCGTCGTGATGCATAATATTGATCCAGTGCCAGCGGCCGGCCGGCGGCGGGCGCCACCAGGGCGCGGGTTTTTCTGGTTACTTCGGCCAGGCCGCGTCAACGATGCGCTCTACGGCTTGAAACATTTGAGTGCCGTCATCGTCTTGATAGCCAAAGGTGTTAATGAAGGTCGAAAAAGTTAGGCCCAAGCCTTCCTCGTCCGACCACTTGGCAAATTCATGAGCGGTAGCGATGGCCTTACGCTGGAAGGCGCGGGCAGCATCACGGGCCGCTTGTTCATCCCGACGCTTTTGAATAAGCGCGATTTCTTCAGGTGTCAGGCTTTCGATTTCCATGTCATTTTCCGTGGATGGGATTAGCTATTTGAACCGTTCGTGTGAGCTTCCATGGCGGCCTCATAACTCATGTCATGCCGCCAAGCGGTAAAGCCATTACTGCCACCATCAATTGAATACCCCAAGCGTGCAACCGTCTCATACGGCAAGCCGCACCCGCGGGATATCTCCAGCCAGCCATAGGTGCAAACAGGTGACTTCTGGCTGAGCAGCAGCTGATTCACATGATTTTCCAACGCGGCAGCATCCCGGTTTTCAGCAGCGGCTTTGGCCTTCTTCTTCGGGTCAGCTCCACGGTAGGTGTTTCTCGCCACGTAAATCGGGTAGGTTTTCATGACAGTCCTTGTTCGGCTACCGGCTGGCGCCGGCGCTATGCGCAATTTTCCGAGTTATTTGGTTACGGGCTTGGCCACGCCATCGCGCACCCAGCGCCTCACGTACAGCTCGCATCCAATCATCAGGCAAACGCCATTGGCCATGCCTCTGTGCGTCGCCCTCTTGCAGCAGCCGCAATAACATTTCTTGCGACGCTGCGGCTCCTGTGGCTCTGCATACCGGATATTGTCCGAAGCCGAGCCTATTTGCCCCCATCCGGCAGTGCCGCCACGCATCGCGGCAGACAATGCTGCCCTGCTCAGTTCGTTCAAATCTGGCATGGTCATTTCCGGCGGCCGCCCGGCAACGGGCGGCACCTGGCCGCGATTTTCCGCGAAACTTGGAAAGGTTGCGCCGCGAATGTCACTTACCATCGGTTCATTCCGTGGTTGGTCGCTTTACGGAACGTCTCACGTACTTCGGGCGAAACAGGCGCGTTGTCAAGCACGAACAGGCTGACTGACACCTCCTGCGCTACCTCTCGACCGAATTTCTCTGCAATCTCCCGCTCGAAGTTGCCAGCATTCTGCCCAACATATAGCAAAACCGCCTCTCGCAAGCGAAGCTGCCCGAGCATGTTGCCAACTTCGGCTTGCCGCGCCTGTAGAAGTTCGGCTTCCAGCTTCTTGATGCGGCGATCTTGCCGCTGAATCTTCTCGGTCAGAGATTCTAGTACCACGTCATTGGACATATTGATTCCTCATAAGAGCCAGCTTGCGCGGATTAGTTAATGCCACATAATGAAGGTTAAGCCGGCCAAGACCATTCCTGAAATGAGCCAGACAGCTGCATAGATGAAATATGGTGGAGCCTTCACACCTTCGAGGGCTTTTGCAACTATCGCGTTGACCGGCGTGTCTTGGTGCCTCCAAAGCCATAGGGCGCGATAAGCATGACTCAGCCCCACAGTTATACAACCAGCAGCTAATAGTAATGTGGCATAAGGGAACCACCAGAGAACCGAGACAACAGTCTGGATTTCAGGCATGATGATCCACCTCGTTTTTTATTATTCGGGGATGACGTCGTTGCTCCCCCCATTCACTCAGTTTGGCATTCACAAAGACCAGAGCTGCAGCAATCACAGCAAGCACAATTACCCCGGCTGTTAGGTAGTTGATGAACTCGCCTTCGTTAGGCAGCATCTCACAGATCCACTTATAGGCCGGAATGATCGTATGGTTGGCTACGAGAACGACAGATAAAATTTCCAGCCCCTCCCCGGCGAACATATGCCCAATATTTTCATTGCTCCGATATATCAGGGCTAGGCCGGCTATCATCAAAGCAATTGACCAGATCACGTAAAGCATTTCAGTCTCCAGTACATTCGCTGCGGGCGCTTCAAGCGCTGGTTTCGCATGCGAAACTTGGTTTAGTCTGCTCGTTGCTACCAGCGAATGCCGGCAGTAGCTAGCAGGATTTTCCGAATTGATTAATCACGTCACGTAAACCGGTCTAGCTGGTTTCAATCAGACGAAACGCCGTTACGATAGATTTCTTTCCCTTCCGTGAAGTGCCGATTTTTTGCCTGAGCGCAACAGCGATGCGCCGGCATGATGCCATCTAGCCTGACAAAATCTGCCGCCTTGACGACACGGCGGCACAACCGGCAACGTGGCTTCGGCTTGATAACTTCAGGATTCCAATTCCCTTGCGCCATGACAGTTTCTCCGCTGTTGATGGCTCAATTATAGCCTATTTATCGTGGGATACCACGCTTATTTTATGCCATTCGATCAGCGCTGTCTCAATTGCACTACGCTCTGACGGATGTAGCGCGGCCAGCGCCTCCAGCGCTGCTGCCGCCTCCGGAATGAGGCGGACATTGCGCAGCACTCGCCCCCCCGACGCGATAAGCTCCTTGTCGCGTTTCGCTGCACGTTCCGTACTTGTAAGTGCTTGGCCTGTTGCCGGCCTGCCTGGTCCTAGCTTCTGCTCATTACTCAAACTCTGCTCCTGGTGCGACAAAGGCCGCGTTCTGGCGGCCTGGTGAAAGGTCTTATCGTTGTTGATCCCGGCTACCGGCCGGCGACGGTCGATGGATTCATTGTGCGCTGTCAGATTTTGCGGCCGGCGATGAACGTCTCCATCGCGTTGTTTCATGGCGATTTTCCGAGGTGGTTATTGCTCTGGCAGCTCAACACCTTTTGCCTTCAGTTCAAAAGACTTGAGGTCATTGGCATACTGAAGCTCGCCATAAATTTTGGATAAAACGTAACCAATTCCGCAGACAGCCCCAATCAAAAGAGCCATTAGAATATTTTGTGTCATATCTTTTCCGAGACTTAGTTGGCAGCAACCAGCGTAAAGCTGGCAGCACCATATCCGTTACGATTTTTCCACTCTTGGCTTTGGCGTGCCGCCTTACCAATCGACATGATTGCCGACGTGGAAATCTTGTGCTTCTTTCCCTGGTAGGACTGGCGCAACAGCTTGCTTGCGCAGATAACACCAACATTGAATGTTTCGCCACATTCATTTTCGAGACCAATAGCGCGGGTCAGGTTGGTTTTTCCACAGCAATCGCAAACCGGATAATCAGAAGTGCCGAGCACCTTGAATTGCTTTCCCTCGATAGCCATGCCAACCACCATTCATCTGTTGATGGTTCAATTATACTCTATTTATCGTTGGTGCCAACTATTATTTTAGCATGAGCGATTAGCGCCGCTTCGACTGCGGCTTTTTTGCTACCGTACCGCGCAATCAACACTTCCAGCGCCAGGCTCGCTTCTGCGCCAATTCGCACTGTTCCCAGCCGCTGACCACCATCGGCCAGAATTGCCGCCTCAGATGCCTGAACACGTTCGGTAGGGGTCTTTGCATTACCAGTAACCGGCCGTCCCCGGCCACGCTTCTTCTCTTCCAATCTGTACTCCTGGTGCGACGAAGGCCGCCAGCGGCGGCCAGGTGGTTTCGCATGCGAAACTCTGTTGAGTCTGTTCGTGGTTGCCGGCAGGGGAACCGGCAGCGGCCAGCAGACTTTTCCGTCTTCTGATTACTGCCGGGCTGGCCAACGGCCTTTAACAACCACTGAGTACGCAACCGGTGCAAGTTGCCGCACTAGCGGCAACCACATCATCAATGCGGCTGAACAACCGAAACTGAGCGCCACGGTAGAGCCAAACACCCCAAGCCCTACAACAAAACTCAGCACAATCAGCACTGCCGAGGCCAGCCACAGCCTGATAGCGTCTGTTGATGCGTAGGTCAGCAGTTTCATGATTTTTTCCGTATTCAGGCGGCGACAGTAAACACTAGCGCCACTGTCTTGAAGCCGAATTGGGACTTCTTTGTCGCAACCTTGTCCGGGGCACTCCCCAGCCATGACTCGGTTTCAGCTTTGCTCATCGACAAGGTATCCCACCAAAACGATCCATCGACATTTTGGATGACCCAACCGAGCCGATGATCTTTCCAAGCTCGCCAAGCATCATCGTCTACATCAGGTATATCGCCCTCGAAGATGTGTGCTTCAACTCGACGGGCAGTGACACCGCCATATTCCGCATCGGAAGGCAAAATACGAATGTTTTTCTTGGCCTTCTGGATAGCGTGAAGCGAGAAATACCCGGTTGAGTCAACCGGAGCGTAGAATTTTGCGACAGGATTAACTGCGGTCTCCATCTTCAATCCTTTTCCGAGGCCTATGCCGTTGGAACGATGGTTAGAAATTTCTGAACAAAGTCGGCGCACGACAGGGTTTCACCGTTCGCCCCAGCCTGATTGCTGATAAGGAATTCTTCAAGCGATTCAGCCTCGGGATCACTGGTGCCTGTTGTGTGGGCACGCTCCAAACGCGCCGGCAGCGCCTTCAATCCGGCATCCCCGTATTCGCGCTGTATGTAATATCTCAGCTGGTCAAGCGTGAGAGCGCTGACGAAGTGCGCGCCGTCAGAAATCGTGTTGTACAGGTTGTAAGCACCTGCGTTGTGTAGAATCACCTCAGCCATGCAGTCCATCCCGATGAATTAGAACGCCATTGATTTTCGCCATGGTCACCGATTGCACCTGATCCAGTTCAACAAAGTGCAAACGTGGCACAACGCCGGGGGGATTAAGCTGCAACGTGCCGTAGCCACCTCGTTCAAGCAGAGATGCGGCAAGACTGTCTTGGCACCATTCGATGCAAC
The DNA here is from genome assembly GCF_011602385.1 of Chromobacterium fluminis. Classification (NCBI taxonomy): domain Bacteria; kingdom Pseudomonadati; phylum Pseudomonadota; class Betaproteobacteria; order Neisseriales; family Chromobacteriaceae; genus Chromobacterium; species Chromobacterium fluminis. The sequence continues at coordinate 28,582 of NZ_JAAOMA010000004.1, read as the reverse complement.
GTTCAATCGCAACGTCCGGCTGTCCACACTGAATTAAGTCGAGGAGTGCGGCCTTCTGGTCTGGTGTCAGATTCATCGTATTTTCCGTTACCAGATGTCTGTTTCAGAATCGTCCAGCTCGGGCTGCCGCTTTTGCCGGGTGATTTTGCCATCCGCACCGACGATGACCGTTTCTGGCTGATCGGAGGTCCACTCGTATTCCCCTAAGATGCCGCCCGGCGTCTCTGCGAGATATGGCGAGATCCAGTCGAAGAACTTCTCGATCACGTCGTCGTAGTTCTTCACGCTGCTATGGAAGGAGACAGAGGCAAGCCCGTCCTCAACAGCGACCTGGCATTTCTCCGGGGTTTGGAAGTATGCGCTAGCGCCGTTGAAGACCATGGTCCACCGCTCATCCTTGAAGAAATCTGCATCAGGCAGCGATTCAAGGTTGTCGGCCTCGCCACGGCTAGCGGCGTCGAAGACGGCCAGCACATTGGCCGGTGTGTCTTCGCGCAGCTTGGCTCTGAACTTGATGCGGGTGTAATCGCCCATTTTCTCTTCTCTCTGCCCTGGTGGGCTTTTCCGAGGGTTAGGCTTCTTGAGCCATGGATTCATTCCAGCAGCTGATGGCGGCGATCACGTTGTCGTCATGTACACCACCCATCACGTCCTCAAATCGCTCATCACTGTCGGCATGGTGCCCGCACTTGCAAACCGCCCACACCTCGCAACAATCTTCGGCACAGTAGTCCGAATGAATCGTGAAATGTGTTTTGTTGCCGCACTTCGGACATGGAACGATTTTCGCGTCGGACTTGAACTGCACATGTCTGGTTGTCATGGTCTTTTCCGATGTCAGGGAACCAAGTGCATGCCGGCAAGAGTGTGACACACCAGAAAGAAGCCGGGGATGCACAGCAGGAAGACCACCCACGCGATGATCGACAATTTGCGCTCCTGCTTACTGCCGCCAACGAACATGGCACCAACCAGGCGGAAGGTCTTCTGCCATGCTTTGCCATATCCTACGAGGATCGACTCCTCCGTGTTGCTGCTCAAAACGAAGATGGTCCCCTGAACAGCAACGAGAAGGGAGCACACTGCGATAAGGCTTTCCACTGTTGATTCCTTTTCTTGATGCGCATTTTCCGTGGTGTTCATTTAGCGGTTTGCCGTGCCTGCTGTGCCGCCATGATTTTCAAACAGAACTTGCATGTGACTTTGTCACGGTCATAGGTCCGATTGGTATCCACGCCGTCATTGTGAGAGCGGCGACAGAGCGTTCCATAAAGGCTGCCACCCCACTGCTGTCGGTCAACTGCCAAGTGCTCAACAGTACGCTTCATGAGGGCTTCCTTTTCCGTTACGACTCAGTGATGTTTTGGCAGTGTGGGCATCCCCAAAAGATCGCCCCGTCTTTTTGATAGCGGGTTGAATACTTTTGTTTGCAGAACGGACATTCGCGCAATTCAGAGCAACGACTGAACCTAGATGCCTCAACGTAGCCTCCCAACTTCATTGCAATTGCAAATGGGGTGATGACATCGTCTCGAACTGCTCGCCTCGGCCTGGACATGTCAACCCTATATTCTTGCTCGGCGTTGGCCAGCAATGTGCTATCGATTTTCATCTGTTTTCCGTGGTTAATTCATCGCGGCCAACTTGGCCCGTGCCTCGTCTGCTTTCACCTCGAACAAGGCAAGGACTTCACCCGGAGCATTGACCGCTTTGAGACTTTCAATACTGGCGAGATTGGCTTTTACCTCTCGCTCCAATTCTTCACGCATCGCCAATTTTTGCCAGCACAGCGGGTCAACGTGCGCTGGGCGATGAACGCTCTTTCCTCCGGACTTGACGCTGGAGCCAGTCGCTATCCGTTTTTCATACCAACGGAACGGTTCGCCAGCATTCATGAACTGATGGCAGCAAGCACAGAGGGTGCGCTTAGACCCGCTAACAAAACCTCTTGATGTCAGATGCGTATGCCCGCATTTGGCGAAGATGAAACGGAAAGTCGTCAGTCAGAAGCTCTGGAAGTCATTGCAACCACTACTTCCTCCACCACCGCGTTCCCGCCGGGGTGGGCGGCCGCGGTTGGATGATTTTGCCGCCCTCAACGGCATCTTGTTTGTTCTCACTACCGGCATTCCTTGGGAGGACCTCCCACAGGAACTCGGTTTTGGCAGCGGTATGACCTGCTGGCGAAGACTGCGCGATTGGCAAGCGCTAGGCATTTGGGACCGCCTACACCTAGCCCTGCTGATACAACTGCGCCAACACGATCAAATTGATTGGAGCCGGGCAAGCATTGACGGGGCTAGCGTTGCCAGCCCCCGGGGGGCCAAGAGACCGGTCCCAACCCCACCGATCGAGGCAAATGCGGCAGCAAGCGGCACATCATCGTAGATCGCCGAGGTTTACCACTGGCGCTGTGTATTACCGGCGCCAATCGGCACGATTCCATGGCCTTCGAAACTTTGGTCGATGCGATTCCTGCCGTTCCTGGTTTGCCAGGGCGGCCCAGGCAAAAGCCTTACAAGCTGCATGCAGACAAAGGCTATGACTACCGCCGTTGCCGTGAACACCTGAACCGACGCGGAATCTTGGTGCGAATCGCGCGTCGCGGGGTGGAAAGCAGCGAGAGACTAGGTCGCCACCGCTGGGTGGTAGAACGAACCCATTCTTGGCTAGCTGGCTTCGGGAAATTGCGCATCCGCTTCGAACGGCGGCTGGATACGCATTACGCCTTACTCAAGCTGGCTTTCTCATTGATCTGTCTGCGATTTATCGACAGGTTTTGTTAGCGGGTCTTAGTCAGGGTCGGCATGCTGTGGCTCCTGTAATTTTCCGGGTGCTTAGCAGTAGGCCGGGGCGATTTTGTTTGCCCACGCCACGGGATCGATACTCTCGACGTTCGGAGCCGTCATCCACTGGTAGTCGGCCTCTTCTTCAGCTTTCTCTGCGGCAGTCCTGCCGTGGGCCTGCATGGCGGCAATGAAAGCTGCCTTCCATTCCTGTTCATCCATGACTATCTCCTAGTTCTTGATGTTAAAAGTATGAAGTATAGTTTCTATAAATGCAATATTGTTCATGAAGTATATTTCATGTTTTTGCATTTTTACCACGCGGCATTGCCGGTAGCGCCTGCACCGCATCGTCGTAGTACAGGGGACGCTCCGCATCTCGCGCAATCTGGCTAACGCGGGTTTCAGACATGGCCCAGCGTACCGCCAGGGCGCGGTAGGTCCAGCCCTTGCCGCGTACCAGCTCTTTGAACTCGTCCGGGGTCATCCGGCTCAGTGGTTGTACTTCAATCCTCACAGCGGCCTCGCAAGCATGTTCTCGATCAGTCGAATGATGGTTTCCTTCTGGGGAGGGGCGGATTCGGCCACCAGCAGCGCCAGCGCCGCCAGGCCCATGTCGTTGATGACGGGTTGGCCATCGCGCAGCAGCGCCCCGTTGCGATGCAGGAAGTCTACGAACAGGAACGCCCCGCTGCGCTTGTTGCCGTCCGCCAGCGGGTGATTCTTGATGACGAAGTACAGCAGATGTGCCGCCTTGCTTTCGAGCGTGGCGTAGGCCGGCTGGCCGAACACCGTCTGGTCGAGGTTGCCCAGGATGGAAGCAAGACCGTCTTCGCGTTCGCGGCCAAACAGCTCGCTGGCTTCGCCCCGCATCATCAGGTCGGCCTTCAGCGTCGCAATGGCCCGCCGCGCCTCCACGGGCGTCAGCAGTGTGCCGCCAGGCGTGCCTTGTGGCTCGGTCAGCAACCCCTCGTCGTAGCGTTGCAGCAACAGGAACGTTTGCGTGTAGCGGCTGACGATCTCCACCAGACCGCGCCCGGCATCGGCGGTCAGCTCCGGGGTTTGGGCGGTTTTCCTGACCAGCGCCAGCGCCGCTTCCAATTCGGCAGCGTTGCGCTCAAGGCGGGCACGATCCAGTGTCCAGCCTTGGGTCAGATGGTCGCGCAGCACGCCGGTTGCCCACTGGCGAAATTGCGTGCCGCGCCGGGAGTTAACCCGGTAGCCGACGCTGATGATGGCGTCGAGATTGTAGTGCTCAATCTCACGGGACACCTCTCGCTCACCCTCTAAACGAACTTGTGCAAATTTTGCACGAGTTGCTGACTCGGTCAGCTCCTCATCCTTGTAGATGTTGCGCAGGTGCTTGGCGATGACAGAACGCTCGCGGCCAAATAGCTCGGCCATCTGGTCCTGGGTCAGCCACAGGGTATCCCCCTCCAGCCGCACCGAGACCAGCTCGCCAGCTTCATGCTGGTAGATCACCATTTCACTCATGTTTTTCTATGCCCTTCCCGTTGGTGGCCACCGGCCAAGGATGGCGGCGATCCAGCCTACGTATCTTGCGGTACCCCACACGACTGTCACGAGCCAGCCAAGGCCGATAGTGGCGATCACGGCACTCAAGCCTGTGCCAAGCCCAAGTACAGGGGCAAACCATGCCAGCAGCCCGGCTATTAGGCCGGTGTAGTTGTAGCCGATGAAAACCCTCAGCCTGCCGAACTGGACAGAGGAACCGTCAACGACACCCCAGAACAGCAACAGTGCCCACAGCCAGCCTCTGCTGCGAGTAATGGCCGCAGCGTTTCGTTCGCTTCGGGCATCAAGTGCTGGTGGTTGCCAAGCGAAGTAGTGCCAAGGTGGTTTGAACAGATTAGCCATTTGCATAGTATGAAGTATGTTGCGCACTATCACAATGCGAGTTCATACATGGCGCGAAGCTGCTTTTTCTCGACTTGGATGTAGGCAGACGTTACCTCGGTGTCCTGGTGCCCCAAAAGTATCGCCACCTGTTCCAATGACACTCCATTCTTGAGCAGTGCCGACGCGAACGAGCGCCGCCCAGCATGGCTACTCGTTTTGATGCCAGCGGCGCGGTATAGCTCTCGGAACCTCGCTTCCAGAGCGTCAGCAGCCCAATAATCAACCTGCCGGCCATCAGGTAGCGTGCGGCGCTTGCGTACCAGTTCAAAGCCACCTCCTCGATGAGTAAGTAGGAGACGGGTGCGCGGCATCAACCCACGAAACTCGGGAGCGTCCAGGGCACAACCAAGGCGGTTTTGTAGATGGCTCACAGCAAACCCGAGCCAATGCCGCCAGACCAGCCGCGGCGCCACTTCTATAAAAACTAAAAAGCCCCGATCTCTCGGGGCTTATATAGGGTTTACCTTACAGGTGAAATACCTTAGGAGGTGATCAAAGGATCCCCCGGAGAGGTTGTGGTACTACTTCAAATACAGGCGACGTTCGGCGGCACGACCAGGAGTAAACAGGCCGGACCAGGTATGGCCTTGTTCACGTGCCTTCTTACGGATCTCCAACTTCTTCGTCACATCCAACTTACCATCCACGTTGCTGCAGTGAACTTCCTCGCAGTGCAGAAGGAATTCCACATCGTTCATGGCCAGAAGGAGTTGCTCCTTAAGCCTCTGAATCCGCGCAAGCTTTTGCCCGATCAATGCTGCGCAAATAGCCGCAATCACAGTGGCTATAAGACTACAGACACCGCCTATCAGAGCAGCTTGCACCGCAGGGTCTTCGAGATGGATCATGATGGCTCCTCAATTAGTTACAGAGCCATCCCTGCCGGGGAAGGCCCCGCAAGGGTTATGAGCTAAAAACTCAAAAAAGACGCCGCTTCAAAGCGACAAATTGAAAGACTCGCTTTTGTCCGAGCAACCATTTGGAACGAGCTCTGATTTTAAAGCAGGCACTTCAATCTTGTCTATGGAATTCAAGACATACCTACCAGAGTCACCTTATAGTGGTATCAAGCTTGCAACATGGCAATTATAATAGACAAAAAAATTGCTCATATTCCTTGTTGTCTTGGCCATGATCTCATGTACCATTACAATAGCGGTTTATTTGGAAGCCTTTGCAAAGCAACAGCTTCCATGGGAAATGGGTTCATAAATTTCTCACAAGTTATTTTGTGTTCCTATCAGTCCACAGTGGTTTAAATCTAACGCAAGGCAGGGAAATGTATAATTTTTTCGAAGGGCCAGAAAATAAAGATTTACTTAACGCAAGTCAAAATCACAAAAATTACTTTCAGAGGAATAGATCATGGCTGATCCCGACGTGGATAGCCTTTGTTTTTATATCTGCGCCTGCTCTATTTAATTTGATTTCGCCTTCAGAGCCTCCTTTGCTTCCCACATCGCTTACGCTTTTGGTTGCAGCTTCGTCTTGGCTATTTGCTGGTTACAAAGTCCGGTTTGTTGAAACATTTTCCGCGAACTTAATAAAAGGTGTGATAGCAGCATCCTCAATCTGCCTTGCTGTTTACTACCTTTTCCAAGCAATCAAGTTCTTTCTTTTGAAATAACAATCAGCCTCATACCGCATTGCGATGTGAGGCTGATTAGTCATATATAAAAATATGATTTACTCAAGACAGCGTATCGCCCCCCCACCAAAGCCGGCTGATCGCTTTAAATTACGACATGCAGCTGCTTGAAGACTATCGGCAGCAGTGGAAATACACAACCAAAATACCAATAGAATCAGTACGGTCACACTGCCAACAAATGCAGCATTTTCCATTAGGATTGATGAGAAAGAAAGGGGGGCCAAAACGAATCCACAAATAGCTAGCATTCCCCGAACAAGCCACAATCGTTCTCGTGTAAAAATCACCAGGTAGAGGCTATAAAAAATGAAAGCGAAAGAGATGCCGATAGTCAAGACCCTTGGCACCATATTTGGCGGACCTTGGTAGTCAAATTTTATTGAAAACAGTGCGAAAAGAATAAACACCACAATACTGCCCATTACGTGTAAAGCCAAGTGAGCTCGTAGCTTTGCCACTTTGATAACATCCTGCTTCCGCTCAAGGAGAAGCGGTAATGACTCCAAAAACCCTTGAGCTTCATCGGCAGTTAGGTATGGGCCCGTGCTTTTCCCTCTCCCTGAATATGCGAACCAACCTCTATCGTATTTATGAATACTCCCCCAGAGCGGATGAAAACGAAATCGCTCTGTGTCACGGATCCAGTTTGCGTGAAGGCCGGAACGGAGTGCAATAAGATACTTTAAGGAGTTCCAAACCCTATATACTGTAAAAATTCCGACTGTGACTACCACTACCATGCACATATACTTGTGGTTCATATTATTCTCATTGCCATGGAATATAAAATCTGAGTTCTAGATCTCGCTTGCTGTTGAAGAAACGCCTATCAATAGAGGTACATCTCTTCATAATAATTCATAGCACTCGGCTTTGATCTTGGACTGTATGCAAAGCTCGGTTCTCTGGAGATTACTCTGTGTCGCCCTCAGTGAAAAAACTTCGCCATTTGCTGCCGCCCCCCTCCACTGACTTGGTAGGCTCTTGTTGTCACTACAGATGTAGAAGTTGAGAATGCAGTCCCCTCCCTGGACTGTACCCGCACTGATCACTGCTTGAGCAGGAGAAGGCTGGGACACCTCATGCGGCATAACCAGCGAGATCGTGGCGAGTGAACCCACGAAGACGCAAAAAATGAACACCAACCTCCTCCTGTCCTAGATAGATAATAGGAGCAAGATCAATGTGAGAATTGCACATTCGGATAGAGGCAAACACTGATACCAAGCTTACGTTGAACCTCGTGTTGCTGGGCAAGTTTGCCATCCTGAAAGCCTGAGCTATATCCCATGCGTAAAAAACTCATCACCACATTGATTTGGACTGCGCAAAAATTTCCCGGCACGCAGCCAAGCTGCCGCTCGAACTCCTCGCCCCAGAGTTCAATTTGTTCCGACCCTGCTCGCTTTACGGCAACACAACCTTCGACACCTTCGATCAATTTGTCGCCAACGGCTTCATCAAAAGGCAGTACCATTTAGTGCTCCATTCGTTTATAGGATGACATGGGAAATAGTTCGGGTGCACATGTGCTAACACTTCTTTGCCCAAACTACCTCTCTTCTGGCTAAAGCCAATATCCAACAGCCTACAAGGAATGCGCCTAAGAACAAGGGCCTGAATCCACGCAAATTCATGCCAATTTCAAGTTTCTCTTCCGCGTCACATCCATCTTGCCGGTGATAGGTTCACAGCAGAACAGTTGGAATCAAAGCACTAGCTGCACCCGTCTTAACAACGTCGCTGTTAGGTAGAAAAATCCATTTTCAAGCCGTTGCCCATGGTCCTGTAGCCAGTACGTCGCAAGTGGGTGGTTTAATGCTCGCTAAATATGTTCTAGTTGTTCTTGCGAGTCGCATGAGATTGACAAATGGTGATCTAACGGCAAGCGCCCCCTTCAATCCAGAATGATGCTACCGTTTGCGCTTTTCTAGGCAACATCAATGATGGTTGGCTGAGATCCCAACGATGAAATGTCTCTGGAGGCATCCATAGACCTGCCTTACGGCCGCGTTGTGACATCCGAGGCATCTCACGTACCAAGTGATCCTTGATTGCTGTAGGTGGCTCCTCCCCAGGATAGGTTCGAATCGCGAATCGACTAGGCGACTTAACCCCACCTGCCGATAGGTAGTAGGTCGCTGGCGTCAACCACAGGCACAAGGCGCTCTTTTGGCAGTGAGGCAGAAACAGCTTCATTGACGACAAAGATTCCGTCAGTTCCAAGCCATGGCGCCAAACGAACAGTCGCCACAGTTCCCATGGTAGGCAGGCCTTTATATCGGTCTTGATCTACCCCTGGATAGATAGCTTGGCTTGTAATCGGCAGGGCCTCTGCTGTGTTGAGAACATCCAGTACCAGCGCCATCAGTCGCGTTGTTGGCACCCGCGGCAATCCTACTTGCCTCCCTGGCAACATCCTTTCTGGATATCGGTGCTATTCTTTGCCATTTCCAGCACGCGGCTCATCAGGACTCGAGGGATAATTGAAGGAACCGCGCTTACCCCTTGTCTTGGGCACTCCTAAAATCGATCATTGTGTTTGTGAATAGGATGGATAGTATGGGGCCCCTGATAAACAGGCACCGATCTGCTCCCGCAGATCAAGGCCCCTTACTTGGAAATCATCATGAATGTGCTGTCTGTAGAAACCATCGCTCTGGGCACCAACCTGTTCCGTTGCTTCTTCAGCAAGAACTCTTTGATCCCGTCTAGTCTGGCACTCGATGTCATCTTTCCTGAAGGAGCTCTTTCCTCCAAATCGGTAGCTATTGCTGAACTGTGCGCGCTTCGACACCTGATGTCCGAAATGAGCATAATTGGCAGCAACCGGTGGCATGGCAAAGGCATAATCCTCCGGACTCGACACAGAGAGTTCAAGAAACTTTCAGTTCAGGAAATGACGGTTGCGGATGGTGATCTATTCCTTTTTGGTCAGTTTCTCCAAACTCGCTACTTGGGAATCGAAATCAAAGGACTCGACGAGAGCCTTCAGTCGATCTTTTCCGGCCAAGTAGTGGATACCATTACAGCAGCACCTGTCATTGAGGCGCTGCCCTCGCGTTTTGGGCCGATTCAACTGAGCTATCACGGACTGACCCGCCTAGCAGAACGAGCAAGCCTTCCCGATATCTCCTCTGCTACCAGCGTTCTTGGCCGTTGGCTTCAGACTAAGAACCTACATCCAATGCGGGTGGTAGCAAAGCATCAGGCCTATTACCTGCGGACCCACGGCTTTCTTCCCCTTGTACTCTTCCACAAAGGATCTGGTCTCAATCTGATCATTGATGACCGCGACGACAAGATGCGCCTGGTAACGGTGTCCGGCATGTTTGATGAGCTCTACTACGATCGATTGACATATGATCATGAGTTGGCCCAGAAAGGAGCGAAGTAATGCGGCGACCAACTACGGAACAAGCGGCCGTCGTTCGCCATGATGGTAAGCATGCTCTCGTTGTCGCTGTTGCCGGTTCAGGCAAAACGGAGACCATGGTTCAACGCATCGTTCACATGCTGAAAAAAGGGACCGATCCTCGACGATTGCTCATCTTGATGTTCAATAAAAGTGCTCAGCTTGATTTCACAAAACGACTAAAGTTTGCGTGTGCTGAGGCCGCTACCCCGGTCCCAAAAGTTAGAACCTTCCATGCATTCGGACTGAGTCTTTGCAATGCCTTAGTCGAAAAGGGCTTGATCGAACCTGCGGAGCTAATCACTGACAATCGAATTTTCTCGATTGCTCGTGAGATCCTCGAGCAGGTCAACACTGAGCTATCCCCAGACGATCAATTCGACACTGGTCATGACGTCATTTTGGAGTTCATCGACGCAATCAACATGGTAAAAGAAACCATGGTTTTGGCAGACGGCAAGCCCTTTCCAATGTCCAAACGATGGGAAATGGCCTTTTCGGCTTACGAGAAGCGCAGGCTCGACACCAATCAGCGCTTCCGCACCTTTACCGATATGCTCTATGACCCCGTGATGGCTATCCTTGCCCACCCGGACATTGCAAGGTTCGTAGCCAACCACTACGACAAAATCATTGTCGACGAATTTCAGGACGTTAACGAGCTTCAAGTTCGCCTCCTATATCATGTTGCTGGCCACCGGGCTTCAATAATGGCTGTCGGTGATGAAGATCAATGCATCTATACCTTCCGAGGCGCCCGCCCGGATTATATGACTGAGCTTTTCGAGCAGACCTTCCCGGAGACTACCCGCTACACCCTGTCGGTCACATTCCGGTATGGCCACACCCTAGCTCTAATGGCAAATCACATCATTCGTTACAATAAGCAGCGCCACCCAAAATACTGCCTCTCTGCCCGGGAGGCTGATACCAACGTGTCGCTTCTTCGAGCGAGTGACTCGGGTTGCGCTGTGGTGAATGCGGTTAAGGAATGGCAGTCCTCTGGCCGGAAACTCAAGGAATGTGCGGTTCTAGTTCACGATTACTCACACGGGATCACATCCGAGACGGCCCTCATGCGGGAAGGCATTCCATACCAGGTAATCGGATCAGAACCATTCTTCGATCGCAAAGAAGTACTAGCGCTACGGGCAGCCATGGTCATGGTGACGAACGGCTGGCATGAGATAGAGGACCCCAAGCGTAAGACAAAGCTTCTGGACGGATTTCTTACCGTCCCACCTCTATTCGTGAAGCGCTATCAAATTGAGTCCCAGATTAAAAGGCTGGTTGCTCACGATGGGGACATTGGCGATGCAATGATGGATGTTTTAAGCCAGTTCAAAGGGAACCGTACCGGCTATCGTGTTAAGCGCATCGACACAGCCATCGATCACGTCAGATCGTCCTGCAGGACACCGAAAGAACGTCCAGCTGCACAGTTCCTACTGGACTGCATAGATCGTCTGGATCTGTACTCCGCTTTTTCCCGCGCAGGCGAAGAACACACGGCCAGCGAGAAGGTTCATTTACTCAAAGAGGTAGTAGAGTTTGCGAAGCGGCATGGCGGCTCGGTTCAAGAGTTTTCTAAGTACCTAGATGATATGAGCCTTGAGTTCTCTAGAGAGAAAAGCACTGTCGATCAGGTTCTGATCACGTCAATCCACCGAAGCAAGGGTCTACAATGGCCCCATGTACTGTTGCCCGAATTGGTTGACGCCAAGTTTCCAGGCGAGACCGAAGATCTCGAAGGGGAGCGTCGGCTCTTCTATGTTGCTATTACACGAGCGCAGGATCGCCTCACCCTGGTGATGCCAAACGATGGAAAAGTGGCAGACTGGCTGAAAAATCGGAAACCAGGTCATCCCCACATTCATGAAATCGTCGCAGCTCGGTTCATTTATGAGTCGAACTTAGGCGCATGCCGCGCCGCGGCCGAAGCCATTGTTCAGAAGCTTCCGCTAACTGGTATACAAATCTTTGGTACCGAGCCCTCTCCCGAGAACGTCGGACTCATGAAGTCATATGAGAATGGGATGGCTGAGCTGCTACCTAGCCTCTATGCTGGCCAGCCCGATCTCATGGTTACAACCGGTGATACTGTTCAAGAAGTAGACTTCTAAATCATATGAACATCAAGGAATACAATGTCGCTCTCCATTCCCAAAGTACCTGAAGTTAGCCGGACCCTGATCCTCAAAATAGTCCATGTCTTGTGTAGCCTGGCTTCCTTGTCTTGTCTACTCATGGCATTCTTGGAACCACTCCAACGCACGCACCCGATCACTAAATACCTTATGCAGTTCCTCCAGTCTGACTCCACGGGCAACACCAGGCACGTAGACGAGTTCTATCCTTTCTTCCTAGGGATTCAGATCTTCTGTTTTTACTTGATTTGTGCCCTGTTTTTCGGGGGCATCGCAAACGTACTAGCAAGACGTATTGATGGGAAAAGTTGGGGGGACGCATTTCAGTATTTTGGAAGCATCAGACAAAAACATAAGCTTGCCTTCACCAAATCTGCTACTCGTTCAACATATGTTGAGATAGGTGGAAAAACGCTTGGCTTTGTGGCACGCGTGGTGGACTGGCCACGAGAGACAGATGGACCACGTCTTGTTCTTGGCCAGCTTTACACTCCCATTAAAGGTAAACGCCTTGATCAGCACGACTTTGGCCCTCTTGAGTGGTATCAGCTCCAAAATGTCTCGGGGACCTTTCACCTTCAATCCACATCCCAAACTGGCTAACTCGCTGTTTTTTGTTGATAGCCCCAGGGCGCCGATGGCGCCCTTTTTTGCGGCTACTCTTCGTTCCTCTACATACCCTTTTTAAATCCTGAACAACCCGTGATGGGCTCCAGAGACCGCATCCCAGTACATTGCCTGCCCTAGATTTCGTGAGCCTCACGCATTTTTTGCCGATTACCCTCGGAATTAGCCCAAAAACATACTCATTTACGTTGATATGTACAGCTTCCGACTCTGTAGACTGGTTGGTTGCCGACCTATGCGGCCACTCACCCGTTCTCGATAACGCGCCCGGCCATCTCGCCAGGCCTCGATAGCGGTATACCAGTGAAAAAATGGCATTAACCGGTAACGGATACGACAAAATCACAACACCATTGACGGTTATGAGGCTATTTTTTGCACTTAAACCGTTAATTTAAGGTTGCACAATGGATAGCCCGGTCTTAGAATCACGAAAACAGCAATCTATAACCGGTACAATTATGACTGACTTAGAGTTCGTGGTACCCGACTTCTCAACGGTCCGCTACCCGGTCAATGTCGTGGCTGACATGCTTAACGTCAGCGTTCCGTCTATCAAGAAATACGAGAAGGACATGGGGCTGGAGGTTGAGCGTCAGTCCACCGGCGTTCAGTCTCGGCGTTATAGCCTTGAGAACATTTTCGACATTGCCGCTCATCGCCGCACAAGTGGCCTCATCAAGCCGCTCAACCGGCCTATCACATTGACGGTTCATGTCAAAAAGGGTGGCGTTGCCAAAACCACTCTTGCAGTTAACCTCGCGATCCAGCTCTCCCTTGCCGGGTACAAGACTCTGCTTGTAGACAACGATCCGCAGGGCGACGCGACCAGCATGCTCAGCTTCGACCCGGATCTCTCCGTCGCCGAACTGGAGGAGATGGGCCACCCTGCGAGTCGTGCGGTCGAGCTGCACTTTGGTCATTTATTCAAATTTGGCGGGGCATTTTCTGGCCACGATCTCAAGGACGTCATTAAGAAGCCGTTTGGCGAAAACGGGCTACACCTCATCCCGGCCGACGAGAGCCTTGATGATCTTAATGTTGCCCTAACCAACGCGAACAATAGCGACTTCCGTTTTGGCCTACTGATTGAGCAGAGCCGGAAAGGAAAGCTCAAAAATTGCGATCTGTCTGGCTACGACTTCATCATTTTTGATTGCCCGCCGTCGAGTACAGTTGCTGCGCGTAACGCGCTTGTCGCCTGCGATTACATTGTTACCCCAGTCCGGATGGATAGACTCTCCGTTAAAGGTCTCTCCCGCCTGACTCAGTCTCTCAGTGTTTTCGAGGAAGACTACAACAGGGCTCCGACTCCTATCGTTGTTCCAACGATGTTCCAGAAAAACCGTCCTCGCACACAACGCAACTTGGCCATGTTGATGCAGCACTTCAATACCCGGGTTACCGATGTTCGTCTGCATCATAGCGAGGACTATCCTAAGGCAATGGATGAGGGCTATCCGGTAAGCATCTGGAAAGGGGCAAGCCCCGCAATTAGAAACGAGTTCAGGGATCTCGCCACTGAAATTATTCAGCGAATCATTGCTGATGTAGGAGAAAGATAATGGCGGAGTCACTCCAAGCTGCAAGTTCCAAAATGCGTCCACTCGGCACAGACCCGAAGGATCTAGCTGGCAATCCTAAGCCTATCGTTGCAAAGGTTCATACCCTGACTCCTGAGACAGGAAGTAAACCGGCGCCGCGGTCCTTTTCTGATATCGTTGGGGGCGATGACGATAGCGATCCACTAACGTTGGACAGCGAATCGTCGCTGTTGAGTTCTGACTCTACTCCACCAGGTGAGCCTGTTAATCACCCAGTGAGCTCTGCACCTATCACTGGTGAATCTGAAAAGCTCATCGACGTCGATCTAATCGACGAACCCCGCGTTCGTCAACGCTGGTACTACGATGAACTAGCAGTCCAGGACATGGCTCGCAAGATACTGAAGGAAGGCGACGGCGATGTTATTAAGGGCCAAATTCAGCCCATCATCGTCAGACCCAACCCGCTGGTACCTGGCCGGTATTTGATTGTTGAAGGCCTCACTCGCCTTCATTCATTCCGCCGGCATCTGATGGCCAAGAAAATTAAGGCCATTGTCAAGTTCGGTCTAGATGATCTCACCGGCTACTTCCATGGTTTCCGTGCAAACGAAGACCGGAACCCGCTTACGCCATATGACAAAGGCATGTCATTTGCGGCTCTACTTGAGCAGGGCATAGCAAAAGATCAGGAGCAGCTCATCACCGAGTCAGGGGAGAATAAGCAGGTTATTTCTGCTTTGCTTTCTTTTGCTAAGTTGCCTCCATCCGTACACGAAATTATCGAGCGGGCTAAAGACAAGTTTGGCTACAACCATGCAGCTCGGCTGTCTGCTTTGTTATCGAAGACAGGTGACGAGGAGAAGGTAAAGAAGGCTGCTGAAAAAGTAGCCTCTGGTTCATGGACGTATGCAAAGCTGAATTCGTATGTAAGTTCTGCAGAAAGCGGATATTCTGCTTCTCAACGAGTTCGTAAAGTCACCAAGCCCATAGAAAACCTTGGAAAGATGAAGTATGGTGAGGGCTCTTTGGAGCTTTCCTTAGACAATATTCCCGTTGGCCAGGAATCAGCGTTCGCAGAGGCAATCGAAAACGCTATCAGGAAGCTCAAGGACACTCCTCCTATAGACCCCCCCCCGAAGGAGACTCAAGGTGGCTAAACACCTTGATCTCTATAAGAGAACCGGCCAATCCGATATTCCGATGATTGTGCCGGTTTTTCACTTTTTTGAGGCTCTTCTCAGTCAAAACGTATTAGCTGGCTCACTTTGCTCGCGGCGTGGGAGTCAATACGTATTGACTGGAATCTCAGACATGATCATTTGCCAGGATTGCCAAGACACTGTTTGGCTTTCGCTTCTTTCAGGATATTCCTCCTTTTCTATCGTTTCTGTTCAATCTACTTTCCTGCGTGACAGTCAATACGTATTGACTGAGCCACAGCTACCCGTCCACGGGGCTACTGTGCTCGGCAGTCAATACGTATTGACTGGGTGGAAACACATTTCGGTCACAGCAAACGTAACGATCGACTCAATCCATCCGATCTCCAGTCAATACGTATTGACTGGACGGTATCTGCCTTGCCTCAGTCTGACTGCAGACGTCAGTCAATACGTATTGACTGGCCAGCATCACCTTTCAGTCACAGCAAAGGTAGCGATCGACTCAATCCGCCCGATCTCCAGTCAATACGTATTGACTGGGCAGCATCAGTCTTGTCCCAGGTTGGCTACGCACGTCAGTCAATACGTATTAACTGGGTGGAAACACCTCTCAGTCACGAGGGATGAAGCTCCACCAGGAGCTCCACCAATACATAGTCTGGCGCCCCCCGGGCCAAGTCGAACAAGACACCCAGGGGCCCAAAAACAAACCCCCGAGCGAATGCAAATTCCTCGGGGGTTTTTCTTTGCCTTCGATTTTCTCAAAAGGAATGATGATGACAACCCACACTAATTTCCCCCACCGGGTGGGCGTAACATGCGCCTTCTACCTGATGGAGAAGCTACCAATCTGCAAGTTGGAACTTTCACGAACAGAACGAGCGCTCATTGGAGCGCTCCTTCCATTTTTGGATAGTAAAGATTTCGCATTACCGATCACCATTACAACAAGGAAGAAGCTTGGCAACCTAGCGCAGCTTGGACGCAGTGCACTTTATGAGACGCTACGCTCGCTAGAACAGCGCAAGTTGATAGAGCGGCAACAAGGTAACTCCATCAGATTTACCCAAACAGCGATCGCGATGCTAGCTGTAACTGATAAGGAAGGCAGCACCAAGCATGCACCAGCAGATGATGGAGCAAAATTCTTTAGGATTGGTCGATTTAGAATTCCTACTGGCTGCATGAAATTGGTATCTGCAGGGGTGAGTGCGGAACAAATTGTTCGACTGATGAAGGTTGCTAAACAATACGGTAAGAAACTTCAAGACATCGTTCAGGAAAGATGGAAGATATTTAGCAAGTACTCCGGAGATGTTCTATTCCGTGTCGCCTATGCAAGTATCTCTGGCAAGTTGAGCAATGCCAAATCCGATAGTCCAGATCATAAGCGTGATGATTTCTCAAAATTACCAATTTTGATGAAAAAGTTACTACTAGACTGGGCTGAGAGAGGCTTGACATTGCCAGATAGATACCTCCGTTTCCAGAAAATTGAGGGAATTTGGTGGGTAGAGACAAACAGCAAGCAAAATTCCCGAAGAGAGCGATTAACCATCGAGATGCTAAATACCATTGTCATAGATATGCGTAAAAGCGTGAGCCTCACGATTCCGCCTGGTAGTGAGGTTGACCTCAGCCGCATATTTGGAGGTCATGGCAAATTCGTAGTTCTTTCATATGAAGGCATGATTGTGAACATGCGCTCCATGGATTCCGGAGAGAAGTTGGAGGTATCCATCCATCAACTGTTTGAACACGCGCGGGTGTCTAACAGGACACTTCTAGACGTCCTTACAAACACCGGCAGCAGTTCTGGTGACGTTTCTGAGGTGGCCTCTCTGTCACGCGATGCCGTTCAACTAGCCATTGGAGACGTGCTAGAGGCTGATGGCGCAGCAACCGCAAAGGTTGATTCGATAGAAGGGGAGTCGATCACTCTGAGAATCCTTGAAGGGGTAGACGCAGGCAGAACGATTTGTGTGAGCTTAATGAAGCTGCTCAAGAAAACCTTTACCAGGATCCCGGCAGAAGAATGGGGGGGAGCTGTGGATTAAAAGGGGACAGTCCACCAAATGGACACTATTAAATACATCCAGCGAAGCTGACCAACTTCGTAAAAATAAAGACTAAGCATTCGGTCGATGAATTCTTTGACATCAAAATCAAAAGCCGCATGCAGAGATGCTGATGTTCTGAAGGACCGGCAGGGGAGGGTGCACCAAGAGCAGTCCAAGCTGGAAAGACCCAAGTCAAGCTTGTTGTGGGTTGAGTAACATTGAATGATGCCTGGACGAGCCCCTGAAACACAGGACACCGTTTCCCCCCGCGGGGCCGTCGAAGAAAAAGTGGCCATGGTCCGTGAAAGCCTCGAGCCCGGCCAGACGGTGTCTCTGGTGGCTCGCAGCCATGGCATAAATCCGAACCAGCTGTTCCACTGGCGCAAGCTCCATCAGGACGGCAGCTTGTCAGCGGTGAGTGCCGGCGAAGCCGTGGTGCCCGCTTCGGAATTGGCCGAAGCATTGAAGCAAATCCGCGAACTGCAGCGCCTGTTGGGCAAAAAGACGATGGAAGCGGAGATTCTCAAGGAAACCGTGGAGATCGTCCGCTCGCGAAAATGGAATGCGCGCTCGCCCTTGTTGCCGGAGGACGGGCAGTGAAACGGGTTAGTCACTGCCTTGGCGTAGCGCGCTCCCATCTGGCCGCCCGAAGTCAACGCCTTAAGCAGCATGGCTTATTGCTGAGCCGCTGGGTGAAGCAACCCGGGGTGTTGTGTAGGCATGAGGGCCGTGTCGCCGTGGCGACTAGCAATACCCGCTGGTGCTCAGATGGTTTCGAGGTGAATTGTGATGATGGCGAAAAGCTTCGCGTCACCTTCGCGCTGGACTGCTGTGACCGAGAGGTGATGAGCTGGGTGGCCGGCGCTGCCGGCTATCGGAGTGATGATGTGCAGAACGTGATGCTGGAGGCGGTAGAGAAGCGGCTGGGCTTGGATAAGCCATCGGTGCGGATAGAGTGGCTCAGTGACAACGGTTTGGCCTACACGGCAGCAGCGACCCGATTATTTGCGCGGCAGCTGGGCCTTGAACCCGTAACGACGCCGGTACGCAGCCAGCAGAGCAATGGGATGGCGGAGAGTCTGGTGAAGACTATCAAGCGGGACTACGTATCCCAGATGCCGAAACCGGACGCCTCCACGGCCCTGCGCAATCTTGGTATAGCCTTCGAGCATTACAACGAGCAGCACCCGCACAGTGCGCTGAAATACCGCTCACCACGAGAGTTCAGGCTGCTGGCGGCAAGATCAACCTAAGGGTGGGTTGGTGTCCTGAGATATGGGGGCAAATCCAATGCCCGACTTAGCAAAGCATAAGCCCTGCTTCTTTCGTTTGGATGCAGATACTTCGTAAACCGGTATGTTTGGCAAGCTACTGCTCAACTCAACCGCGGAGAGTAGGGCTGGGCGACATGGGCCCCGCCAAGAGTGGAGATGTGATTGCAAGCTACGAATGCACCACCTGTGATGACTTCCCAGAAGACTCGTGGAGCGTTCAAAGTAGAGGCAATTAATAGAAAAGAGGGATTGATTGATGCACAAAGAGAAGGCTGAGCATACTGGCAGGGCGAAAGATGATAGCCCTGTGACCAGGGCTATCATATCTCCTTCAAGGAGCGAGTGAGAGTTGCTAACCCAGAAGAGGCTTAGACTTCCGAGGAGCCTATCCAGTGGGTACCCAACAAGGCATCCCAAGCAAGGCCTGGTTCGACTGGAGCCAAATTCTCAATAGTCTCATGAGTCCACCCCACAGTTGGAGCGGGGTACTCCAGAAGAGTTGATCCATCATCAAGTACAAAGGAAAGAGTTTCTTGCGTATGCCCTTCCAGTAAATCAGGTTCACCAGGCATAACCGGTTTAGAAACGATCATGATTACTCCTAAGAAATATGGTCTTGGGTTTCTGGTGATATGTACTGGGTTCTACTTCCCCCGTTCAAGATCAACCACCAACGGTGCTTACGAAGATTGAAGGCATGTTTGATTACACCCTCTAGGCAGAGAAATGAATGCTGCATTGGCCACTCTTGCATTGGCTCCAACTTTGAAACCGCATAGACAGAGTATGTGCCGTCATTCATGAGACGAACCTCTAGTCGGTACAGCGCGCAGCACCTTAGTCGAAGCAGCACAGCGCCGGCGGCAGGTGGAGGCCCCAATTCAAGGAGTGCGAGATTCTTCAGAGCAACTAAGAACGCGAGGAAGAAAATCATGTGGATCTCCAGGTAAAAAAAAGACGGTCCCCTTATGGGGAGCCGCCTTGTTGGTTTGTTGGAAGGGAGGTGCCGTTAGGCGGGATAAATCCCGTTGGCCAGACTGCCCGCGCTCTCGACAACACGAGTTTGCCAGGTGTTGTTTGTGAAAACTTGGGTCAGCTTGCTGCCGTTCATAACGATGATGCGCTTCATGGGGTGATCTCCAGTGAAGCGGAACCTCCCCCTTGCGGGAAAGATCCCGCAAGGGTGGTAAGTAAAAGGGTGCATCCGGATTTAGTTGTTTGGCCCCCTGGTGAAAGTGGGATGGCAAACTAAAGAAAATCGGGATTTGCTTGTGTTTAACGGTCTGGTTGAACTTCATCCGCTCTCTGACCTCTAGTGGTCAGAGAGCGAAACCACATACTGATACGCTCACTCAGCGGAACAAATTGCAAGTCGCCTGTCCAGCCAGCAACAAACCCTTGCGTCCAGGCACACCACCTCGCCCAATGAGTGAAAGGGTCCCCATAGTGCTCGTTCGCTTGTTCCTGTTCGCAAACGTGACGACACGCAGCTTCTGTGGCCTCCATCATCTTCCAGGACAGCATGTTAGATCCTTTCGTTTAGAGGCGATAATAAACACACTATTCTGAATACAGTAAAAGGTGAGGGTATCCACGCTAAGCAGCTTGAACATAGGAAGAATTTCCTAATGTGTAATCGAGAGTTGTAAGCACTCGGTTCAGATGGGTCAGATGGATGGAGAAGGCGCCGTGTTCATTGATTGGAAGATCAACCAAGCACGGAGCGCGGTCATTTTGATCGAGAGCAATGAAGCCAACCTTCTCGCAGGTGATGCGATGAGTCGTTTCATTCTCAGCATCGCCGGCGAGTACCAAGGTGCCATTCGCAAACCGTTTTCCCCAGTTGGTACAGCCACCACCAGTGTCGACGATTTCGAAACCATGACTTTTGAAGATAGGGTCAGGTTCCTCAAAATCATCGAACCAATCTGGTTCGACGGCCGTATCTGTGAGCTCGGCAAAGCGGAGGTCTACCTCTTTGTTGAGTGGATCTGAGAAATCAACACCAAAGTGGGCTGCAACCAGGGCCGATACCTTTAACTCTAAAGCGACATAATCCGGCAAGTAATTTTTAACTGGCTTCGTCATGTCGTTCAGGTAGGCTTCGTCTGCATCATGCAGCAATACGGCAAGCTGCAGATGTTTAGGCAATATCTGCGGCATCAGTACACAATGCTGCGCGACATTGTAGTTACGGAGAACAGCTCCGTTGTAGCGCCCGATATTAGACAGGTGCTGCGCGAAGTCCAAAATACTGATACGGCTAATAGCCGGAATGGCCGCATAGAAGCGGTTGCCTGTGTAGGTCTGGGTAACAGTCATGGTTGTCTCCAAAGAATCGAGACAACCAGCCCAGGGCATGTTGCCCCGGTTGAGAAAGGATGTTGGAATGCGCGAGAAACGCGCTAACGTCGCGAAGGACGGCTATGTCACGAAGGACAGAAAAGCCCCCATAGCTTAGAGCCGTCACATGTAAGTGTCAATTCGCTCGACAAGCCTCTTGTTGACCGAGCTAGCCTAGATCAACAGAGACGTGGATTTCATAGTCTCCGTTATACCAACGCTCAAGATGATTTTCGCAGCAAGAACAGACACCGCGGGCAAGGACATAATCTACTTCAAGCCAAGCACAAGGCCCTCCATATTTGGTATCGGCACATGCGTTATCGTCGTTGCAGCCACATCCTATGCAAGTAGCAGTTGTCATTTCGATCTATCTCATAAAACGGGTAGCCAGGTTAGCTCAAATTTTGCAGGATTCGAGCAGACAGGCTTATGGGTTGGTGGAGGGGTATGGCTAAACTATAGGTAAGACTGAAACTCTGATAATATTCACATGGTCTTCACATGTATGATATTGCAATGATTTGTCATAATGTTGACTTGTCATGTTGTGTCATCGCAACATATTGCGTCGTCAACATTCCATTTGCACTAGTACTATCAGAGCTTAGGCTCCCTACCAGCATCGCCCCCGCCGTCATCCAAGCCAGGACGAGGGCGCCCATCTTTTTTACCAAGTCCTCCCAAACGTCTTTACGTGCTTGATTTTTCTCGCGTTCCATCTGCGCAGCAGCGATGACGATCATGCCGTCAATGCCCAAGACTTTCGCGACCATGATGCATGCGAAGTCGTCCATTGTCCGTGCACCGGTCATGTATTGGCTGAGGGTATTTCCGCCGATACCTAGCTTTTCAGCCTTCTTGTTCTGGCTGATGTCCCCCATCTTTTCGATGGCTTCTTGCAGGTAGTCCACGCTTAGTTTCAATGTCTTCTCCATTGCACTCTCAGGTGAGATTGATCTAGCATACCCTTGCTGATCTCGCTTGAGAGCAGTTGGTTGTTAACCAATTTTAGCAGGGGATAGGGCAATGAAAGTCAGCACGCCGCAAAAACTCACCTACCGCGCAACCGCCGCCCACGCTACGTATGCCCGCCGTTTCGATCCTCCCGCAAACGCCAAGTCACTCAATGCCCTTTGGACCTACATTGATCCCGCCACCCATGATTGCTTGATGTGGTTCTGCGGCGACTCGGTTCGCTTGACGGTTCGTCGCTTTCCCTTGCCGTCCCACGCCCATCTGCTGGCCCCGAAGCCGCGTCAGATGCTTTGGAGCGTTCGCTACTTCAGTGGCTACACGCCGTACCGTCTTCAGCCATATCGCCCGGTTGAGCTTGTCACGTTTGCCCCGGTGCATGGCTTCTTCCATGGCATTAATCGTCACCGTAACGGTAATTACCTGCTGACGATTATTCGTCACCGTAACGAATTTAACCCCGCAGCCAGCCGCTGCACCTACTGAGACCATCGCTATGAAAATCCTGCTCACCCTGTTCGAACACTCCCAGGGCGTTTCGTCCAAAACCGGCAAGCCCTTTGACATGGCCAGCGTGCAAGCCCACTTGCCGGCAAGCGACTTCGCCAAGGAAGGCTACAGCCGTACCGTTCGCGGCTTTGAGCCTTGCCCGATTGAGATCAACGCAAGCGTGATCCCGAAGCTTCGGGATATGACGTTCCCGTGCCTGGCCGATGTCGAGACCGAAACCCGCGTGATGCGCTCCAATGGCCGTAGCGTGCCGGTGATGGTCATTTCCGCTGTCACCAATTGGGTGCAGCTCGTTCCGGCCCAGGGCAAGGCCGCGTAATGACTGCCTTTGTCGATTTCATCCGCATCAAGCAACGGCATCCGGGCCGATTGAACCCGGAAACCGGCGAGGTGGAAGCGACATTGCCGATGGTGGATGAAGGCATCATCGGCAAATTCCCGCGCTCGGATGAAACCGGCGAATACGTCGAGGATGCCGAATGGGCCATGCAGTCGAAGAAAAAGATTCGTGGCTCGTTTGACTCCCTGGTGATCGTCCATTGCGATGGCTTCACCGTCACGCTTGAAGGCAACATCGGGCGCTTGGATCGCCCGGACAACCTCTACAACTTGGACCTGGACGCAACGCTCCAGCGTTGCAATGAGCTGCTTGCGCGTTTTGGTTTGCCACCCTTCGCCCCCGGTGAAAAGGTGATAAACCCAAATCCGTCAGCGTATGACGTCAAGCATGGCCTGTTTGAATATTGGACCGGCGCGACAATTTCTTGCATTCATTTGACCCGCAATTACTCCGCAGGCTCCCCGCAAAATGCCCAAGCCGTAATCGACTGGCTCGCCACTCAATCTGTGGCCCGTATTAAACGAGGCAGGGCAGGGGAAACCACCGTTCAATGGGGTTCAAAGGGTGGCCGGAAATTAATCAAAGCCTACATTAAAGCGGTTGAAATGACCGTTCATCGCCATGGCCGCAAAAAAACTGAAATCTATTCAGACCCTGTTTATCAACACTGCCTCCAAAGTGGCGTCGTTCGCCTGGAGCTGGAAGCCAACCGCCTTCTATTGCGCGACAACATGCTGCGGTTTTTGGGAGATATCACCATGTCGAAGCTTATTCGTTTATTTGACACGGAAGTGAAACCGCTGTTGTCCCGTGTTCGTGAAGATGTAACCCGTATTGAATTGGAGCATTTGCCCAGCCATTTGCGGATGACAGCCGCTGCTTATTTGCGCGGTGAAAATGTCCGGGCCTTGCTGCCCCATAACACGTTTTATCGCCATGCCAGGGGCTTGCGTGATTACGGCCTTGATATCGCCGAGCCGTTGCCGTCGCTGCATAAGTTCGCATCGGTCATCAAGGTGATTGAGCTACAGCCGCTTGTTGAGGTTCCTGGCTGGTATTGGGACCACCAGCGCCGCATGTCGTTGTCGGTGGTGGACACCCAACAGGCAGATCAACGCGTCGCATAGCGGCGGTGCGGGGCGCCGGGATGGCTCCGCCGACCGGCGCACAGCGCCGCCGCATGCGCAGGAGGAAATCAGAAATGGCAGTGTGCGCAGTACAGAACCCCGATGGCCAGTTGTTGCTGACCACAATGCAGCCGGAGGCCTGCGCAGGCTATTTGCTGATTACGCCTTCGGAGTATCAAAAGTTTTCGTCAATGTCGGGTTTTTTCTACCCGCTGACAGCCGAGCAGGGGGCCTTGATTTCCTTCGCTATTGTGGGCGTCTGGGTCTCTGCATTTTGTATCAAGTCGTTAATGAATGTTCTTCCCAACTCAACAGGAGAGATGTAATGGAAATCGATGTTGCTGCCCTCGTTACTCAAATCAATGGCTCCAATGCCAAGATCGTTCTCTTGGGCATGGCTGCACTCGGCGTCATTATCACGGTATTTACCCTGAAAGTGCTGCGTCGCGCTGTTTAAAGCCCGGCGCTTTAAAAGGGGGCTACGGCCCCTTTTTTTTATTCGACAGGAGGGTTAAATGTGGCGGGCTATTTTGTTATTTTGGCTATCTGCGGCGCTGCTTGGATTATCTTGCGTCGCTAAGGCGGAGACTATTCCAGCTCCTACGCGAACGCATTCATATTGGTATGTTTCTGGTGGACTCTGTGTTAGCGATGATGCTGTTTCAAATTCTCCGCCTTGCAAATTAAACAGCGCTTCTGCTATGTGCTCTTACTTAGGTGGAGGAGTTCAGGAGGCTAAATCGGACATTGTTTTTTGTGATAATGGCCGCACTGGTTTCCCGCAAAAGGATACATATCGTGGACCGTGCCCGCCTGGCTATGAAACTGAGCTATACGGCACCCAATGCTATCGCCCAGATCAACCCAAACCAGATCCTGACCCGGCGACTTGCACTAGCGCTCAGCTTGCCAATTATTGTTCTATGGTCGCCGGCCAGGTGGTGGATACCGCTCGTTTTAATGTCGGTACTCGCTCACGCGTCTGTGACAATTACTACCCCAAAATACCGGGCTGCAATATTCAGGAGGATGCCGGATGCCGCATTACCCGCAATTATCCTCAGGTCACGCAATTCAAATATAACGGCCAGGCGTGCGCCCAGGTTGCGGATGGCGACCCCAACAACCAGAGCGGCACCAGCCCCAGCTCCTGCGCGCCAGGCGAGTACTACGGCACCGTTAACAATGTTACTGGCTGCTTTGGCGGCGGCCCGGTTCCGCCGTCAGACAAGCCGTCAACGGACCCAGCTACCGGCAAGGATGCGAACGGCAACTGTTCTGCTGGCTACGTGGGCCGGATCAAAAACAACGCCCTGGAGTGCATACCGGCCCACGAACCTTCTGATGGCAAAAGTTGCCCCCCTGGTTGGAATGCGGTGGGTATTGGCGGCAAAACCGTTTGCGTGGATCCCACGTCCGGCCCAGGTGGCGGAAGTGGCGGCACCGGGGGCAATACAGGCGGCGGAACTGGCGGCACGCCTGGCGGTGGCGGCACCGGGGGCAACACAGGTGGCGGCACTGGCGGTACGCCAGGCAAGCCGGACGCTTCAAGCCCTTCAGGCGAGAAGCCCGGCGAATGTGATTACACCGGCATGTGGAAATTCCTTTGCAGTGACAAGCCTGGTGCGCCGGATACGTCAGCGCCTAACCTCGTCAATGAGGGTGGCGTTAACCTCACAAGCTTGCTGAACACCAACGACATTTTCACGCGGCCTGCTGCTTGCCCTGCGAATCTGCGTATTGACCTGGGCGAAGGCAGCGTGGAGTTGCAATACACCTTGGTTTGTTCGTTTGCCGAGAAAGCTCGTCCAGGCGTCATCATCGCGTGCGTTGTCGTGGCCGCGTTCATCATCTTCCGCAGGGGGTAAGCCATGCCACTGATCTTGTCCATTTGCGCAGCGGTGGTTACCGCTCTGCTGACCAATATCGTGTCACGTGTCATCGGCGCGATCGGCTTCGGCATGATCGGTTATGCCGGCGCCAGCGCGGTGCTTGATTTGTTGAAGTCACTGATTTCTCAGAACCTGAATGCAGCCACCAGCCTGGTGTTTGCGATTCTGTCGATGGCCGGCTTTGGCCAGGGACTTTCAATTATCTTCTCCGCCCTGGTGATGCGTGCCACGCTGGCAGGCATGGACTCCGCTGGGAACATCATGCAGTCCAAGTGGAAGGGGTTCGGCAAATGATCACGCTGATTACGGCTATCCCCGGATCCGGCAAAACCCTCTTTGTTTTGCAGACGCTTTACGAGATGTCGACCAAGGAAAACCGTCAGGTCTACTACCACGGCATTCCGCTGACTGACGAGGGCAAGAAGGTGCTCGGCTGGATCGAACTTGAGGATCCGCAGTCCTGGCCGACACTGCCTGCTGAGGCCATTGTTGTGATTGATGAAGCTCAGTATGTGTTTCCTGTGCGCCGGTCCGGCACCGTCATCCCGGCGTCTGTCGACAAGTTCGCCACCCATCGCCATCTTGGTCTGGACATTTTTCTGATTACTCAGGGGCCTCAGCTGATCGACTCGTTTATCCGCCCCCTGGTGGGCCGCCATTACCATCTGATTCGCCTGTTTGGCATGGCTAAGTCAAAGCTGTTGCGCTGGGAAAGCTGCCAACAGAACCCGAATGCCCGCCAGGCCAAGGCGGACTGCCTTGATAAGCGCAATTTTGTTTTTCCGCGCAAGGTTTACACCTGGTACAAATCGGCTGAGGCCCACACCATGAAGGTGTCGATCCCGAAAAAGGTGTGGATCCTGCTCGGTATCGTGTGGACCACCATTTTCTTGATTGGCTATTTCTACTGGTCGATGTCGGAGGAGTCCGCCCAGGCCAAGGCCAAGT
Organism: Chromobacterium fluminis; assembly: GCF_011602385.1. Taxonomy (NCBI): domain Bacteria; kingdom Pseudomonadati; phylum Pseudomonadota; class Betaproteobacteria; order Neisseriales; family Chromobacteriaceae; genus Chromobacterium; species Chromobacterium fluminis. The sequence goes on along the minus strand of NZ_JAAOMA010000004.1, from coordinate 1,857 downwards.
CGTCGCAGTCCGGGCCAATTGTGACCGTCCAGGCGGCGCCGATGCCTGGTCAGTCACAGGGAGCCAAGGCAGAGCCTTTGACGCCGCAGCAGTATGTCAGTCAACGCTTGCCGCGCATGCCTGGCTTTCCAGACTCGGCGCCGGTCTACGACGACTTAGCCAAACCGCGCACGTTTCCGCGTGCGGCCGCGTGTGTGGCCAGCGTCAAGCGCTGCCAGTGCTACACGCAGCAGGGCACCCGGATTGATGACTTGCCGGAGATCACGTGCCGCGAAATGGTGGCTAAATCGTGGTTTGACCCGTATCGGTCCGAGCATGAGGCCGCACCGCGTGAAGCGGAGCAGGGCGGCCAGCCTCGTGAGCTTGTGACAGCGCCTCCGCCGCCGTCGATGCAGATTGCAACGATGGGCAGTGCTCAGCAGCAGCGCATGCAATTTGAGCCGACACAATCCGGCTTTGGCAGGCCCCCCACCAAATAGCAGTTACCGTAACGGAAATTCAGCCAGCCCCGGTTTCTACTGGGGCATTTTTTTGGCCCACTCCTTACGTGCGCGCGGTGTCGCAAGAAATTTCGTCTAGAAGCGCCGAACGGAGGGTGATGGCATGTTTAAGGAGGGTGGGGGAGTGTTTGGACCGAGCGATTTCGGAGCCCCCGCCGGGAGCGAACGCCCGGCGGAGCGCAGGAGCGAGCCTTAGGCGAGCGGATGTGAGCGGAGCCAGTGAGCGGGAGGCGGATTAGGGCGACGCATGAGCGAGGCCAAATACCCCCCGCCCGACGCGCCAGCGCCTGGAGTGGCAGGCACTGCGGGAGTTACAAGGAATTTCGCGCCAGCGGGCGCGCTAGACACCTTCCTGGGGGTCAAGGGTCAGACCGGAGGCCGCAGCCGCGGCGAAGCCGTGGACCGGGTGAGGATCTGCGCCCTTGATGCCCTGACCAGGCCAGACCCTTCAGGCCCTCCGGGAGATGTTGCAAACATCCCCCGGAGGTGCCCCCCCGGCGAGGGGGCTTTTGGGGTTGGTTTTTGCGCTTTGGGTTTTGGCCGTCAAAGAGACGGGCGACTAGGTAATACCCGTCTCTTGTACCACTATGGTACAAAACCACCGCAGGGAACCCACCGACGGCACCCCGTCTTTTGTCTCAATTTGAGACTCAGTCATCCCCTAAAATGCGGTTCAGCAGCATGCCGAAACGCGCTTGCCTGTGGCAGTTTTCCCGGTAGAAATCACGCTCGACCATCAGGCGCTCAATCAACGTCGCTTGCTGTGTGGCCAGGCGCTGCGCGTTGCGGTAGTCGCGCATCATCGCGACTTCGTCGTAGTTGATGCGCTCGCCAGTCGCTGGGCAGATCAGCGCGTCGCCTCGGTCGTCGAGCTGGAAGCCACGGAATGGCCCGAACTGGTGGCCAAGTCGTGTATCGCTCCGGTGTCGTAGCCAGAGGTAGACCACCTTGGGCACTGGCTTGCGCCCGCTTCGGTAGTAGGCCAGTTCCTGGGCGGGAATGCCCAGCTCGGCGGCGGTGGCTTCGATGTCACCAAAACAAACAGCCCGAACGAGTTCGTCCGGGCTGCAAGGGAATTCACACCAAGGGTTGCTGCGTTTCATTTCAGTTCTGACTTTTGTTGCAGGAACACACAACAAGCGAATTGTGTTGCGGTTTTTTAACCTGGCCAAAAGAACAGGGTATGGAACTTGCCAAGCCAGCGATGCAGCCTTCTGAGCAGTCCATTGTAGATTTGACATAATATACATTATGCGAAGAACTGGTAAGTTTTTGTGTGTTGCGCAATTCTTGGATTTTCTGTGATTTTTACTGCAACACTTTACTGAACATCTAGTAGGTTTTTATCTATTCATGT
>NZ_JAAOMA010000049.1:0-33589 GCF_011602385.1 Chromobacterium fluminis | reverse complement strand
GCCGCGGGCACGGCCAGCGCAGCGAGCCATCTCCGGACGGGCATGTGCAGCGTGGGGGCTCCATTGTGGCGTCGATTGCGGCGTCAAGCTTTTCTGCCCTCAGCGTGTCGCCAATCCCGTTGACTACACTCCATCTCTGCCCTCGGCGCAGCGCCCGATACCGCGCCGCGTACTGCTCCAGCTCGGCGATGCGGTCGAGAAGCGCCAGGACCCTGCCGGGGTTTGCCTCGGCGATGTAAGCCGCGTCGGCAGCCACATCAGCTGCCGGGCCGGTGAACTGCCCTGTGAATTCTTCAAGCAGGTCCTGCTTGTACCAGAATACGTCCGGCCGGTGCGCCGCTTCGGCCGCTGTGCGAAGGGTAGCGAGTAGGTCAGGGGTTAGCATATTGCTCAGTCTCCAAATGTAATTTCAGGGCGTTATTCTCGGCTTCGAGCTGCGCGATCCGGGCTTGCGCCACAACCAGCTTTCCATGCGCGGTTCGCCTCTCCGCGCGGTTCATGTTGCCAGCTATTTCCATGTAAGCATGGTGCCCCGCCATTGCGGCGCACTCTGTTGGTGACATCTTCGGCTTCTCCATCACTTGCCTTCCTGTAGCTTTTCACTTCGGCTGGCCACAAGTGCTTGCTTCCACTCCGGCCAGGTGTCGATTGTTTCGCCGGCGCTCTCCAGCGCTGCAATGAGTTCTCTCCGTCGCTGTTCGGCTTCCTGCGCCCACTCTGCTGGCGTCATGTTGATATAGCGGTGATATGCATCGCAGTGAATGCAGACTTCTGCACATGAAAGAAAGTCGCCAATGAAGCCGGTATCGCCGCATTCGTCGCACGCCATCACTCGCCAACTTTCTTTACCCAGCGCCCGGAGGATTCTGGCAGACCTAGTTTTTCTTTGGCCTCCTTCACTCCGCGCAGTGCATCCGGCACGCTGTCGCGTATCATGCTGAACAGCTCGCGCAGATCGCGCTCGAATGGCTGCATATAGTGCTGTCCAAGTTTGACGTAGAAGGCTCTCAGAAACGCGTCATCGCCGTAGCCTGCCAGCGCATCAAGCGCGCGAAGTTGCCCTTCTGTTAGTTGTAGCGTGGCGGTAATCCTAACTGCCGTATTGATCCGAATTTCCCCCATCACTCGCCCCCTTTCGCCTTGGCGGCCAGGCGCGCGCCGGCCTCTTGAGTCGGTGCGGGTGGCAGCGGTTGCCAATGGGTTGGTTTGGTCGGCCAGCACGATGGTGCGTCGTCCGCCTCTACCGATGTCTCATACCACCCGGCTTCGAACAGATCGCCATCCTCCCAGTTATCTTCGATGTGCTCCTTGGTAAACCACTGACCACGCATGGTTCTCCATTTGCCATGGCTGTTGAAGTGGCCCAGCAAGATGGTTCTGCCATCCGCCGTGGCGGTTTCAATCGGCTGCCACTTGCCCGGTTTGGGCTGTTCGACCTGGGCCGGCTGCGGCACTGTGGCGAGCAGGCCGAGTACATGGCTAAGTTTGACGAAATCCCCGTAATGGGCTTCCATCATGTCCGATATCCCGCCGCACATCGTTGTAGAGCAATAGCGCTTAAGGCTATCGATACCCAGCGCGCCCGCTAGCCGGGTGGCGGCGTTTCTTTTCAGTTGCTCCGCAACTGCTTCATTTAGTGCGTCTCGGAATGCTTTGTCGTCGGTGGCGGACTGGCAGGCGCTGGTGGGCTGCCGCATCGCCTCCTGTGGCTTGCCGTGGTTTTGAATGAACGTCTCGGCGCGGGCGCGCCATGGCGCTAGGGCGTTAACGGTTCCTGCGGGATCGCCTGAATTCGCTACGATGGCGGTAAGGGCGTCGCATACCAGTTGGATGGCTTCGATAGGGCTGGCGGTGGCGGGCGACAACTCTGCGCGGGCTTCGTCCAGTACGTTAGCCAGCTCTTCGCGGAATTCCTCCTCGGTAGGCCCGGCGGGTTCCTGGTCGTGAATGAATCTATGCAGTGCCGTGGCATTGCCGGCGGCTAAGGCTTCGGCCGCTTCTTCGTGGGTGGGCAGGTTGGTTATGTGGGGCATTTCCATTCCTCCGGTCCTTCCTCATAGATCTCGATGTTGTCCTTCTGCCAATCGCCGGTCCGGTAGAACGCGGTCGAGTGCTCCAACTCCTCGCCCAGCCGGCGAACCGCCCATGCTATGGCCTCGTGCGTTGCCGTGCGGCAGGTGAAGCCGTGGCCGGACTTCAGTACGGGGCGGTCGTAGCCGAAGATTTCTACCTTGTCGCCGGTGATGACGATGCGTAGCGGCTCGGTGGCCTCTTCCTGCTGGTTTTGCGGGTTCATGCTGCGCTCCTTTCTCGTTGTTTCATTTCGGCCCGGCTCCATGCCATCAGGTCCGGGCAGTTGGCTTTAATCAGCGCCTCCGCCGGCTTGCGCGGTACGCTGTTTCCCACCATCCGCACTTGAGCGGATTTGCTGAACTGGCGGCCGTCGTGGCCGCGATCGATGATGTAATCCGGCGGGAACGACTGGCAGCCGTACAGTTCGGGAGGCTTGAGCATGCGGAGCTTGATATCGACGATTACCCAAGGCTCGCCCTTGATCCATACCGTCACCAGCGCCAGGCGGTCACGTGTAGTGGCGGTGGGCATTGGCTGGTCCAGCCCGCTGGCGCTGTCCCCGGTGCCGTAGTAGCTGATAAGGAATGCCGCGACGCGCAGCGCGCCAACTTCGTCCTCTTGGCTCAGCGCATAGGACACAAGTGCGTGATGCTCTGCGCCGGCGGTCGCGGTCGGCATTGGCTCGCTCATTTCGCGGCCAACGCAATTGCGGCGCAGGGTTGCGAGGTGGGCGGATACCAATTGCTGTTGGCTGCCGGTGGTCGTGATCGTCGAGGCTGGGGAGTTCAGGCTATGGCCCACGGTTTCATTGAAGCCGCCGTTCGCCTGCATCATGTAAGCGGTAGCGACGTGGCGATGGTTCTCCTTCAAAATGGTGCCGAGCGGCTGGTCAATGGCCACCGGTTTGGCGCTGTAGCTTGGTCCGCCAGCCCCCACGATGATGGCGGAGGCCAGGCCGTGTTTACCTCCGCCAGCAACGACGGTGCCAAGCGGCCTCTCTATGTCGAGGGCGCGCGGCTGCTGGCCTGTCCGTTCGCCGTATCCCATCTGAACCAAAGTAGCCGCCGCCAATGCTTGGCCGCCGCAGCCGCTGGCGGTGATCGTGTTTAGCGGCTGCTCAATGTCGCGCACGCCGCTGCCCCATCGCTGCGCGCGGCCCGGCTTGCCGTCGCCGTAGGCGGCTTGCACCAAGGTCGCTGCTGCCAGTAGCTGGTTGCCCGCAGTAGTGATGGTGGGGGCGGGAGTGTTAGCGCTTTTCGGAGGGTTGCCGGTCGTGTTGGGCACAATGACGGCTGACGCCAGGGCGATTTCGCCGCGATTCGCTGCCGTGATCGTCGGAATCGGCCGCGCCGGATCGTAAACGCGGTCGCCGCCCTGGTGCGTCAGCGGCACCAATGAAGGGCTAGCCACTGCCATGCTACCGCCGCGCGGCCAAGCCGTAATCGTGCGCAGCGGGTCAGCGGTGGACTGCACGCCGTTGCGGTTGGACCAGTTCGCCAGCTCAACGATGAACGGGGCTGCGCTATCTATTACGAACTTTTTCATGCCCTTGGCGATGCGGCGCATGGTTGCGTCGGCCAGCGGCTTCTTGCGCTCGAAAATGGACTGGCCCAGGTCGGTGAAATCAATGTGGTCAGCGGCGGGCCGCCACTTCTTTTGACCTGGCGCGGGTTTCTCGTGGTGGGTTGGCTCCGGCCAGACAATCGGCCGTCCGTCGCGCCGGGCGAACAGATAAAGCCGCTCGCGGGTAGTGGCCGCGCCGTAGTCGGCCGCAACCATGGTTTTGTGCTCCACTTGATAGCCTTGCTCGCGCAGCACGCGCAAGAAGCGGCGCCAGGTGCGGCCGGTGTGCTTGGGATCGGGAATGAGGAACTGCTCTTGTACCGGCACGCGCTCGCCAAGTGCTGCTACGGTGCCGTCGAGCTTCATCACGCGCCCCGTTTGTTTGCAGCGCTTGGCGATCAGCGGCCCCCACTGTCGCATCTGCTTGACGTTCTCCATGCTGATGCTGCGCGGCTTCACCTGGCCGGCCCAGCGCGGTATTACCCAGCCCAGCGAGCGAATGGCTTTGCTGCGCGGCTGGCCGCCAACTGCCTGCGAAAAATGGGTGCAGTCCGGCGAGCCGTGAAGGTGGCCAACTGGCCGGCCGTTCGTTGCCTCGCGCGGGCAGACTTCGAAAACATCCGCGCAATAGTGGTGCGTCTGCGGATGGTTCGCCATGTGCATGGATATCGCGTCCATGTCGTGGTTGATGGCGATATCGACGTGGCGGCCGAGCGCGCTTTCAATCGCGGAGGACATGCCGCCGCCTCCGGCGAACAGGTCAACGATTATTTCGTCCGTTGTGAGCAAAGAAAACTGGTCGCGGATCATGCGGATTTTTCCGAAAAAAGATCGCCCTGGCCGGCGGTGCCTAGTGGCGTCAGGTCGCTGGCCGTGGCGATGATGGTTTGATGGGTCTCGCTGTGGACGATGAACGAGACGCCGCCGGGCTCTGCGTAGCCGCCGTTTTTGCGGCGGTGGACGGTGCGCCCGGCCAGGTGCTTCCAGTCTCCGGCCGGGCTGATGGCAAACAGGGTGTCAAACGGTAGGCGGCGGGCGTCGTCTCTTGCGGCGTCTAGATCGGCGGCGGTGCCGGGGGTCACGGGCTCACGCCATCGAGGCGCAGGAAAACGTAGTAGTCGCTGTTTTCGGGCGTGATCTGGATTGACTGATTGATCGGGTCGCGGTGAGTGCGCAGCCGGCGCCGGCTGGCCAGCGTGGTCAGCGTGGACTGGTTGAGGCCGTCGACAATCGCGCATGTCGTTGCGGAAATGTGGTCCGTAGTGCCGCTGCGGGTGGTTTGCCGCGCGCCATGTAACTGGGTTGTCACGGTGTCGATAGTGGCGCCAGGGATGCTTTTAATGTCGTTAATCAGTTCTTCTAGCTGAAAGCTGGCGGCTTTCAGGTTTTGAACCTGCACGGCCATTTGCAGGGCGGTTTGGTCTAACTGCTGTTGAACGTCAAATTTCAGTTCCATGAGCTTGGCTCCTGATGTGCCGGCAGCGCTGCCGGCGTTGGGGCGGTTGTTTCGGCGCGAAGATCAGCGCCGCCGCTGTTGCGGCGCTTGCGAGGATTAAGGCAACGGCTGGCATTGGTCTTTCAGGTCTTTCTCAACCGCTTCGGCCATGCCGGCAAGGGTGGCCAGGCTGGTGGGTTTGGGGATGATTTCGATGGCGGTCAGATAGTCTTGTTCGTTCCATTCGCCTTCCCCGTTGATCTTCAGCATTTTCCCGCCGCCGATGTCGAGGTAATCCCCAAAGCAGATGCCGTGCTTCCCCGTTGCGTTGTAAAGCGCGTCTAAGGTCGCTTTGATGTGCTCCCTGGCTTCGTCCTGGGCGGCGTAATACTGTTTGCACGCTTTTTCGGCCCCCTCTTTGAGCTTGGCCATTTTGCGGATGGTCTTGGTCAGTTCCTGGGGGCTCATGCGTTTCCCTCCTGTCCCCGCAGGATGGGCGCCAACTGGTTGAACAGGTCGTCCCATACCTGGCGCAGGCGGTGCTTAGGCATGAAGGGCCAGTCGCTGGCCAGGACTTCGGCAAACGTCAGGTTCTGCGTGGTCATCTGGCGGATGTCTTCGCCAAAACACTGGGCGTCTCGCTGGTGAATGGTGACAATCCCGGCGATGCGGTCGCGGTGGTTCTGGTAGATGCCGGATTCGTGAAACGGGGTGCCGTGGCGGTCTACCAGCGGGCCGTTGCGTTCGTTGAGCCAAACCACGATAGGCGCCGTAGTGCTGGCGATCAGGGCGTTGAGGCCGTCCACGGTGTCGTCCTGCTCCTGGCCGGCTATCAGGATGGAGTGGAGCAGCACGCGGCGCTGCATGCTGGCCAGCACTTCGAGGGCTCCCGTTTCGGCAATGTATGCCGTAGCCGGGATAAAGCTGGTGGCGCCGTTATCCACCACGGTCGCGCCCTGGTGCTGGTAGATCCATTCCACCATCGCATCAAACGCCCTGGAGTTGATTTTGTTGTTCTCCATGATGTCCAGCGGCCGGACGTTCATGGCCGTGTGGCGGGACAGCGTTTTGTTTACCGGGTCGCTGTCGATGCCCAGCGGGTTGTTATTGAGCGCTGCCTCTACTTGCATGATCAGCGATGAAACAAGGGACTTGCCGATGCCGCCCTTGCCTTGTAGGACGTGATTGCTGTTGTACATGTGCTTACCATTTCTCCCGTTTTCGGGTGTGGGTGTGGTCGTTGAAGTTGAAGCGCTTGGGACCGTCCGTGCTTGGCGTGGGCGGCAAGGGCGGCGCGAAGGTTGGGGCATGCGGCTTTCCTTTTTTGATGGCCTTCCGCGAGCGGTGCAGCGCCACGCGGAATTCGTTCAGATTCATTTGCAGGCCGGCGGCGGCTAGGGTGTTCAGAATGCTGGCGTGAGTCGCTCCGCGTTGAATGGCGGCTTCGATCTCGGGCAGTGCGGCGCGAAAGCGTGCCGCTTTGCGCTCGGCGCCCAGTTCCGCCAGCGCTTGGACCAAGCTGGGCGTCTGTTCCATGGATGTAATGTTTTGATAACGACGTGTTAAAGGGGTGTTAATGCGCCGCTAATGGTTTGATAACGGGCTAGGGTTGGTGGATGTGGGCGTCAAGGTCCGCCAGCTGGCCGCCTTGGCTCAGGTATGCCGCAACCCATGCCGGCTGTTTGCCGCGGCCGGACCACGTTAGGGCGCTGCCGTCTACGCCCATGATGAAAAGCTGTTTGTGCTGCGCTCGCGCTCTCTTGATGGTGGCGGCGGGCAGTAGGAACAGGGCAGCGCGGCCGGTGAGTTTCAGCGGTAGGGCAAGCTCAAGTTGTTCACCCATGGTCGCGGCCTCAGCGGGGGCGGACGATGCGGCGGGCCGGGCAGCTGGGCGGGGTGTCCCAGCCGTCGCCGGTGTCTTCCAGCCGGCGGCGCTCAATCGCCCGGTCTTCCAGCCGGCGCCGCGTTTCGCGGGCCTTTGCCGCGTGCTGCGGGTCTTGCTCCGCTTTGGCGAAGTGGTAAAGGGTGGCGGTGCGAACTTCGGCCACTTGGCTAGCGGCTACGCGGATAGAGATGGTCATTGTTGGCTCTCTTCGAGGTCTTCGGCGGTGACGATGTATTCGTTAATCTGAGCGACTTTGTAGAGGGTGCATTGGCAGTGCTTGCGCGCCCACTCGCCTAAAAGGACGTGTAGTTCTTCTTGGGCCTCTTTGCTCGGGTTGGGGTAGTCGTCATCGGCTTCCCCGATGGCGTCATATGCTCCATCTCTCAGGCTTTCCAGCACGCAGTCAATATCAATCCATTTGGCCGGGTCGAGGTCTTTGCGGGTGCCGTAGTAAACAATATCGCCGGCGCGAAGCTCTTCGTTGATGGCCAGTTCTGAGAAGTTCTTGTAATCGAACGCTTCGCCGTCAGCGCTCCAAAGCGCGTTGTCCGGGCGTGTTTGCTTCGGGCTGTGTTGGGCAATGGCGATCTGGCCGGCCGCGGTTACGGCGAACCACGGGGAGCCGCCGGTAATTTCGGATGCGGGATGCTCTCGCATCAGGCCGGCGCTGACCAGTTCGCGGCAGTGCGAGACGTCATCGCCGCCGGCCACGTAGTGGTTGCGGTGTTGCGAGCCGAGGCCGTATTCATTGGCGCCGACTGTGTGTTGCAGGATTTTGAGTAGTTTGGGTTTCATCGCGTGGTTTCCTTGCTGTAGTCCTTTATGCGCCAGTCTTCGGCCAGCTTTTCGAAAACTTCGCCGCCGTTTTTGAAGTGGATGTGCACCTCTTGCAAGGGACTCCAGTCCATGGCCAAGACGCGCAAGCAATCCTGAAACTGTTCGAGGTCAAGCGAGCGGAGCTCTACCAGGCCAAGCTTGAAGCGCTCGCTGTTGTAGAGGCTTAGCAAAAAGTTGGCGATGATCTTGCTTTGCCCGTGGGCGCCGTTGGCTTGAACCATCAGGCGGGCCAGGGCCGGGTGCCCTTCTTTTAGTGCCTCGGCGCGGAAGGCGTCGATTTGGCGGAGTTGTGCGAAGAATTCCAGGGCGTTGGGGGTGTTCATGCCGCCTGCTCCTCGTTGCTGGCCAGTGCTGCGGCGGCTTTGGTCTTCGCCGCCTTGGCCAGGCTCCTGTAGAGGTCCGGGTGGGTGGTCTTGAGGTAGTCCACAATCTGGACGTCCTCGCCGCGCAGCGCCGCCAGGTCGATTTGCTCGACGTAGACCAGCCGCAACAGTTCGCGGGTGGGCTTGGGCATGTTGCGGCCGGTTTCGTAGCGGCTGCCGGCGGACTGGGTGGCGCCGATGCGGGACCAGAACGCTTGTTGGGTCAGGCCGGCGGCGCGGCGGATGTTGCGGGGGTCATTGATCTTGCAGAAACGGTCCATTTGCTAATCCCTCGTTAATGGGTTGCTAACGCTGTGTAATGTTTTGCTAATGCACAAGGCCCAAAAAAAGGCCGGGCGGCCTGGGGTGTGGGTGCATCCCGCTGCGTTCTCGCGTGAAAGCGCAGTGGGATGCCGGCGGAGCTATCAGAGGAGAGCGCGCGTTAGTTGAACGTGCGTTGCGCCGCCGGCGTAGGTGCGCGCCACTGGCGCGCTGTTGGTTGTCCCGGCCGGAATGGGCCGGTGCATATTCTCGGATTGTTAAGGAGCGGAGCTGGCTCAAGGCCGGCGAGCTGAGTATCACAAATGTGTTATTTGAGGTCAACACATTGGTGTTTATTGGTGTTAAAAAGATGCTCGCTTGTGTTGCGCAAAAATCACACGTTTGTGTTATTTGCCTTGCTGGAGGATGGTGGGGCGGGGTTTGGCAGGGGTAGTGGCGTGACTGTTTGCTATCGTCTTTTGAAAGCATTCTATCGCCATGGTCGCTGAAAATGCCTAGATGAACGGAAGAGGCAAGCGGATTAGAGACGAGCGGATTGCGCGTGGGTGGTCGCAAGAAGTGCTTGGCCGAAAGGCTGGCGTGACGCGGGGTACTGTTTCGGCTCTTGAAAATGACATCAGGAAGGGGACCACCTACCTGTTGCCCTTGTCCAGGGCCCTTAATGTCACTCCGCAATGGCTTGAGACGGGTAAAGAACCCAAGCGCCCAGCTCAGGAGGCTGGTGCTGTCTACATCTCTGCTGACAGTCTTGATGATCTGGCTGAAAAGCTCCTCGATTGCGGCCCTGAAGAGGTTGGCCGCCTTGTGGCCTTGCTCCTCCAGAAGCAGGCCGCAAAACGTTAGCCCTCCTAAAATCTCATCGGGTGCTGTTGCGTGCGAGCATCACTCACTTTGCTACAAAAGTGAGCGGATGGCCTGCTATTGTAAATACTAAGTAATTCCGCTTAGCATTCGCACGTGTCAGAAGAGATGTTTCATACCCGGCTGCGGGCGGCAATAGAGGCCCGCGGCACAACCGTCATAGCCGTTGCAACTCACTTGGGAGTCAGCCGGTTTACTGTAAATCGTTGGTTAAAATCCCAAATGCCTGATGATGAGCAAATTTCTAGGCTCGCCGCATACCTAAACGTCAGCGTGGATCATTTGAAATTCGGCTCAGAGATCGACTACGAACACATGATGCGGTGTCAGATTTTGTTTGCACTGTCTACTGATCTTGAGACTAGGCATGTGGACGCTATGATCGTCCTTGCTGAGGGGTTGCTTGCAACAAAAGTGTAGCAAAAATACACAGTTTACAATCTGTACTGATTTCCCTTGTGGCCCTGCCTGGCCGTATTCTATGCCTATAGCCTGAATTAAAGGCTGCATAAAAATACGGAGTAGAAATGACTTGCAATGGAAGTGCGGCTGCACCTTGTATTCATGCTCAAAAGTGCCACCTCTACAAATCAGAAAGTAGTCGTCTCGCCCCTGATGGCAACCTAGTTGCGCAGTTGCTTATCAATTTTTTGGAGGGTGGGGAGTTTACTGTTCAGAAGGTGGGGGATGCTGAGGTGATAATGAAGATGTTCGAAAAGTAAGAAAAAGGCTCCGTTTTATGGGGCCTTTTTCTTTGCTGCGTGTTCAAGGGCCTTGGCAAAAAAATCGTGCAGTTGGTCTGTTCCTAATCCGCCGATGGCTTTTGCAAGCTCGTCAAGGTTTTTGGCTGTAAAAACTTCTGGTGGCCCTAGCTCCGGGTTTGTCTCCAATGCGATTTCTTTTTCGCCTTCTCCTGTCTCCAGCCACTCGTACCTAACGCGGAGGGCCCGCGCCAGTTCGAGAGTGTATCTTGAAGATCCGTTTCGATTCTCTATGTTGCCAATCGTTGACTGGTGCTTTGCTCCGATCAGCTTGGCCAGGTCAGCTTGACTCATGCCCAGCTCGGTTCTGCGAGCTCGGACTCTTTCGCCGTATGTGTTCATGCACGACATCGTAGCTACTTCATCAAACACGATGGTGTTGTGATGTGTGGATGATGTGTTGCCATTAAAAACACATATGTGTTGTAATGCGCGCATGGACTGGACTCTCATTATTTCATCACTCGTTTCGCTTGGTGTTGATCGCGAGACGATTGCCAATGAAGTTGGCTGCTCTCGATCTCTTGTCAACGCGTTGGCGCAAGGGAAGAGAGGGAAGCGGCTTTCATACGAAATTGGCACCAAGCTACTTGGCTTGCAAGAGCGAGTCGCAGCTAAGAACGCCGGTTATGAGCAGCCGCTTGACCCATTTGTAAAAGGTGGTGTGCGTGGTGGCTTGACGGCCTCTTCTGAGTTCGAGTTTCCCCCTCGGCGGCCACTGACCGGGCCGGCGAGCTTTGCCGGCTGACTCCGGCGCTAAACGTCTGGTGGCTAATTATGTGTAAACAATATTGTTCTTGTGAGTATAGGTGTGAGTTGATCAGGTTAAAGCAAGCCAAGCTCAGGATGGAGCAAGCCCGGCTGGAGCAGAGGAAGAGCGAGGTCCGCCAGGCTTGGCATCCGTTACAGGAGAAGGCGCTAGAGGTTAAGTGTGCGTTGATGGCCCTTGAGGTGGAGCGGGATTTGATAGTTCTTGGTCGAGAACGAATCGAATGTCTTCCAGCTTCATAGCGAACACGTCACGCGGTAACCAGTGAAACTTGTGAATGAGGTAGTAGTGGACCGCCTCTAGGCCGTCTAGGCCAACGTAGCCTTCTCTTTCGGCGATTCTGTCGCCGAGCAGGATTAAGTGGTAGTTGAGTTCGCCCTCGGCGAGGGCAAGTTTTTTGCGGATTTGGTTCCGTTCATCGTCCATGTTTTATCGCCTATCTGTTGGTGGTAAGCGTCCTTTTCTAAGGACATGGACATGTTAGTGGTTGGTCTTGTTATTGCATAGGGATGAGGAGTGGTTGTGAACAAGCATGTGGCTAATTGGTGGTGTGGCGCTTCCATGTTGCGTCCTCTCTCTTTTGATTTTCCCCCTCGGCGGCCACTGACCGGGCCGGCGAGCTTTGCCGGCTGACTCCGGCTTTTTTATTCCGTGTGTGGCTGTGACCAGCAGCCGCAGTAACTATAGCGAGTGACTAAATGAAAAGCTTGCGTGTCGTGCCGCAACAAACGCTGATTAGCGCGCTGCGGGAAAAGGTGTTGGCCTGGCGCCAGGGCGAGGGGCTGACGATTGAGGCGGTGGCGATTGAGATCGTCAAGCACTACTACGACAACCGCTATAACGCGATGCTGGACATTGAGTTCCAGACCGGCGAGGGCGGGGACGTGTACCGCGCGGCGCGCTCGAACGCGGACCGCATCAGCCGCTGGCTGGATGATGTGGGCAAGACCAATGTGTTGTTGCCGGCCAATCTGGTCCCGGTGGTGATGGGGGCTTTGCCGATGCGCTGGCGCCTGGCCTTCGCCGCTGATCTGCTGGCGCCGCTGGGCCTGGAGGTGTCGATTGCCAAGACGTCGGCGGTGGAAGCCTCCTTGTCTTGCCTGCTGGCCTCGCTGGCCAAGGAGAGCGGGGAAGGTATCGCCGCCTTCGGCCAGTTGCTGGAGCGGACCAACCCGGCGGCGTTGCAGGAAGCGTTGATCGAACTGGAAGAGGGCGGCGCCGCAATGGCGAAGGCCAAGGCCATGGTTTTGCAGCTGCTGGAGGCGAGCAAATGTCAGGGCAACGCGAATTCCAGAAGCGCCGGTTGATGCAGCAGCGCGCCCGGTTCCGGCATGCGCCGTCCCGTCTCAAAGAAGACGAGCGCCGCCGGATGCTGGACGACGCACTAGCGCTGCTGGATGGCCTGGCGCGGGATCGGGCCGAGGAGGCGCGGCGACGTGGCGGATAGCGGGCTGGTTGAATGGGTGCTGGAGAGCGGCGACCCGGACAAGGACGCCGCTTATCTGAACGCCCTACGCGGCAGCCACGGCGGCACAGCGCACCGGCTGCGCGAGATTAGACGCCTGGCGCTGGTTCATGGCGATGGCTACCGGATGAATGTTGAGCGCGCGCTGAGTGGGGGTGTGCCTCAGTTGGCGGCGGAGATGAGGAACGGCGGGCGTAATGAGGCGCTGGCCATTTTGGGAAAGGGTGGGAAATGACTGGAAGTGATGGTTGGCCTAATCGTAGTGAAGTGGTGGCGGCCCTGCGTGATCTGAAGTCGCTTTTGGATATGCAGAAGCCTGATAGTTTGTTCCACCCTGGCGGCATTGACGCTCGCCAAAGTGTGGCTTACCAGCGTGCCGGCGAGTTGTTGGAGCGTTTTGAGGCGCCCAAGGAAGACCCGGTAGTGGCGCTGTGGCTGGTGAGGGTAGACCCGGACGGCGTTTGGCTGCGCCGTCTGGGTGGGGATGGCTCGAAATTGCCTTTGGCCGGCCATGTGATGGAGAGCTACACCTATTTACCTCCTGATCGTGCCGTAAAGGCGATGGAGCAGGTTATCCAAGGTTTTGAACTACCACGTCACCTTTTCCGGCGCGAAAGGCCGTCTCCTTAAGTTCCGGTCTAGGGGATGACTACGAGCGGTTTAGGACGCTGGAGATATTGCCTATTGCCGCCAGGGCTGCGACGCAATGCTCGCTTTGGCTAAGGTTGTTGTTGACGTCATAGCCGGCCATTGCGCCAAAGGCCCATAGCGCTTTGCCGACAGCTTCAAGGAGGTAGCCATCTTCGTTCAGGTCTTCATTGATGAAGGCTTCAAGGTCTGAAAGAAGCCAACGTGCGGCGCTGTAAAGGCTTGCCCTCTCCGCAGGTGTGGGGGCTTCTTTCAGGTCTTTGGCGAGTTGCTCCAGTGCCTTGATGACAAGCTGGGGGTCGTTCATGAGGGGCTCCTATCGTTGTGGTGTCGGTTACCTATTAGAAGTGTTTTCCACCTTTAGGTAGTGCTGATAGAGGGTGTTATGGAGAGAAGCGATGTAAGAGCCAAGGGCATGTCCGGTTTTGAGGTTGTCGGCTTTCGCGCCGATTGCAGTGAAAAAGCCGGGGTTGGCAAGAATGATTCTGAGGTTGGTTTGAGCGTTGGCCTCTGCATCGTGTGGACTCATGGATAGCTCCTAGTGTTGTGGACATTGGCAAAATGCCAAGGGGATTGTATCGGTCTGATGGCAATGTACAAGCGATATGGGTCAATGAATTGAGGTGGGGGTGGGTAATGAATATTTTGCTATCCGAAGATGAGCAGGGGGCGTTGGCCGGGTGCAGCCTGGAGGCTATGCGCCTTTATGTGCTGGGGCTGCGGCCAGAGGTGGATATCCGCACCGGGCTGGTGGGTAGAGGGTTTGCCGTCAGCCGGGCGCAGCTGGCCATCAATATCCAGTTTGCTCCGCCGCGTGGGAGTCAGCGCGCGCCCTGGAAGCCGTCGCTCCGGCAATTGGATGCACTGGTGGACGAGTTGGCCCGTGAGGGGCTGGCCAAGAGGGTTTCAACCGTGCATGAGGTCAAGAAACTGGTTTTGAAGCTGCCCTTGGTGTTATTGCGTCCGCAGGAGGAGGGGGACATGAACGGGAATGATGAACCGGACATGAACGGGAGTCCGAATAGTCAGCCGCCGCAAGGGTTTGGCGGCGTGGCGGGGTCTGATGAACTGGACGCCTTGGCCAAGCATGAGGCGGACATATCGGAGATATCTGTTGATATAGATATACCCCGCGCGTGCGCTCGCGAGAGCGAGCTTACGGCGGCGGCCAGTAAGTTGGGGGTATCTGGTGATATCCCCGGCTGGGTGGTGGCAGGGGTGACGCCGGCCATCTTGAAGCTGGCTGTAATGCGTACTAGGCAGCATGTCCGTGCCCCTCGGCGGATTCCCGCCAGTTACCTGGCGCAGGTGCTGGAAACGGTGCTGGAAGGGCAGGAAAGGCCCGTCCGGCCGACTGCGAAGTCAACGGCCAGTGTTGGCAAGTCGGCCAGGCAGGGGAATCGTTGGGTGAGGGTGGCTCCGGACTGTGCGTTTGATGGGCTGCCGCCAGTATCCGGCAATCTGCCGCCGGAAGCGGCTGGGAGCGGGGATGAATGGATTGAGTGAGTTTGTAGAGTATTTCCCGCGCGCTGCCGCACGGCGTGGCCTGGCTGTTGTTCCTGGGTATTGTGACGCTCATGGGTCGTTTGAGGCGATTGCGCCAGCTGGCCGCCGCCCGGTTTGCCCGCGGTGCACCGAGGAAAAAGAGCGTCTTCAGGAAGTCGAGAGACGGCGGGCGAGCATGCTCCGACAGGCGGGCGTCCCTGGTAGGTTCGCTGTGGCGACGTTCAGCCAGTTGGAAAGGGTGTGCGATGAGCAGGCGGCCGTTATCGCAAGCTTTAAGCGCTGGGTGGCCGGCGTGGGCCGTGGGGAGGTTTGCTCAAATGCGGTTTTATTGGGCAAAACGGGAACGGGCAAAACTCACATGTCTTGTGCGGCGGTGCTGGCGCTGATTCGAGGTTGCGGCATTCGGGCGCGCTATGTGACGTCAGAGCAGGTCAAGCGGGAGGTGTGTGAAAGCTGGGGCGGCGGCGGCGAATCGGAGTCGCGGGTGCTGGAGCGCTACGGCGCTTACCCCGTGCTGGTGCTGGATGAGGTGGATATTCTGGACGAGAGGGGGCCGGGGCTGCGGGTGCTGAACTCGGTGATTGACAAGCGTAGCGGGGAGCAGCGGCCGACGGTGTTTATCTCGAATCAGGATCAAGCTTCGCTGCAAGAGTTGCTGGGGCGGCGGGCGGTGAGCCGGATGTTTGAAAACGCTTTGATCATGCATTGCCCTTGGGATGACTACCGCGCCCGCAAGGCGTGATAAAATCACGGCACAAATAAAGCCCGGCTTGATCGGGCTAGGGGTTCCCGCTCGGTCTGTGGGGAATACTATGTCTGTTGAAGTTGTGAATGTTGTGCGCTGGGCTATCGAGTTTTTGCAGTCCGGCGGCGTGGGTGCCGTGCAGTATGGCGGCGGCGCTGCTGGGTGGCGGGATGGCTCGGGCGCGTCTGGCAGGATTGAGGCGCAGCGGGTGAATGACGCCCTGGTGGCGTTGCCGCCTGCTCAGCTGCTGGCAATGTTGGCCAAGGTCCACGCGGATGATATCCGCCAGGGGCCGCCGGTGTGGAAGGACTTGTGTTCGTTCGTCAGGGCGAGTTGTCCGGAAGCGTTCGAACGGTTCGGGCCGGAGGCTGGGGCCTGGCTGGTGCGTAAGTGGATGCGGCGCGATGACGGCAGTTGGCGCGAGTTTGCGCGGCTGTTTGGCGGATCGCCGCCCACGGCAAGCAGGTTCTTCGAAACGGTGGTTGCGCCCGTGCTGGATGGCTGGTTCATTGCGGCCAAGGGCGAACTGGAAGTGGTGATCGAGCAAGTATTTGCTGGAGAGCTTCCAATTGCCGCTTGACAGCCGGCCGAATTTTTCAAATAATCCGTCCTGTCACCAGCCATAGGTGCGTCCAAAGCCCGAGTTAACCGCTCGGGCTTTTTGCATTTCTGGTTGTTGATTGCGTGTGCTTCTCCTTTGCGTGCCTCTCCTGCGCCCCGGTCCAGTCTCTGGCCGGGGCGTGGCTTTTTGGGGTGTGGCCGGTGGGGCGCCGAGCGGTTTTTGCGAGGTCCGGCGGCGAGGTCCGGCCGGGTAGCCAGCAGGATCGCGGGGGACCCTGGCAGGGTTCAACGAGTACGGGGCTGTGGACCCGCAAGGCTTTGCTAGCGGCTGGCCTTGAAAGTTAGTGAAATTTCACCGCAGTGAAATGAGGTGAATTCGAGGTGAAAAAATGGCGTACCTGAGCAAGAAAGCATTTGCGGATTCGCAAGGCTGGGCGCCTAGCTATGTCAGCAAGTTGGCGAGCCAGGGCCGGCTAGTGATGGCGTCGGATGGCAAGAAAGTGGATGTGGAAGCTACGCTGGCCAAGATAGGCAAGACGGCGGACCCGTCGAAGGCTGGGGTGGCTGATCGCCACCGCGCAGCACGGATAAAGCGCGAGGTATACGCGAGTGATAGCGATGAGCCGCCGCAGGATGTTGCGCCGGCTCCGCCTGTGGGTGGCCCGCCGCCGGCGTTGATGGACGCGATAGATTTTCAGGCCGCCAGGGCGGCAAAAGAATACTACTCGGCGCTGACGATCAAGGCCGAGTACGAGCGTTCTTGTGGGAACACGGTGGAGCGCCAGGCTGTCGAGGCTGCGGCATTCCGCGGTGGGCGCCTGATGCGTGACTCGCTGTTGGGTCTTCCGCCGCAAATCGCCAATGAGCTGGCGAACATGACGGACTCTTGGGAGATCGAGCGCTATTTGGCGGATCGCCTGCGCCAGGTGTTGACCGATGCGACCCGGCTAGGGGAGGACGAATTGAAGAAGGCGATGAAAGCCTGACGAGTGACTAGGAGTAACCGCCATGTATGCAGACGGACACGCCGCCTACATGGCGGGTTGGCGCGCCGGGATGACGCCAGACCCGGCGCTATGGGTCGATGACTGGTCGGAAGAGTTCCAGCGCATCAGCCCTGAAGCCGGCGCGGCCGAGCCTGGCAAGTACCGCGTAGAGCGGACGCCGTATGCGCGGGAGGTCTTGCGCAAGCTGTCGCCGGAAGATCCGTGCCGCCGCGTGGTGGTGATGGGCGCTTCGCAGATGCTCAAGACGCAAGTGGCGCTCAACTGGATGTGCTCGCTGATCCATATGGCACCGGGCAATATCCTGGCGCTTGAGCCCTCGCTAAGTGTGGCCAAGCGGCTGTCTGATCGGATCGAAAAGAACATTGACTGTGTCCCGGAGCTGCGCGCCAAGGTGCCGCCGGCCCGTTCGCGCGACAGCCGCAACACGATGGACACCAAGCAATTTCCCGGTGGTTCGCTGTTTATCACCACGGCGGGCAGCGCCGCCAACCTGGCGGAAGTCTCCGTACGCTATCTCTATGGCGATGAGGTGGACCGTTGGGATGGCGATGTCGGTGGCGAGGGCGACCCAGTCGAGCTAGCCGAGGCGCGGACGACCACGTTTGGCCGCAACGCTAAGATCTACTATTCCAGCTCGCCCACGGTGGAAGAGGCGAGCCGGATTCACAAGTTGTTCCTAGATGGCGACCAGCGTTACTACAAAGTTGCCTGTCCGCATTGTGCAGAGCGCCAGGTGCTGGAGTTCGAAAACCTGCGGCGCTCGCCGAATGATCCAAATGCGGCTGTCTATGCTTGTGCGCATTGCGGTGCGCTGATCGAAGAACACTACAAGACGGCGATGCTGGCCGGTGGTGTGTGGGTGGCTACCGCTAAAGGCGACGGTGAAACCGTGTCCTACTGCATCAACGCACTCTATAGCCCGTTGGGTTGGCTGAGCTGGGCGAAGTTGCTGAGCCAGCACGATAAGGCGAGCATCAAGCTGAAAGCGGGTGATCCTAGCTCGATGCAAGTTTTCTATAACACCCGCCTCGCCAAGGTCTGGAGCAACGCGCAGGAAATGACTAAGGGTAGCGAGCTGATGGCCCGCGCGGAAGCCTACGCGCTGCGCAGCATTCCCAAGGGCGTGCTGATGCTGACCGCGGCGGCCGACACTCAAAACAACCGCCTGGAGTTGCTGATAAAAGGCTGGGGCTTAGGGCTGGAAAACTGGGTGATAGACCGTCAGGTGATCATGGGCGATCCAGCCGACGACGCCACCTGGGCGGCGCTGGACGAAGCCTTGAAGGCGGAGTTCATTCACCCCAACGGCCAGCGGATGAAGATAGCCGCGGTGGCCGTCGATTCCGGCGGCGGCTACACGCAAGAGGTTTACCAGTTCTGCCGCGTTCGGCGCTGGCGCAATGTCTTTGCGGTCAAGGGCGCGAACAAGCCAAACCGGCCTGTCATTGCCGCAGTGGCGAGCAAGGTCGATGTCAACTGGCGCGGCCAGATCGAAAAAGGTGGCGCCGAAATGTGGAATATTGGTACGGACACCGCCAAGGACTGGATTTACAACCGCTTCAAACTGCTGGACGGCCCTGGCGCCCAGCACTTCAGCAAGGACTTGCCGGATGACTTCTATGAGCAGTTGACGGCGGAACGCAAGCTGGTGCGCTTTGTGAAGGGGCGCAGGGTTGAGGAGTGGGTTAACCCTGGGCGGCGTCGTAACGAAATCCTGGATATGAGCGTTTACAACCTGGCCATGGCCCATTACATGGGGCTGCATAAGTATTCGCCGGCCGATTGGGAAAAGCTGCAAATGCGCTATGCCCAAACCGGACTGTTTGATGAGCCGCCGCCAGGCGCAGAACCGGACCAAGCGTCCAGCAGTACCCCAAGTGCAGACCCCGCCCCGGCGGGGTTTGTCGCATCTAGACCCCAACAGCCGCGCCGACAAGCGCGGTCTGGCTATTTGAAACGGCGTTGATATGGCATTTACCCAAGAGCAATTGCAGGCCATCGAAACGGCCCTGGCGCGCGGGGAACGCGTTGTCCAGTATCAGGACCGGCGCGTGGAGTACCGCAGCGTGGACGAGCTCAGCCGGCTGCGGGAAACCATCATCCGCGATCTGAACAAGCAGGCCGGGCGCACCGGCCCTAATTTTGTCCGCTTCTTCCACGCGGGCAAGGGGGTCTAATGAGCTACCCCGCCTTGGGCGCGCGCGGCTTCCTGCTGCCTACGCGGCTGAAAAACAGCTACGAGGGCGCCGGGCAAGGCCGCCGAGCCAGTAACTGGAAGGCCAGCGGCGCCGGCCCGGCGGCCACTAGCAGCAATGGCTTGCAAACGCTGCGCAACCGCAGCCGGCACGCTATCCGAAATGATCCCTACGCCTTCACCGTGATTGATAAGCAGGTCTCGAATCACATCGGCACCGGCATTGTTCCCAAACCGACGCACAAGGACGAAACCATCCGCAGCGCGCTGCGCGAACTGTGGGGGGATTTCACCGAGGAGAGCGACGCGGACGGCCAGTTGGATTTTTACGGCCAGCAGGCTTTGGCGGGGCATACCTTCTTTGGCGGCGGCGAAGTGTTCGCCCGTTTGCGGGTGCGCCCGTTGAGTGATGGCCTTGCCGTGCCCTTGCAAGTCCAGTTGCTGGAGCCCGAGTTTGTGCCGCATACCAAGAATGGCCGGGCACCGGGCACCAATAACCCCATTCGCCAGGGCATCGAGTTCGAAGGAACGCAGCGGGTAGCGTACTGGATGTACAAGCGCCACCCTGGCGAGGGCTCAACGGACCCCAGTTATAACGAGTTGGTCCGTGTGCCGGCGGATGAAGTGTTGCACCTGCACGAGCCCACGCGCGCCGGCCAGCTGCGCGGCGTTCCGCTGCTGGCCCCGGTGCTGCTGCGGCTCAAGACACTGGACGAGTTTGACGACGCGGTGTTGTTCCGCCAGGAGGTGGCCAATCTGTTTGCCGGCTTCATCCGCAAAACCCCGTCGCAATCGCCCTACCCGACAGAGGGGGGGCGCGCGGCCGATGCGGGTTATTCGCCGCTGGTGGGGTTGGAGCCGGGAACCATGCAGGAACTGGGACCGGATGAGGATGTGTTATTCAGCGACCCGCCGGACGCCGGCAACAACTACGCCGAGTTCATGCGGCAGCAACTGTCAGCGGTGGCTGTTGGCGCCGGGCTGCCGTTTGAACTGCTGTCCGGTGATTTGCGCGGCGTCAGCGACCGCATTATCCGCATCATCCTGAATGAGTTCCGCCGCCGGGTGGAGCAGCGCGTTCATGGGATTTTCGTGCATCAATTCTGCCGGCCGGTATATCAGCGCTTTGTCACCATGGCCTGGTTGTCCGGCGCCATCCCCTTGCCGGACTTCGCCAGCAACCCGCGGCCGTATCTGCGCGCGCGCTGGGTGCCGCAGGGCTGGGCCTACACGCATCCGGTACAGGACGTGCAGTCGGACAAGATGGCGGTGCGGGCCGGTTTTACCTCCCGTTCCGAGATCCAACTGAAGCGCGGCTCAGACCCGGACACGATAGACCGGGAAAACATGGAAGACAACGCTCGTGCCGACCGCATGGGGCTTACATACGACACCGACCCGCGACAGCGGGACGACCAAGGCGAAGTCATCGAGGACAAGATATGAACCGACCTTATCGCATTTACAACATGGCCACGCCGTCAGCGCATCCCGACGGCGACAGCTGGTTCCGCATCAAGAACGCCGCCCCGGCGGAAGGCGCCACGGCCCAGCCGCTGGAGGTCGAGCTTTACGACGGCATCGGCAACTGGGGCATCCGCGCGGCGGACTTCCTGCGCGAACTGCGCGAAGCCGACGACGGCCAGCGCGAAATCCATGTGGGCATCAACAGCCTGGGCGGCGATGTGTTCGACGGCCTGGCCATCCACAACTTCTTCCGCCGTCTCGGCAACCGCCTGACGGTGCGCGTTGACGGCGTGGCCGCCAGCATCGCCAGCGTGATCGCCTGCGGCGCGGCGCGTCTGGTGATGCCGGACAACACCATGCTGATGATTCATAACCCGTGGTTGTGGGCAGGCGGCGAGGCGGAAGACCTGCGCAACATGGCGGACATGCTGGACAAGTCAAAAGCCAACTTGATTGCCTGCTACCGCAACAAAGCGCCGGGCATGGGTGAGCAAGAGCTGTCCGACATGATGGACGAGACTACCTGGCTCAGTGCGCAAGAAGCGCTGGCGCTGGGCCTGGTGGATGAGGTGCTGGGCGGGGTGGCGATGCAAGCCAGCGCCGGCCGGCTGGCCAGCCTGGGGCGTCTGCAAAATGTGCCGGCGCCCTGGTTGGCCAGTGTGTCCGCCAAGAATGCGCCCATCGAGCCCGCCAAGCCGGTGGTTGATCCCGAGCCGGTGGTAGAGCCGACGCCCGCGCCGCAGCCGGCGAGCGACGCGCCCGCGGTGGCGGCGCTGGCCAAGCTGGCCGCACAGCTGTGCAATGCGGCGGGCCTGGACGGCCAGGCGGTTGAAAGCGTGATGACGCATACCGCCCTGGCCAGCGAAAAGGCGGTCAGGGACGGCGTGGCCAATATGGTTGCCGTCCGCGACCTCTGTAAAGTCGCCAAGTTGCCGGAGATGAGCGCCAGCCTGATCGCCAGCGGCATGAGTGCCGATGCCGCCCGCGCCCGTCTGTTTGACAAGCTGGTGGCGAACGCCGGGGAAGAACTGGACAACCGGTTGCCGGAAGAGGCCGGGGTTGCGCCGAAAAAAGGGCCGAATCCCGTTGATGTGTATGCAAACCGCCGCGCGGCCAAACGCCAGCCGGCAAACTCTCGTTGAGGTGATCTATGAGCAAAAGCAAAGTCCAAGCGCTGCGCGCGGGCGAGTTCCTTCTTTCTGTCGGCAATGGCGGCATCAGCATGGAAAAAATCGTGTTGGCAGCGGGCTCGGCATTCCCCGCCGGCCAGGTGCTGGCCTTCAACGCCAAGACCAAGGAGCACGACAAATACGACCCGGCAAATGCCGACCTCAAGAAAGCGGCTGGCATCCTGTACGCGCCGGAGTCCGAGCGCCTGGAGCCGGCGCCGGCCGCCATGGTGGCGAGGCTGTCCGAGGCGGTGGCGTCGCAGCTGACCGGCCTGGACGATGCCGCCGCCGCCGCGCTGGCGGCGCAATTCATCGTCATGCGCTAAGCCGTTCCCCCTTGATACCCCAAAGCCCCGCCAAGTGCGGGGCTTCTTGTTTAGGAGCATTCCATGCCCGCGATTGACATTTTTGAAGACGACGCGTTTTCCCTGGCTTCGCTGACCGCCACCATCAACGACATGCCGGCGCAGCCGTCGCGACTGGGCGACCTCGGCCTGTTCGACGAGGAGGGCGTCACTACCACGACGGTTCAAGTGGAGAAGGACGGCGAAACGCTGGCCTTGATCGCCGCCGGCGAACGCGGTGTGCCGGGGCAAAACGTCGCCGGAGATCGCCGAGTCCTGCTGCCGTTCAATACCATTCACTTGCCGGCGCGTTCCGTGATCAAAGCGGATGAAGTTACCAATCTGCGCGCCTTCGGCAGCGAAACTGAACTGGAGTCGGTGGAGTCGCTGGTGGCTAAGCGCCAGAAGAAACACCGCAAGCAACTGGATGCCACCATTGAATTCCATCGTGTGGGCGCGCTGTGCGGCAAGGTGTTGGATTCGGATGGCCGGCGTGTGCTGCTGGATGTGTACAACGCCTTCGGCATCGAGCAGAGAACTGTGGTGATGGACCTGGCCAAGGACACGCTGCGCGCCAAGTGCCTGGAAGTGTTTGACGCGATGGACGAGGTCATGGGCGCCGAGCCCTATAACGGCGCCCGCGCGATGTGCGGCCGTGTGTACTGGGGCAAGCTGATGGCCAACAAGGCGTTCTCCGACGCCGCGCGCGATGCCGCCTTGGCCGCAGCGTTGCGGGGCGATCCGCGCGAGGCGGTGGAGTTCGGCGGTATTGTCTGGGAGCGCTACCGCGGCAAAGTGGGCGGCGTGGCTTTTGTTGGCGAGGATGAGGCTTACGCCTACCCGGAAAGCTCGGGCGGCCTGTTCATCACCCGCTTCGCGCCGGCCGACCATGTGGACGCGGTGGGCACTATCGGTCTGCCGTACTACACCAGTCAGGAAATCCTGCCCCATGGCAAGGGCGTGGACCTGGAATCCCAGTCCAACCCACTCAACCTCTGCACCAAGCCGGGGGCGGTAATCCGCCTGACGCCGTGAGCGCCTGGGGCGAACTGATCGCCAGCATGGACGACACCGTGTTTGATGTGCTGACCGATAGCGCCTGGCTGGAGGGTAAAAAGCTGGCGGGCATGTTCTATGCCCCCTGGCTAGCCCCGTCGCTGGGCGGCATGAAAACCCACATTCGCGAACCTCACTTCACTGTCCGCGACAATGTGGCGGCAAGGGTGCGGGAAGGCGATGTGCTGACGGTGGGCAAACACGGGGAGTTCGAGGTGCTGGATTTGCAGCCTGACGGTTCCGGCCTGACGGCCATCATCCTGCGCGGCAAGGGCGGCAACAACGCCAAGGCCGCCGCCGGCCTGGCCGGACGTCTGGTGTAAAGGAGGGCGGCATGCTCCGCTTGAAGAACGAAATTGATATCCAGCCGCTTCAGGCGCTTTATCAAGGGCTGAGCGACGCCGCCTTTCAAAACGCCTGGCGCCGCGCCTTGCGCAAAACCGGAAACTGGGTGCGGGTGCATGTGGCCAAACGCTTGAGCACGGCTACCCGCATTCCGCAGAAAGTCATCAAGCAGCGGGTGTATTTCTTCTTGCGCTCCCAAATGCACGGCAAGGTCTGGCTGGGCCTCAATCCAATTGAAGCCGGCCGGCTGGGCAGTGCGCGCCAGACCCGCGCCGGGGTGACGGTGGGGCGGCATCGCTTCCCTGGCGCCTGGGTGATGCGCTACCGCGATCCCGGTGGCGTCTACCGTCGCACCGGGCGCTGGATGACGGTTAAGCGGAAGGTGGTGGTCAACGGACCTAAAGAAAAATTGCTGGCGACGGTTCAAGGCAAGTTGGTCCGAGTTGTGCCCAAGGGCCCGAGGGCTAGGGAGTATTGGGTCACGCAACGGCGTGAGGCATACGAAAAGGTCAAGGTGGAATGGGACGCCGCGGCGGAATCGGTGTTCCGTGAAGTTGCGGAGGAATCCCGGCAACGCTTGCTGGAGATTCTGGAGCAAGAAATCCGCTGGGAAATCAGAAAGGCAACCCAATGATCAAGAGCTTGCAAAGCGCCATCGAACAGCACCTGGCGCAGGCGCTGCCAGGTGTGCGGGTGGGGTTTTACCCGGACATGGAGAGCGACACGTTGCCGCTGCCCATGCTGGCGTTGGAGTTGTCCGAGTTCGAGCCGGGGCGCGATATGGGCGCGGACCAGTTGGCGTTGGTGGCAACCATCCAAGCGCGGTTGGTGCTGGACCCGGCGCTGGCCGGGGCAGAGTTCGACGCGCCCCAGATGGCGGCGCGGGTGGCGCTGGAAGTGTACCGCGCGAAAAACTTCGGCCAGCCGCTAACGCCGGCCCGGCTGCGGCAAGTGGGGCCGGACGGGTTTAAACCGCAGCTGGAAGGCTATCTGGTCTGGTTGATTGAATGGGTGCATGAAATCGACGTGGGCGAGCCCGGCGAGCTGATTTTCCCCTTCGCACCGACAGGCGTTGGCAATGTGTCCGGTCCTGGTGTGGCGGAGGTCGTCGGCCCATGAGCTTTGAACTGTCGGAACTGGACCGCCAGGTTGCCAATGTACTGATGGCTGGCAGTGTGGCCGCGGTGCAGATGTCGCCGCCGCGGGTGCGGGTGGAGTCGGACGGCTGGGTGTCGGACTGGGTGCCGTGGTTTGCGGTGGCCGCTGGCGCCGCTCGGCATTGGCGGCCGCCGAGTCCGGGGGAGCAGGCGGTTTTGCTCAACCCCAGCGGCGACCCGGCGCAAGGGTTCGCGCTGGTGGGCTATTACACCTCGGCCTTTGATGGCGACGGCCGGCCGGATGTCATCGGCTGGCAGATGCCGGACGGCGCGGTGGCGGAGTACGACCACGCCGCCGGCGCGTGGAGAGTGGCGGGTAGCAAGGTGGTGTCGGTCGAAAACGCCGATGTGATCAATATCCGCAGCGGCGGCGCGGTGACTGTTACGGCGCCGTCGATCAAGCTGGATGCGCCCGAGGTCGAGGTAGTGGGCAATCTCAAGATCGGCGGCGGGTTGCAGCAAGGGGCGGGCGGTGGCGGCAATGCCAGCTTCGGCGGCTCCGTTACCGCTGCGGGCGATGTGCGGGCCGGCGACGTCAGCTTGCAGTCGCATGGGCATATGGAGCAGGGCGACGGTGCCCTTACTGGGCCGGCGCAATAGCGAAACTTGGAGGGAATGAAATGGATGCAAAGCCTGTAAAGGGTGGTAAAGCGGGGGGCGAGGTGAAGTTCAGGGACCAAGCTTTTAAAAGCCGTACCTTGATTACGCCGGATGGCGTGGCTGTGGCGGTGGAGGGGTTCGCGGTCACGACCAGCGAGCCAGCCATCATCCAGTATCTGGAGCAACACCCGGAATTTACGCGCGAGGAATAAGCCATGTTGGGCATGTGCCGCCATACCGGCCGGCCGCTGGACGGGCTGGACCACTTGAGGCAGTCGATAGCGGACATCCTGAGTACCCCGATAGGGAGCCGGCGCCGTCGCTTGGAATACGGTAGCAAGCTGCCGCGGATGGTGGACCAGCCCGGACATGCGGGGTGGGTGGCGGCGGTACAGGCCGAGGCCGCGCGTTCGCTGGCGCGCTGGGAGCCGCGTATCAAGCTTAAGCGGGTGCGCTTGGTGTCGGTGATAGATGGACGCTTTGGCTTTGTGGTTGAGTGCGACTACCAAGGCGAGGCCCGGATTCTGGAGGTGAACGCATGATCGATCTGTCCAAGTTGCCGCCGCCAGACCTGCTGGTGGAGGTGGATTTTGAGGATATCTACGCGGCCAAGCTGGAGCGATTCAAGACCCTCTATCCGGAGTACACCGCCGTGTTGGAATCGGACGCGGCGGTGAAGTTGCTGGAGTTGGCCGCCTATGACGAAATGATGAGTATCGCCCGCGCCAATGACGCCGCCCGCGCCAGCATGTTGGCGTATGCGGAAAAGGCGGACTTGGACAACCGCGCGGCGGACTTTGGGGTAAGTCGCTTGCTGATCCATGGAGGCGATGCCGAAGCAACGCCGCCGGTGGAGCCGCTTTGGGAAGATGACGAGCGCTTGCGTTACCGCTGCCAGATGGCATTGGAAGGGATGAGCGTGGCGGGTCCGTCCGGGGCGTATAAATTTCACGCTTTGAGCGCGAGCGGCGAAGTGTTGGATGTGGCTGTGGAGGGGGCGAGCTCCACCGGGCCGGCTCCTCCGCCTCCGGGAACCGTGCGTGTGTGGTTGCTGGATCGCCGTGGGGACGGTGTGGCCGGAGCCGACGTGCTGGCTGTGGTCGCTGCGGCGTTGAACGATGAAAACGTGCGCCCCATTTGCGACACCGTGGAAGTTCTGCCGGCGCGACCGCTGCGGTTTCAGGTGGATGCGACTATTGAATGGCAGGACGGCGGCAAGCAGGCCAGCGGCGGCTTGGAGGCCGCGCGAGAACGCTTGAACGCCATGCTGGCAGAGCGCCGCCGCATCGGTGCCCTGGTGCCGCGCTCTGCTATTGATGCCGCCTTGCATTGTCCTGGGGTGGATCGGGTGGTGATCCATGCGCCGCTTGAAGATGTTCGTTGCCAGATAGGGGAATACCCGCTGTGTGATGGGGGGCAGCTGCGATGATGAGCAAGTTGTTGCCCCCGAATAAAACGCCGCTGGAAGTGGCGTTGGCGGATGCCGGTGAACTGGGCGTGGATGCCGAGGGGTTGCGCATGGTGGCGGACAGTGAGCGTTGTCCGGCCCATCTGCTGCCCTGGTTGGCGTGGGCCTGGAGCGTGGACGATTTTAACGCGGCCAGTAACGAGGAGCGGCAACGGGCTTTGATTCGTTCGTCTCTCCGAGTGCATCAACGCAAGGGAACGGTGGCCGCTGTTCGTCAGGTGTTCCGCGACCTGGGTTTGGGCGAGGTGGATATAGAGGAAGGGCGCAGCGGCTATCGCCGTGATGGCAAACGGCGCCGAGAGGCGTACAACCGGCGCGGGCTGCGCGGAGCGCACTGGGCAGAATACCGCGTCATCTGTTACAGCCTGCTGACCAACCAGCAAGCCAAGATCGCGCGCACGATGCTGGAAGGCATTGCGGCCAGTCGTTGCCGGCTGGTCGCGTTGGACTTCAGCCGCGCGGCGCTGACGCGTAACGGCTACGGCAAGCGCGACGGTGTGTTTTCGCGGGGTCAAGTGTGAAAGGAAGATTATGGGGTATCTGAACGACAAGGAAGAGTGGGCGCGTGTTCCCTATTTTGCGGAAGACGCGGTGCTGACCGGCGGGCCGGACTGCCCGGACAACATGCCGATTCAGGCGTTGACCAACCGTACGGCCCTGCTTAAGAAGCGTCTGGACGACGCGGTATCCGGCGCGCTGGCCGTTGAGAACGCCAACAAGCTGAGCAGCCCGCGCAAAATCGCGATGATCGGTGACGGTAGTTGGTTCGTTCAGTTTGACGGCGCGGGCAACGTCAGTGCGGCGATGACGCTGGCGGATTCCGGCGTGGATGCCGGTACTTATCCGGTTCTCACCGTGGATAAAAAGGGGAGGGCTACCTCTGGCCGGCAGCTGGCAGCAGATGATATTCCGGTGCTGGACTGGTCGAAAATTGGACGGGGCAAGCCGGACACTTTGGTGGGATATGGCATCAAGGATGCTGCGCGGGCAGCAGATGTGATGATGTATCGCGGTACGGTTACTGTTGACCAGTTGGATGGCCTCCTCTCTTTCGGTGTGTGGCAGGTGTCGTATCAGGGGGCAACTCGAACCGTTGTTGTTCATGATGGTGGCGGCAGTGTGGGGGTGGTTCAGACTGAGTACTCATATGATGGATCGGTGCGCTGGCGCAATAGGACGGATGGTTTAGCCTGGTCGCCGTGGCGCGCGTTTTGGCATTCTGACAATTTTGACCCTGCGTCTAAGGCTGATAAGTCTACGACATTGGCGGGTTACGGCATTGTTGATGGTGTCACCAAAGCGGATTTTGCCGCAGGTACCGCATCAGCTGGGGCTGTCGCCTATTTCGCGATGAGCAGCGCGCCAGCGGGTTGGTTGTTCGCTGATGGTTCTGCGGTTTCTCGCACGAGCTATGCCAATTTGTTTGCAGCGATTGGAACTCGTTACGGTGCTGGGAATGGCACTACAACATTCAATCTTCCTGATTTGCGCGGTGAGTTCATTCGAGGATGGGATGGAGGCCGTAATGTCGATAGCGGCAGGGTTTTGGGTTCGGCTCAAGCCGATTCCTTCCAGTCCCACAGTCATGCATTGAATGGTGCCTGGGCGTCTGGTGGTATCGGCATTGCGGGCGATGCCGATGGGCCATTCTATCAGAGCGGCGGGGCAACCTCGGCGGCGGGCGGTAGTGAAACCCGGCCTCGAAACATCGCGCTTTTGGCGTGCATTAAAACGTGAGAATAGATATGAATAAGCAGAAATCGGTTTATGCGTATCACCCTGATACGGGGGAATTTCTAGGCATCACAACGGCAAACCTCTCCCCGCTAGATGTGGAGGAAACATGGCTGATTCCGGCTCATGCCACGGAGCAAGAGCCGCCTCCGGCCGGTGACAAACAAGTGGCGGTTTATCGTGATAATGGCTGGCAGTTGGCGGCTGATTTCCGCACTATCAAGCTGTGGAGTCAAGCCAGCGCGCAGCCGGTGACGGCGAAGATAGGCGATACGCCGGATAGTTTACAGGCGACCGAACTGGAGCCTCCGTCCTTCGCGATCTGGGTAGGGCGTGGCTGGCAAATAGATGCGGTGGCACAGAGAGCCGCGCAAGCGTTGACGGTGGAGGCTGAAACCGCCAGTCGCCGGGCGGTGGCCGATGCCGCAATTGTTCCGCTTGAGGATGCGGTAGAACTTGAAATGGCTACGCCGGCGGAATTGGCTGCCATGAAAAGCTGGAAGCGTTACCGCGTGATGTTGTCCAGAGTCCCCCAGCAACCTGGCTACCCTGCCGCAATAGAGTGGCCGACAGCGCCCTGAATTGCGATTACATAAAACTCTGCCCCGCGTAAGCGGGTTTTTTTACGCCCAAAGGAAATGAAATGGCGAAACCTGATTTGTACCATGGCGTCACTGTGACGTTGGTAGATACTGGCCCCCGGACTATCGCGTTGCCGTCTTCGTCCATTATCGGCCTGGTGGATGAGTTCAAGCCCGGCGCTGGCCTGGCCCAGCCCAATCAGGCCCGCAAGATAACCAACCTGCGCGAGGCTTCCGCCGCTTATGGCGAAGGTAGCCGCATCTTCCAGCAGATGAAAACCATCTTCGCCAAGACTTCGGCGGCCATCGTGGCGGTGGGGGTGGACGAAAAGTCCAGCGAAGGGGAGCGCATCAGCGCGGTGATCGGCGGCGAGGCCGCCAGCGGCGCCCGCACTGGCTTGCAAGCCCTGCTCAATGGCAAGTCCGAGTTCGGCTTGCATCCGCGTCTGATCGTCGCGCCGGGGCATTCGGCCAAGCAGCCGGTGGCCGCTGCCATGGACAGCCTGGCCGGCAAGCTACGCGCTGTCGCCGTCATCGACGGCCCGGACACGACCGACGACGACGCCATCAAGTACGCGAAGAACTTCGGCAGCAAGCGCCTGTATATGGTGGATGCGGGCGGCATCAAGGTTTGGGACAACCTGACCAGCAAGGAAATGCTGTTGCCGGCCTCCGCCGCCACGGCGGGCTTGTTCGCGGCCAAGGACGGCGAGCAGGGCAGCGGCAATGGCGGCTTCTGGTGCAGTCCATCCAATACCGCATTTGCCGACGTCCTCGGAACGGGCCGCGCGGTGGAATACCTGTACGGCGATCCGACTTGCCGCGCTAACCTGCTGAACCGGGAATCCATCTCCACCATCATCCGCGAGGGCGGTTTCCGGCTGTGGGGCAACCGCACCTTGTCGTCTGATCCGAAGTGGTCGTTTGTCACGCGCGTCCGGACATGCGACATGGTGATGGACGCCATCTTGGCGGGCCACCAGTGGGCGGTTGACCGCGGCATTACCAAGACCTACGTCAAAGACGTGTCCGACGGGTTGGCCGCGTTCATGCGCGACTTGAAGGCCATGGGGGCGGTAATCAATTTCGAAGTGTACCCGGACCCGGAATTGAACACGCCCACCCAGTTGGAGGAGGGCAAGGTTTACTGGCGTATTCGTTTTACCGACGTGCCGCCGGCTGAAAACCCCAACTTCCTGGTGGAAGTGACTAATCAGTGGATTGGCGAAGTGCTGACCGCCTAAGGAAAAGGAAAAACGATGGTTCCGGATACGTTGACGAACATGAACTTGCACATTGCCGGCCGCAGTTACGCCGGCAAAGTGTCGCAATTGCAACTGCCCAAGCTCAAGCGCAAGACCGAGTCGCACCGCGGCGGCGGTACGGATGCGGAAGTGGATATGGCGGTGGGCTTGGAGAAGCTGGAGGGCGGTTTTACCCTGACCGGCTTTGACCGTGAGTCCCTGTCCTATTTCGGGTTGGCGGATGGTGGTGGCTTTAATGGCACTTTCCGCGGTGCATTTACCGACCGCCGCGGCAAGGTGGTGGGGGTGGAGGTGGATATCCGCGGCCTGCTGACGGAAGTCGATATGGGGACGTGGGAGCCGGGCAAGAAAAACGAAACCAAGTACAACATCAGTCTGGACTTTTACAAGCTGGCAGCGGATGGCGCGGTGGTGTTCGAGATCGACCCGCTCAACAATATCCGCGTCATCGATGGCAAGGACGAACTGGCCGCCGAGCGCGCCGCGCTGGGTATTTGAGCCGGTACGGTATTAACTCAACGCCCCGCTTTGTGCGGGGTGTTGTCATTTAAAGGGGTACAACGATGATTGAAATCAAGCCGGAAACCATCAAGCTGTCGAAAGCCATTGAACTGAACGGCGTGAAGGTCAACACGCTGACCATGCGAGCGCCGACGGTGGGCGATGAACTGGACGCGCGCCAACTGGCGGGCGGCGATGACGCCAAGTTCGAGTTGCACATCTTGGCCAGCTTGCTGGGCGGTGCGCCGGACGACCTTCGCCAGGTGCTGAAGCGCGACTATGGCAAATTAACGAAAGCCTACCTTCGGCTATCTAGCGAAGAGTGAAACCGTTAAGTGGGGGCTTTCGGAATGGAAGGCGGTACGGCGTGAGCTGGCCAAGCGTTATGGCTGGCCGCCGTCGGTGATCGATGCGCTCAGGGTTGATGAACTGGACGACTGGCTGGATTAATTGCTGGGCCGGAAGATTTTGTAAATCAGGAAGAAAAAGCCGGCGATGGCAACAATGGAAAAGCTGCTGACCAGCACCGCGCCCAGCGCGCCCCATCCGGCATTGGCCAAGCTGAAGCCGTTGTCTCGTACATTGATGTACGCCCCGATGGGCGCGGGGATGAGCACGATAATCCATGCTGCCCAATCAATGATTTTCTTTGCATCCATGATGTAGGAATTCCCGATGAGTAATGATATTGCTGTAGGCATTGTAATCGGCGGCGCAGTTTCTGCAAGCCTCGGCCAGGCGGTGGGGAAGACCAAGCAATCATTCGATGAGTTGCAGAAGTCCGCCGGCAACACCTCGGGGCTTAAGGCGCTGATCGGTGAGACCCAGCGCTTGCAGCGCGAAGTGGCGGCGGCGGATGCCGCCAGCCGCCGGATTGGGCTGGAAGGGGTGCGCAAGCTGCGCGGCGAGGTGGCGGGCCTGGAAGGCGATTGGAAGTCCGCCACCGGCAACGTCTCCGAGTTGGCGCGCAAATTGGCCGAGGCCAAGCGCGAATCCATGGGGCGGGCCGAGGCGGTGCCGGCGCTAGAGGCGGAGCACAGAGCCTTGCAAGAGACGGCGAGGCGCGCCGCCGGTCTGGCCGAGGTCAAGCGGGCCGCCTGGCAGGATGCGCGCGCGGGGGCGAATGTCAGCCAAATGGAAGTGTTGGCGCTCAAGCAGCAAGCCGAGGCGGCGGCCACGGCCAGTAAAGAAGCCAGGGCGGCGGCCGCATCCAAAAAGCAAGACATTGCCACGGCCAAGCAAGCCAGCGCGGCGGAGCAAGGTTTGTCCGCCGAACTGGAGAAGGCCAAGGCCGCGGCGGCGCGCGCCAAGCAGGCGTATGAAGGCAAACGGCAGGAGTTGCAGCAGACTCGAGCGGCGTTGAAGGACACTGCCGGGGCGGTGGGCGATGCCAGCCGCCAGACGCTGCTATTGGGCGACGCGGTCAAGAAGACGACCAGCGCCGCCAGTCCCTTGCGCCAGTCGCTGGACGCCAATATCCGTAAGTTGAAGGATATGGGTGTCCATGTTGGCGATCTGGATCGCGCCATGCGAAAGCTGCAACAGACCGAAAAGGCGATGCAGTGGAAGACAGCCGGGCGCGAGAACCTGCAAAGCGGGGTGCGGCTGGGTATGACGGCCGGCGCCGGGGTGGTGGGCGCTACCGCGATCCCGACCAAAATCAGCGGCGACTTTCAGGCGGAGATTCGCGATATTGCGATCAAGGCCGGCATCGCCGGCAAGGCCGACGAAGGCAAGATGGCCGACGCCAT
Source organism: Chromobacterium fluminis (assembly GCF_011602385.1). NCBI lineage: Bacteria > Pseudomonadati > Pseudomonadota > Betaproteobacteria > Neisseriales > Chromobacteriaceae > Chromobacterium > Chromobacterium fluminis. The sequence goes on along the minus strand of NZ_JAAOMA010000049.1, from coordinate 1,197 downwards.
CATGGCTTTGGCTGTTGGGGATAGCCGGAGCCAGGGCGCGCGCATGGACCCGGCCCAGCTGGCGCAGGCCATTAACGGCCTGGTGACGCAGGGCATGGACTCCGGTGAAGCCCTGGGCCATGGCAAGCTGCTGGCGGAGTTGATCCGAGGGCAGAAAATGGACCCAACCGACGCTGCCAAGCTGATCTATGCGTTTGGCCAGAATGGCGTCAAGCCGGAGCAGATGCGCAAGTCCATGGGTGAGGTGGCCGTAGCCGGCGATATCGGCGCATTCGAGTCCGACAAGATGGCCAAGTTTATGCCGGAATTGCTGGCGACAACGGGAGCGTTAGGGTTCGATGGCCCGGCGGCGGTGCGCTATATCGCCGCCAGCTTGCAAGCCCAAGTCAAGCTGACCGGAGACCCGGACAGCGCCGCCAACAACTTCAAAAACCTGCTGGCCAAGATTACCGCGCCGGATACGGACAAGAAGTTCTCCGATGCCGGCATTGACTTGCAAGGCTCGATGAAGGCGTACATCAAGAAGGGCTACAACCCAATAGACGCGTTCATCACCCTGACTGAGCGCATGCAGTCGGACAAAGACCCTGGCAAGCGCAAGAAGATGGAGCAGGTCAAAGCCAAGATTCGTGACAGCAAGAACAAGGCCGAAGAAAACGAGGCGCTGGACGCGTACATGAAAATGGCCGGCCTAGCCGACATCATGACGGACCAGCAAGCGCGCATGGGCGCGCTGGCGCAGATCAAATATGGCGGCCAGATCAAAGAAGACCTGGGCAAGATTCAGTCCACCGACGGCGGTAAAAAGCTGGCCGACGATAAGAAGTCCCGCGATGAATTGAGCAATTCCAAGTGGGAGGCGGTGGCGGCGGATTTTAACGCGGCCATGGTTCAAGTCGGTAATGCGGTGCGTCCGGCAACGGATGCCGCAGCCAGTTTTGCCTCCACCGTGCTGCAACTGGGCGGCGCGCTGGCTAAAGAGCATCCGCAGCTGGCCGCGCTGGGCGGGGTGGCCGCTGGCGCGGTGGGGCTGGTGGCTGCCAAGCGCATTGTGGGCGGTGCGGCGAAGTGGATCGGCGGCGCCGCCCTGGGCGGGTTGGCTGGCCGGCTGCCAGGACTCGAGGGCGGCAAGGCTGGCGCGGGTGGCGTCGGCGGCAAGTTGGGCGAGATGCTGGGTGCCGCCGCAGGGGTTCAGCA